>JBFHJN010000007.1:0-53487 GCA_041595875.1 Coriobacteriia bacterium
CCTCGTTGTCGGGCCCGTAGGTGTTCGCTGTCGCGTTGTAGTACTGATTCAGCAGGCGAGGAACGCCAGCCATGTGATAGCTCGGGTCTTCTTCGTACACTTCGGTGTCCTCGTTGCCGTTCACAATCGATCAGGGCATTCAGCACTCTGAGAGCATTTCAGTATTGGAATTGAAACGCAAGACAAAGGGAACAGCCTTAGATTCCAGAGCCGGTGCGAAGCGGGCAAGGCTCCCCCTTACCCGAACGCCCGATTCCCTTTGCCTTGAGTTCCGTCACCGGCGCTCACGGGGTGCAGGAAGAGTCGACCACCTGCACTCGGCCAGACTTTCGGCGAAGTCGCTCTCGCCCCTTGCGCGCTCTGGCCTTCTCGGACCCACGCTGCGGCTCTGCTCGTTGCCCCGGTAGCCGCACATCCACGCGATGCGCCGAGCGTGATGTCTCCGCCCGCATTGCGCGGCGCGGTGAAAAGAAAAAGCCCGTACGACTGGGCTTCAGGCTGCGATCGCACAACCATTCACGGTAACCAGTGTCAGAACCCGTGAAGATTACGCAACCGAAGCCCATGCGTACGGGCTTTCAACACTGGTTGAGCATGATCGCGTGCGACCGCGAGCCCGGGTTTTTTCCACCGAGCGAGAGAATTCTATGCACGACGCTCAAGCAGTGTCAAGTGCCCCTCTCGTTCACCAAGATTCACCACGGTTCATCCAGATGCGCTGAGGTTTACCTCGTTCACTCTAGGATGTCTTCTGTGGTCTCTGTGACCACTGGGGACACTGGGGACACTGGGGACAGCCCCCCTGTGGATAACTTTTGCCAGCCTGTGGATAACTTATCCACAACCCCCCCCTGCCTAGAGGGACTTGGCAATGTCTTCGAGCGTCCAGATCAGGAGCCCCATTTCTTCGTCGCCCGGGGGCCTGTAGAGGCGGCAGAACGCTTTTGAGCCCATCCCATGCAGTCCGGCACCCCCTTGGTGGTGCTCGTAGCACAGGGGCACCAGAGCCCACGGGGAGCGCTTGCCCGATCCGGTGGCGACATGGTGGGCGGCGACCGGGGTCCCGGTGTGCCCGAAGCGGCGGCAGACGACGCACCCGAGGGCGCGAACCGTCTCGCGCCACTCGGTGGCGTTCACGATTGTGGGGGAGTGAACTTGTTGAAGTGTGGCCCGGGCTCGATCTTGATCTTGAAGCCGAGATACTTGCCAAGGCACTGAAGGCGGGAGTACGAAGGGTCCTTGATCTCACCGGATGCGAAGGTGACGATCCACCTGTACGAAAGCTTTCCGTTCGCCATGCGCGAGAGTCGTCGCCAATCTCCGCGCTGCCTTCTCAGTTCGCGCCTGATCGTTTCGACATCCGTGCTTCGTGGGAGGGTTGACTGTGCTTGACTTGTCATATCACTTTCATGTATCTTCCGCGACCTACATGATCCTGTGTTATTGAGCAGGACACCTTATAGCAGGAGGGGGCAGAGAAGACAAGACAAGTTCGTGGGTGGCGCTAGAGGACGGTTACTTCGCCTTGTAAGCGAGAGGTCGCAGGTTCGAGTCCTGTCGTCAGCGTAAGCTGGCGTAGCTCAGTTGGTAGAGCACTTTGGTGGGCAACCACCTTTCCGTTTTCGCCTGTTCCCCCAAGAACACATTCGTGCGTGGCGATAGGCTCGGTTACTTCGATACTCGTAACGTTTCGATGCTCCGAAAGGGGCAGTCTCCGGTCCGCGAGTTCCCGCAAGAATTGATTTGTGAGTGGCGATAGATTCGGTTACTTCGTCAGGCAACGACGCTCGAAAGAGCAGTACCGGGTCGCATGTTCCCTCACTCCTGATTTCACGTGCGTGTTTTTTAACCGTAGGAGGTCGTATGAAGACGAACGTCAAGGTGAAAGTCCCCGCGCCCCGTACTCACGAAGGCGCTATCGCCAGCCGCATCGATGCCGAGGCGCAACTGCGTCGCTCGGTGATGGCGTGCATGCTGTGGGAAGACTCGTTCTACGAGCAAGGTGTCGACATCGCGCAGCGCATCGAAGGCAGCGTGAAGCTGCTGCCGTTCGAGAAGGTTGCCGACATCGCTGTGGAGGCGCGCACGAAGATGAAGCTGCGTCACGCGCCGCTGCTGCTTACGAGCGCGCTCATCAAGAGCAAGAACACTGGCCGCAAGGTCGGCGATCTGATCTACAACGTCGTGCAGCGTCCGGACGAGCTTGGTGAACTGGTCGCCATGTACTGGAAAGACCAGAAGGATGCGCCCTTCACGAAGCAAATGAAGGTCGGGCTCGCGCGCGCGATCAAGAAGTTCGACGAGTACCAGCTTGCCAAGTGGAACAAGGATGGCGCAGTGAAGCTGCGCGACGTTCTGTTCCTGACGCACGCGCGCCCGGTGAAGGCTGGCGAGAAGTTCGAGCCGTTCACCAAGGCGGAGCGTCGGCTGCTTGCCGAGAAGGGTATCGGCCCGAAGCGCCCGCCTACCGAACTGGAGAACATCTTTCACCGTATCGCGATCGATCAACTGACCGTTCCCGACACGTGGGAAGTGAAGCTCTCGGCGGGCGAAGACAAGAAGGCGACCTTCGAGCGGCTGATGGCCGAGAAGAAGCTCGGTGCGCTCGCGTTCCTGCGTAACCTTCGCGGCATGCTGGAGGCGGGTGTCGATGAGGCCCTGATGCGCAAGCATCTGGAGACGCTGAACGTGGAGCGTGTGCTGCCGTTTCGTTTCATCACGGCGGCTCGCTACGCGCCTCGTCTCGAAGACGCGCTGGAGGCCGCGATGATGCGCGGCATGGCAGGCGTCGAGAAGCTTCCCGGTCGCACCGCGATCGTGGTCGACAACTCGGGCTCGATGGTGGGCTCGGTCGTGTCGGCGCGCTCGGAGCTTACGCGTCAGGATGCGGCCAGCGCGCTCGCGATCCTCGTTCGAGAAATCTGCGAGGAAGCGGTCGTGATCGGCTTCGGTACTGATGCGGCAGTGATTCCGGCTCGTCGTGGCTTTGCGCTCGCGCAGGCGATCCGTAAAGGCCCGGGTGGTGGCACCGACACCGGAAAAGCGCTGAAGCTTGCCAAATCGATGAAGTACGATCGCGTCATCATCATCACCGATGAGCAGTCGCACACTTCGATCGACGGTCCCGGTGAAGGGAAGAAAGGCTACGTGGTGAACGTCGCCTCGTACCAGAACGGAATCGGGTACGGAAAGTGGGTGCACATCGATGGATGGAGCGAGCACGTGCTCGATTACATCCGCGCCTACGAGGAGCAATAACGAGAGCCCCCGGCGCAATGCCGGGGGTTTTCAACAACGGGGGTCTCATGAACACAGTCAACGAAAGAAACATCTATCAGCGCATCAACGAGGTACGCAAGGAAGTCGGCTACCTTCAGAAGGACAAGAAGGTGGGCGAGAGCGGCGGGTACATGGCGATCACCCATGACTACGTCACGGAGTCGATCCGCGATCACCTGATCAAGCACGGGATCATGCTCATTCCTTCCGTTCGCGACGACTACAAGACCGTTCTCACAGGAACGCAAACCTCGAAGGGCGTGCCCTTCATCCGAGTCGAGGCGAGCTACTCGGTGTGGTTCGTCAACATCGACAGGCCCGAAGACAAGATCGCGATGATCGTCTACGCGCATGCGATCGATCAGGGCGACAAGGCCCCGGGCAAGGCGCTTTCCTACGCGACCAAGTACGCGATGCTCAAGGCATTCAACATCGCGACCGGGGAGGAAGAAGAGGAGCGCCAGACTCAGCGCGTCGAGCCCGAAGTTCCGGACATCGACGAGGCGTTCTACTCCGAACTGAAGGTTGCCGCGCAGTTCGGTATCGAGGCATACCGCAATGCGTGGACGAAGGGCACACCAGCGCAGCGTAAAAGCTGCGCCCAGTTCCACGACGGACTGAAGAAGCTCGCGGCCTCGAACGAGCCGCCTAAGATGCCCGACGACAGGTTCGTGACTGGTCCCGATAGCCCGCCAGAGGGCACGAAAAAGAAAGGGCCCAAGGCTGACAAGGAGGAGATGGACGACCGCGCCAAGGGTCGCTCATGAGCGCCGAACAAGGCACACCTGAATGGCTGGCAGAGCGGGCAGGACACGCCACCGCCAGCCGCTTCTCGGACATCCTCGCGAAGATCAAGACAGGCGAGGCCGCGACCCGGCGCAACTACCGCACGCAGCTTGTCACCGAGCGCCTGACCGGGCTTCCGGTGGAGGGCTACAAGAACGCTGCCATGCAGTGGGGGCTCGACACCGAGGCTGAGGCCCGAGAGCAGATCGAGATCATGCTCGGGCACGTCATCATGAAGGCCGAATTCGAGAAGCATCCGAAGATCAAGTGGGTCGGCTGCTCTCCGGACGGTCTCATCGATTCAGACGGTGGGTGCGAAATAAAGTGTCCCTTCGTTTCCACGGTCCACGTGGAAACACTTCAGGAAGGCATGCCGAACGCGCACATGGCTCAGGTGCAGGGGGCAATGTGGGTGACCGGGCGCAAGTGGTGGCTGTTCGTCTCCTACGATCCGAGGATGCCAGAACACCTGAAGCTGTATTCCCAAGTCATCAAGCGGGACGAAGAGTACATAAAGATGCTCCAAGCGGAGGTTTCCCAGTTTCTGCTTGACACGGAACAGCTTTATAGTAAACTTTTCTCCATGGACTTGTACAAGAAGTGATTTCTACGGGAGACAAGCACGTGTCAAGCAAACTGAATCTTCGATCGCGCCGCACCGAAAAGTCGGACGAATCCTTCACCAGCACCTCGATCGAAACGATCACGCCGAAAATAGCCGCTGAGTGGCTGAAGACGATGGTTGTCAATCGTCCTCTCACCGGGCGTCGTGTGCTCCAGTTCGGTCTGGAGATGGAGGCTGGAACGTGGGTCGTCAACGGAGAGTCGATCAAGTTCAACGCCGCAGGCAATCTGATCGATGGTCAGCACCGGCTTGAGGCATGCGTTCTTTCCGGAACACCGTTCAACAGCTACGTGATTCGGGGCATCTCCGACGAGCGCGCATTCGCGACGATCGACGTGGGCAAGACCCGCACGCATGGCGACATTTTCTCCATCGCTGGATTCACCAACCCGAACAACGTCGCTGCAACTGCGATGTTGCTCTACTACTACAAGAACAACCTCATCTCCCTTTCCGGACCGAAGACGGTGCACCCGATAAAGCTGCGCCGCTTGGCAAAGGGATCGAAGTTCGCGAACGTTGGCGGAGAGCACTCGATTCCCAAGGAGCAACTCCTTGAGTTCGCGAGCCCGCTGAAGGAACGCCTTGCGGAGGCGGTTCGCCTTTCCGATCGCAACAAGTGCGGAAAGGTCACCACCGTGTCGATCGCTGCCTTCTGCTACATGATCTTCCGCGAGAAGGACGAGGTCGCCGCGCAGCAGTGGATTGTCGATCTCGGCTCGGGTGCGGGGCTCGCTGCAAACGATCCGCTGCACGTCGTTCGCGAACGCCTGCTCTCATCGATGGGCAGCAAGATCGAACGCCTGACGCGCTGGAGCATCTTGGCGCTCCTGATCCGTTCGTGGAACCTGCGGCGCGCAGGAAAGAAGGTGAAGAGCGTTCGTCTCGGTGACGAGTTTCCAAAGGCGGAGTAGACCATGGCAATCGAAGCAAAGAAAAGCACCCGCATCTATTGCGTGAACGCTGAAGGCACCAAGCCCATGCTCGTTCGGGCAAAGACGCGCGCGGGAGCGCTCAGGTTCGTCGCACGCAAGTCGATGCATGCAGAGTTTGCCAACCAAGATCAAATCGTCAACATGATCACCGCAGGCTTCAAGGTCGACGATGCAACCGAGGAGGACGAGTCATGAGCGTCAACAAGGCGATCATCATCGGACATCTCGGGCGCGATCCCGATACGCGGTACTTCCCCGATGGCAAGGCGGTCTGCAACCTCAGCGTCGCCACCTCGTACTCATGGAATGACAAGGACAGCGGCGAGAAGAAGGAAGAGACCGAGTGGCACCGGGTGGTGTTCCGTGGGCGGCTTGCTGAAGTCGCTGCCGAATACCTGAGAAAAGGTTCCCACGTGTACATCGAGGGTCGGCTGAAGACTCGCAAGTACGAGAAGGATGGGCAAGATCACTTCTCGACCGAGATCATCGCTGAGCGCTTGCAGATGCTCGGTGGCAAGCCTCAGGACGCTGAGCCGAGGACAAGGCCCGAGCCCAAGGCGGCGAGCGCACCGGCAGCGAAGAAGCCAGCCGGGAAGTTCGACGACATGGAAGATGACATTCCGTTCTAGCAATGCTGCTCCTGATCGCCCTCATTTGTTGTTTCGCTCAGGAGCCAACGGCGGCGGCAGTCTTCATCATCCTTCACTGGGTGATTGACTGGCGGATCGAGTTCCGATGAAAACACTCCTCTCGATCTAGGGTGCCATGTATCTTTACCGGCACTTCGACAAAGATGGCTCACTGCTATATGTCGGCCAATCAATAAAACCTCTTGACCGACTGCGACAGCACAAGGAATGCTCGCACTGGTTTGACGACATCGTCACCGTGAAGATTGAACGGTTCTCTACTAGGTCCGATGCAATACAGGCAGAACGCAAAGCGATCTACGAAGAAAAACCATTACACAACATTCGCCGACCAACACACCAACCAGAACAATATGAAGCGCTGGAAGAGGTAAACGACGCAGACTGGTCGAGGTTCGAATTGGTGCGCAAAATCGCCTTTCGGCCAACGTACACGCTCCAGCAGCTTGCCAACGTTCTTCAGACCAGCGCACCAGAGATCATCAGACTCTGGAATGAAAACAAGCTCGGCTACGTGGTGGTCGGAACACGATACACCCGATGGGGAGAAAAGCCTAAACAGAGAACGACCGGCTGGCAGCTAATTTCCTATCTTGAGAACCTGACCAATGAGCAAGATGATCATCGTTGAAACGGAGGAGCGGCGTCAGCGCGCACTGCACGTCATCAGCGTGCTGCCGATCAAGCCGCCGTTTCAGGTGGTGATCGACAACTACTCCCCGGGGCGCTCAGCCCACCAGAACCGACGCTACTGGATGCTGATCGACCTCATGTGGAAACACACGGGCCACGAGCGCGACGAGCTTCACGACTTCTTCAAGCAGAAATTTCTCGGCACAAGGGTGGTGGAGATCGCAGGCGAGCGCGCGATGGTGTCACCCTCTACGCGCAGGCTCAAGGTGAAGGAATTCAAGGAGTACATGGATAACGTCGAGAACTTCATGATAGGCGAATTCGGGCTCTGGCTTGATTGAGGTGACGTATGAGGCAAGTTCAACTCGGTTGGATAGTCAAGGCACGCGTGCGTAGCGTGCACACGGGCGGCGTGCTGGTGAAGGTCATCTCCAACAACTTCACCAACCACGAGGCCGCAATGACGTTTGCCAAGCTTGCAAAAAAGGAACCCGAGATCGAAGATGCTTGGGTGAGCGAGAACTACTCGAAGGAGAGAAAACGTGCCACGATTGCTTGACCGGGACTTCGACTACGTCCACTCATCGAAGACAGACATCAGGAAGACGTTCGAGCGTCTTTCACCGGGCTGGAACAGGAAGAGGAAGAAGCCGAAGCGCGCCCAAGTACAGAACGTCGTTAGGCTGGCAACGAAGGCTCGTCCGTGATTGTCACGTTCCCGCTGCTCTACATCTCGATCGTGGCCTTCTTCACGATTGTCATGGTGGGACTCACCGATGGTCAAGGTGGTGGCGGATGGGTAGGGGTATCTCTCGGCGTTCTTTTCTGCGTCGTGCTTGAACTGATTGCGCGGTTCTTTCAGGGGTAGGGATATTCTTCGAACGGAATGTTGCTGAGCGCCCCGCGATGCTCGGGGACCCTTGGGGTTCCGACGTTGGTCATCGCGGCAGCAGCCAGACCGCCCGCAGGCGCACCAGCCGCAGGAAAAGCAACCGACCCGGGCATATCGAACCACTTCGCCATCCCGGGCTCGTACTGGCGCATGATGTCGGCGAACGCAGGGTGGCTCGTCTGAGGCCCGAGTACCGGGTCAGCGAAAGCAAGCTCTGTCCCGGCCTTCGCGCTTCCTGCTGTCACTCTCGGGTGCCTTGTCCACGGCATCGAGGAGGCCCAAGGACCGCGCCCGAAAGCCGCCTGCGTAGCGGTTGCCTTTGGTGAAACCACCGCGCCTAGCACGTCCATCACCCCGGGGCTGGCGGTCTGAGTTCCGACGCCATAGTAGGCGCTCTTTCCCGCCAGCATCGCTCGCTCTGCATCCAGATCACTCAGAAATGCATCCAGCCGTGTTTTGTCGGGGAACACAGCACCAAGAATTTCCCGTTCCTTCTGGTACTTGACCGGGTTCGAGACGATCTGCCGGATCAGCGCCTGCTGGCTCGCGTCCTGCATCTTGCCGTAGAAGCCCTGAGCGAGCGCCGCGCGCTGACTAGGGCTCATGCCAGCCAGCTTCGCCCTGACCTCGTCTGGCGACATCCTGAGAAGCTTCCCGCCCATTTCGGCGGCTTCCGTCATCTCGGCATCCCCGGCGTAGATCGCCCGGGCCTGCTTGTAGGCTGGCGGAGCGATCTGGTCAAGCACTTCGGTCAACTCGCGGCGTGCCTCGTGGATCGCCCCTACGTCGCCCGCGCCCTCCTTGGCGCGCTTCTCGGCGAGCTTCCACAGGGCGCGCTTCATGCGGTCAAGCTGCTCAAGGTTCGGCGCGATGTAGGTCTGTAGTCCGGCCTTGGGCGCTCCGACTTGCAGGAAGCTCGGCACGCCATCCACATCGAGATAGCGCCACGCGTCCTTCCTGTGTGTTCCGCCCGCCGCGTTGGCCGCTCGCGTCATGTCCTCGACGCGCTTCTTGGGGTCGAACTTGAAGGCTTCCTTCGCGTTCTCCAGCGCAGCCTCCATGATCGTGCTGTGTCGATCCATCACGTCGTGAAGGCGTGTGTCGACGATCGAGCGCTGATCTTTGAACGCCTGCTCGTAGAGAGGCTTGGCGTTTTTAAGCTGAGCTTTCTTCATGTCTTCGAGCGTGAGCGCGAGACCCTTCTGGTCGACCCCGAGGTCTTCGGCGAGAGACTTCAGAATCCGGTCGCGCTGTCCTGCGGTGCGCTCCGTGAGTTTCCTCGCCATGGGAACGCTCTGCTCTGACTTGTCGATGAACTCGTTCAGCGTTCTCATTGTTTGGTTGGCGCGAGGAGCCTCAGATGCCAAGTAGTCAGCGAAGCTCACCGGGCGATCACTGTGCGAGGTCTTCTGGATGTAGTTCTGGAACTCCGTCTTCAAGTCCATCCCATCAGCCTTCATCGATGACTTGAGGCTGTCCAGAGCCGACTGCTTTGGTGTCATGCCGGGAAACGCGCGACGGAACACGCGAAACAGGGCTCTGCCACCAAGAGCACCGCCGATCACTCCGCCAGTGATCAGCAATCCCTGCTTCACGCGATCGCCGACAGGGACTTCCTTCTTGGGCTCTGGCGTGGGCGCGTAGAGGTTCTCGACGAACCCCTTCAACTCCTGCTCGTCTTCTGAAGGCGGCTTCGGCCTGTATAAGTTCTCGACGAAACCCTTCAGGTCAGCTTCTTGGGATGGGCCTGCCATTTTTCTCTTCGAACGCGTCCAGTTCGTGGTGGAAGTAGGGCTCGTTGCCGATGATCGACACGATCGGCCTTTCTACCGTGTACTGATTCCACGCGTCCTGCGCACCGATCAACGATGGGGACTGCTTTCGGTACTTGGCAAAGAACTTCGCCTGCTCCTGAGCGCGCTTCGCGGTCGCCATCATGAGGCGCGCGATGAACTTGTTCGACTCAGCAGGATTCGTGATCATCAGGCGAGCCTGCATCATGCGCTTCGCGTCGGACTCCGTCTGCGGGCCTTTCTGCGCAAGCTGCTGCATCAGCACTTCGTTCATCACGATCGAGTTGAAGGTCGCCCAGTCCTTCACGCGAGACTTCATGCCCGGTGTGGCAAAGCCGAACGTGTCCGCCCAATTCAGTGCGGCACCGAGAACGTCTTTTCCTGCGCCCGTAAGGTCGGGGTACTTCTGAAGTAGATTCATGACGATCTTCGCGTTCATCTCCACGCCGCGTGAGGCGTCTGCGGCAGGCATCACCGTCTCGTCGAAGTACTTGTTCGCGCCCTGCATGGCGCGCTTCTGAATCTCCAGATTCAGTTGCTCGCCCTCAGGGTCCTTGATCTGCGGCCCCGAGTGAGTTTTCTGACGCAATCCCTCGATCGTGTCATTGATGAGTCGATCGGAAAGCGCTTCTGCGCTTGCGGCGGGGTTGTAGCGCTGCGGCGCAGCCTGAGGCCGCAACTGGGCAGGCATAGGTCCCTGCGGCCCGACCTGAGGAGGAGCGCCCTGCGGAGCCATGCCCTGCGGCGGCACCTGCGGCCCCGGTTGCTCGGCGGGCATCTGCTGCATGCGCGCCATCTCCTGAGGAGTGACCTGTCTGTTCACCGTTCCTGTGCCGCCAGCTTGAGCGGCCTGATAGGCGGCGGCATCCGATGGCGGAACGCTCGGAGGCAACGCTTGCCTCGCGGGCTGCTGTTGCTGAGGTTGTTGCGGTTGTTGCGGGCGAAGCTGCACGCCAGCCGCAGAGGTCGAATCCTTGCGCGGGTCCTGAACGCCCTCCGGAAGCTTTCCGCTGACCGCGAAGTCACGCATGATCTTGACGGTGTTTCTCTCAAGGTCTCTCTGCCACGCTGCGTAGCCTTCTTCGGGATTCATCTTTTCGTAGGCCGACTGCGGCGTCATCTTCATGACGTGCGGGAAGACAGAGCGCATGAGCTTCTGATCCTGCATCAGGGCCATGACTTGCCCTGTCACAGGATCGCTCGGATCAAGAATCGCTCTCGCGTTTTTCTCCGCAGAAGTGCCGAACTTCCAGACTCTGGCTGCTTGCCTTTCGGCGATCTTCCTCGCCCGATCAGGATCATCCATGGGAATGTCCGCACCGGAGACGTACTCGGCGTCTCTCTGGAAAGCTGTCTTGCCTTGCGTTGCGCCAAGCCTTCTCGCGCGCTCAAGCGCGGCGTAAGTCTTCATGGCTTCGAGTTCGCGCTTCTCAAGGTCTGACACCTCGCTGTACTGATCGCGAGCGCTGCTGTAGCCGACATCTGCGCTACGCTGCCTGAGCGCAAGATCGGTCGCCTTCGCCTTGTCCAGCGCGCCAGCGTACTGACCAAGACCCTCGCCGAATGACTCTCCGAACTGTCCTGTGCGGGTGGGCTTGAGCATTCCGGACGCGAAGTGAAGCCAAGGAGTCTGCGTGTCGGCCTGTCGCGTCTGGTAGAACTGGTTCATCTGAGCGCGCGCCTTCGCGACGTTCGCGAGTGCCGCCTCGTACTGGGGACTCCATCTGGCTCGGAACTGATCGAGGATGTCGGTTGGCAGTCCGGCGTTGCGCTGATCGAGCGTCGCGATCGCGCCCGTGACCGGAACCGTGGAAGCTTCGCGAAGCCCCGCGCCTTGTCGCCCATACGACTCTACAACGTCGGAATACTCGTCAGGGTCGATGCCAAGCTCGTCGGCCTCGTAAGCAAGAGAAGAGAGAGCGCCAGCCATATCACCCTATCGGAGCCTGAGTCTGATTTCCGGTTGCGCCCATTCCTCTCATGACACCGTAGAGAGAGGCAAGCTGCGCAAGCGGTGATGGGCCCATCGAGCCTTGGAACGGAGCGGTCGTCGTGGTGGTCTGGCCTTGCGGCACATTCTGACCCTGAGCGATCTGGTTCATCCATCCGATCTGCTGTTGCGGGTACTGACGCTGCTCCTGAAAATCCTTGTAGGCAAGATCAAGGTTCGCCTGATCCATCTGCTGCCCGGTGCGGCCTACGGTCTCCATCATTGCGGCGGTGCGCGCATCAAGACCTTGCTGCTGCTCTGCAAGCTGACTGAGGGCTCCACCACCAGTGATGGCGCGGTTCTGCCAGTCACCGTAGCGATTCATCGCTTGGTTGAGCGCGCCTTCGCGGGCGAGGTTCGACTGCGCCATGATCGACTCGTTGACATCGCGAGCACCACGGTTCAGATACTCAAGATTCCGAGTTGAGCCGGGCTGTCCTGACATCGTGAACGCGTCCTGAATGCTCGGCATCAGGTTCTCGCTCCAGTTGCGCAATCCCTGACGCTCGATCTCTGCGATCTGCGCATTGGGCTGCACCATGAACTGGTTCACCGCGTTCGGGTCGAACGGCCCCGCGCCGCGCGCTACGGCTGCACCCGCCTGCGCCATGGCAGGTTGCCATGCGGTCGCCTGATTCATCGCATACTGCTGGCCCTGCACCTGCTCCGGACGGAATTGGGCGATCCTTTGCCCACCGTAGGCTTGGTAGGGCTCCGTGCCGACAGCCGCTGCGGCATTGTTGAGCCCCTGAATGTACTGCGAGTACCACAGGGGAAGCTGTCCCTGCTGGCTTGTCGTCGAGGTCGTCGCCGGGGGCGGAGAACCTTGGAACAAGAAGTCGGTGAATGCCATTACGCGCCTCCGAGATAACGCTCTGCCGACTTCGCTTTCGGCGCAATCGTGCGTGTGGAACCTGAACGCTTGTGCTTGCGAATTCTCTCGCGCATCTTGTCGAGCTTCTTCGCACCGTGTTTCGTTGAACCGTCTCCGAGAGCAGAAACCGTCTCGGCATCCATCACGTATTCGCCATCGCTAAGCAGCGCAGGAATCTTGTCGTCCTGACCGCCACCGTCGCCCTCAGCAAGGCGCGACATCTGCGATAGACCGCCTCCGGGGTAGCCTTCTACCTCGCCACCGTACGCGAACGTATCCTGCAACAGTTGTGGCGCGGGCTGCGTCTGCACAGCGGGCGCGCCAACTCTCTGCGGCCCCGAGGTCTGGAAAAACTGATGCTGCGGTCCGAAACCGTACTTCGTCAGATCGCCAGCGTACGGGTTCTGCACCCTGTTCATTGGCGCGAACGTCGGTCCGCCCGGGTTGTCCACCAGCGCCTGACGTTGCGCGGCAGCGGCCTGCGCGGCAGCGCTTTGCTGCTCTGCGGTTTTTCTCGCGTTGGAGTTGGCGATCGATCCGCCGATCAGGTTGGCAAGTCCGAGCCCGCCCATCACAGCCTTGTCGAGCGGTAGATTCTTGATCGTGCCCCACGGATCGCTGATCGCAGCACCAAGCGACCCGGGCACAGCCTTCGGAGCGGCGGGACCAATGCTTCCCGGGTCCCACCCCTGCATGACGTTCGATGTCGCCGATGTCGCTCCACCAACCTGCGGCAGGTTGCTGAAATCTATTCCTGAGAAGTCTGGCGGTAAATAGTCGAACGCCATGTCAGCGTAGGGAGACGATCCGATACTGTACGGATCAAAATCTATCGGAGTCACATCAGGAATGCCGCCAGCGGAGGCGTACTGAGTCAGGCCACCACCTCCACCGCTTCCGCTAGGGCCAACGCTGCCGGGGTCCCATCCACCCATCGTGCTCGCAGTTCCGAATGTGTTGCCAAGCATCGAAGCTAGATTGTGACCCGCGTACATCGTCGCAACTTTCGGCACGATGTATTTCGCTGCGTCGACAACGGAACTCCCCAGTCCTTGGAGAATACTTTTTCCTTCATCGTAGTCGTACGCCCGAGGAGCGTTGGGGTTCTTCGGAATCCACGTGTACTGACGCGTTCCGCCTTGCTCATCCCACGGGCTCGTGGGGTTGTGAAGCGTAAGCTCTTGGTAGCCGCCGACACGAGGATCATTCCAATCGAGGAAGTAGGCGTCCTCTCCGGTGCCCTTTCCGCCAGCGAAATAACCGAGCTTGTAGTTTTCAGGCGTCTGCCCGAAAAGAGGTGCGAATCCTTCCGGATACGGACTCTTGGGTGGCGCGACGTAATTGCCGGACCAGTCGTAATTCGTCGGCGGAGCCCAACTCTCGCCACCGGGCGCTACATGAGCAGGCGAAGGGCCAGCGGCCACCTCATGTGGATATGGAACCCAAGAACCTTCACCTTCACCACCGATTTGCCAGTAGGGCATGTCAGGCGTCTTCCATCACTTCAACAACACGTCGCGCCCAGTCGCGCCACGTGTCGAAGGGGTCTGTGTTTGGAATCTGTGAAAACACATCGTCTCTCTGAAGTCTGTTGCCCCAATCTTTCCATTCATCTTCGTTGTCGGGAACCTCTGCAACGATGAATTCGGCAAACTGTTCAACAAGATAGCCTCCCCACTCCTCGAAAGCAAGACCTTCCGGTGCTGGTAGGAACGCCATCACTGTCTCGGGTCACCCGGCTCCATGTGGACGATCGTCTTGCCCATGTGGAAATCTCCCCCGACCATATTCGAGCGGAACCTGATTCGAAGAAGCCTTCGCTGAGTGTTGAAGTCCACAGTTGGGGTCGTCGGGCCGAACGGTTTTTCAGCGTCAACAACAACGGGTGCTTGAGCGTGTGCTTGACCACGCAACTGCACGGTCATGTCTCCGTTCATCACAAAGTCAGGCTCTATGCGCAGCACGCGCGTTTGCACGTTCGGCTGCGGAATGGCGTTGCCCCCGGGCCCACCGCTCGCAAAACCCATGGCGGCTGTCTCGACGAAAGCGTCGATCGACAACTGCTGCTCGCCAACGACCTTGTCCGTGCCCACCTCGTGGCGAAAGATGCGGTACTTGTCGGGCGTTGCCGAGTCATCGTTCGATGTCGATTCCGCGTACACCGGGAAGTACAGGACGCGCGGCGCATACCCGGCAGATCGCTCGATCGGCGTGTCATACCACGTGTTCTCTCGAACGTTGTAGACGATTGCGTGGTTGCATTCGGTGGACTGGCCCTTCGGGAAATGCCACCAGATTTCTCCCCACCTTGGCTGTGCAGTCACCCACACCTTCTGGCGAGCATTCCAGTTCAGGTTGTCGAAGAAGAAGTCCTGATTCATCTGGTTCGGGACTTCCTTGATCACCCCGTTGTACATGAGGAAGCGATCGACACCGGGCCAGAAGAACACACCGTCGTAGTCGATGAAGCCGTTCGAGCACAGCACCGTTGTCTTCGCGGACACCGTGTCGTACTTCCACTTCGCTGTCCCGCCAACAAAAGAGACGCGGATGAGGGAGTCGAGAGACCAGAATAATCCGGACGGAGCCTGACCACCCCCACGGAGCGGGAGCCCGCGAACGATCTTCGTTCCTGCAACGTTCGCCGTGTTCGAGTCCCCTGTCGCAAAATCGTTGGGCTTGTTCGCCGCCGAGTTCTTGATGAGACCGTTCGTACCGTAGATGAAGAGATACGGCTGGAGAACGACGATGCCGCCATCAACAGTCTGTCCCGTGCTCGATAGCGCTCCGGTGCCAAGAACATCACCGAAGTACACCGTGGTCGCGGTGGACTGATCCATGTCACTCAGGTTTCGCCCCGGGTGAACGATGATCGAGGTGTTTCCGCCTGTTACATCGAACAGCGTGTCGGTCTGGTAAAGATAGTTGTCGCCCGTGGTGAACGCAGGCATCGAGCGCGTGTAGCTGCTGCCACCCACCGCCTCGTTGTCCACCAGCACGCACTGGATGCCGGTTCCGGAGAAGTTGTAGATGATGTGCTCCGGATGCTTCGAGTGAATGTACATATGCCGGATCGGGCCATCGAGCCCGTTCTGGATTTCACGGAAGCCGCCCATCTTCTTCGGGCGACCGAGGCGAAAGCGCACCCAGTTGCTGTCGGCATAGAAATTCCCATCAAGCTCCGTGCCATCACGCTTGATGCCGGGTTGACTGACAATCGGGTAGGTAACGCTATCGAATCGACCGGAAGACTCAGGCATTCACAACACTCGCTGTGCGGTCCATCATCCGTCGAGACTGCTCGTAGGCAACCTGCTTCAGCGCGCGATCGTACTCGGCGGTGAAAAGCTGCATCCTGTCGTCGCGCTTCAGGTAGGGCTGCGCCTCCAGAAGCGACGCGTACAGGATCAACTGCGGTGCGTACTTGGTCGTCCAGTTCGTCTCGACGGTAGCATCGAGCGGCTCGGGGCGCTCATGGAAGATGATTTCGTACGGGAAGTCGTCCGAGGGCGTTGGCGCAATGAGCCAGTGCTCGTAGTCCCAGTCAGCGTAGTAGCGCGGCGTTCCAGACACCGTGGCGTTCGGCCAGTACATCCGGCAGAACTCGTACGAACGGCTCCTCAGGAAAACGCGGTTGTTGTCACCGGCCCCCGTGCCAATCTGGAACGAGACTGTCTCGCGCCAGCGCGCAGGCTTCGATAATTCCTGCTGGTTGGGGATGAGGTTATCGGTGATGACCTTCATGAAGCCGAGACCGCGCGCCTCAGAAGCAATGCGATTCTCCGCAGTCATGATGAAGCGAGGAATCTGCGCGATGAAGTCGGTGTCGTCCCTCTCCGCATACTGCTCGATGTCTTCCACGAGCGACGTATAGGTCATCTCCGCAGCCATTACTTCGCCTCCTTGCTCTTGAGCAACTGTATGTCTCCCTTCACTTCCTTCAGTTGCTCTTCCTGCTTCTTGAGGACAGCCTTGTCGACCGCGTCGAACTTTTCCGGGTACGCGTTCCTCTTTACTTCGAGCTTCAGGATTTCAGACTCAAGATTCTGCTTCTGCTGAATGAGGATGCGCTGCTCGACCCTGTTCTGATACTGCTTGAAGTCCTCCGCGTTCACGTAGTTGGTGTTCAGGTAGACCATCGCTCCAATGACGACGCCCACCGCAGGAACGGTAACCCCTAGAGGCACCTTAAATTCTTCCCATCTCATGGCTCACCTCGCGCACGCTCGAACTATCGCTTCGAGATCACGCTCGTACACCTCTCGCTCCCTGCGCTCGTCCCACACTGCGATCGTACGCTTGAAGCGATCGAGCACCATCAAGTCCTCGTCCTTCCAGAACGCGGGGCGCGGTGGAATGTCTCCCTTGCCGATACACGGCACCGGCACCGGCACCTCTACGCGCTCGGGCAGCTTGGGCATTGTCCCATCGCATCCCGCCACCAGCAAACACATGCAGAGGTATTTCCACAGGTTCATTTGGCGATCTTGCGCTCGATCATTCCCCACGCGTCGTCGCACCCTGCCTGCGACCCATCCTGCTTGAGCGGGGTGACCCCGGCGAGCACTTCTCGCCAGCCTTCGCGCTCACGCTTGAACTGTCCGCGAAGCACGTCCGCCTCCCGGCGCGCTTTTGCCGCGTCCTTCTGCGCAGAATCGGCCTGAGCCTTCCATTCCTCGACCCGGGCGTTCTGATCCTTCACCCGCTCGCCAAGCTCCTGTAGCGCGACCTGAGCCTTTTCGAGCTTGATGGCGCAGTTGAGCTTGCCGTTGCGCTCAAGCAGACCCCACCCGGTCGTCAGGGCAACGAGGATCGCGGAGCCGCCGATGATGTAGCCAAGGCCCATCAGGCAACCCTCTGCTTGACCCACCCGAAGGTGTACTTCTCCTGCGTCTTGTCGTTCTCGGCGATCTCCACGTACCGGGTGGCCTGAAAGGCGTTCATGAGGCGAAGGAGCACCTTCTCGCCATCGACAGACCTACGCTCGATGAGCGAGCGAAGTGCGGCAATCGTCATGGGTCCGACGATGCCATCCACGGCAAGGTCAGCCCAGTCCTGCTCGTTTCGGTTGAGCGCGTTGAGCCCGCGCTGGAGGAACCGTCCAGCCCAGTTGATGCCCATGTTGACCCCGGTGTCGAACATCTCGTGCGCAACCTCAGACGAGAGCGCTCCGATCTTGTCCAGAGAGAGGGTGTCCCAGTACTGGGTCTTGTAGATCAACTTCGCGTTGTCGATCGTGAAGTTCTTCATGAGCCCGGTGTAGCCGTTTGCGCGCGCGACGCGCTCGGTGATGCCGAACTTTGTCTGCCCGCCACGATCAGTCGGGTCGTCGCTGAATCCGCCTTCGATGGCGATGACGCTGTTGAATGCCTTGTTGAACTCGACGCTCATTTCTTGTCCTCCGCGTGTGAGTACTTCATTGAGATGGCCTTCTTTAGAATGTCAGGCACAACAACGAAGCCGAGGAGAACGAGCAGCACGTCGTAGCTTTTCAACACAGATTCAGCGTACGCGACCAGAAGGTAGATCGCGACGATCTTGCCGATGTTGGAGTAGAGCTTCGATTCAGAAACCTTCCCCTCAGGGTTTCTGATCAAGTCGTTCAGGTCTCGACGAAGCAATTGCTTCCGCAGGTTCTTGTCGAACTTGCGCTTCGTCGAGGCGTTCGTCATGGTTTCTTGGATGCGTCTTTTTTCATCACATCGAGCAGCAGTTCAAAAATCTTGCTGTCTGTCTCTGCCTGCCGCCTAAGCTCAGCAGCCTGCGCATCCTGCCGCGCGCTCGATAATCTTATGTCGTGGTTGTTGGCAAGGATGGCTGTCTGGTTGGTGAGCATCGCATCCTGCATCTTGATCAGTTGCGCGTTCTTTTCGACGAGGATGTATCCACCAATCACGATCACCACACCGAACACGAACGCAGCGCCCTGAAAGTACTTGATCCATCCGCGAAGCGCATCGTCGGTCTTGTTGGCAAGCTCCGAGACACTTTTCAGCGTCTCGGTAGTCTGCGCCAAGGCACCGTTGATTCCTTGAAGGGTGTACTTGAAATCAATGTGCTCCCGCTGAATCTCCGCCACTATCGCGTCCGAGGTTCTTGTATGGTGAAATTCGTGAGGGTCGCCTTCACGGCGATGGGGGTGCACGTAATCCTCCATTTCTCATACCCTCACCGTCGCGCGGGCCTTACGGTGCACCATCACCCGACCCCGAGCCGCCTTCGCCCGGTGCTTCTTCGGAACGCTTCTTCCCGGGGTTGAGCCCGAGTTCTCGAAGCTCGATCACCTCGCCTTCGACTTCGAAGGTGGACTGATCCGGATGGTTGACCGACTCGACGTTGTTGCGATCGCTGATGACGCGAGTTCCTTCCGCCGACTGAAGGATGGTGATCTGAAGTTTCATCTCTGCTCTCCTGTTATTTCGTGAACTGTTTTCGCCTGAGTGCAAGACGAGCCTGCAACTCTGGCGTCTCTCTCTGCGCTCCGATCACTCCCTTGACACTGCTCGGAGTCCGCAAGCTGGAACGCAAAACGATCCTGCCGGTTTTCGGCAGCTTCATCCTGTATTCCCGCCTCTTCCACCCGACAAAAAACAGTGTCCACGTGTCGGGCTTTATCCTCACAATTTGGTGAAACGAATCATAGCCTAATGTCCAGATGCAAGGTGCGTTGCGCTCAAGCACCTTTCCGTCCCTGAGTTCCCTGTATCCGCCACGAAGAATGATCGCCATGCAGGCGCGCCCGTGGTCGTGGGAATACTCGTCCCGAACGTTGTTCGGGAAGTGATGAAGCACTACATTCGGCAACCTTGTTTTCCAGCCATTGTCCTCTGGCTCGTTCATGATCATTGGATAGTAGCGCTCCATGAGCAGTTCGCCATTGCGCATGATGATCACGCGTTTTCTACCTAGCCGCTCAAGCACTGAAGCGATCCACCTCACGCGACCTTCCTTTCATTCAGCTTCGACATTGCCTTGCGTCGACGTGCGATGCGCGCGCGAAGCTCCGGTGTGTCCTGCTTCGAGCCAGTCAGGGTGTCTGTCTGCGAGAGATCGGCGCGCGTCATGATCGGTCCTTCCACGGACCGCTTGATCCGGTAAGGCGCACGCCAGTAGCCGACGAAAAAGATCGTCCACGTTCCGGGCAGGATGTCGTAGACGTGGTGCATCGTGTCGTACCAGCAGCCAAAGATATGTCCCGCCCTGCGCACGTAGGTCTTCCCGTTCTTTACTTCTGTGTATCCGCCGCGCAGTACGATCGACGCGCAGGCTCGTCCGTGGTCATGAATGAAGTCATCCTCCACGTTGGCCGGGAAGTGGTGCAGCAGAATGTTCGGTAGCTTCATCCTCCAGTTATTGTGTATTCCACGATCGGAGTGCCGGAAAGGAAAATACCTTTCCATGAGAATTTGACCGTCACTCCGGATGACGAGGTTCTTGCGGCCAATGCGGTGAAGCCACTCCAGAAAGCGATTCATTTGCGGAGCCCCTTCTCGCGAAGAAGCGCGACGAATTCGGCATTCGAAGAAGGTGTTGCGACCCCAAGCTTCTTGAGCGCGCGCCTGCGGATCGCGAGCTTGCGCTCAGTGTGTGGGCCAACACGAAGCCATTCTGTATTTGCTTCCCTATACCAGTCACCGCGCTCCACCACGCGCTCGCCATGATGAAACGTCCATGGCTGCTTTCTCCAGCCGTGACAGAAGATCGTTACTGTGTGCGGAATCAGTTCTGAGATACGGTGTTCTTTCTTGTGGCTGAGAAAGGTGAGCTTGCGATGGATATGCTCGCGTAGAACATTGCCTGTCTTGATGATCTGCGTATAGCCGCCACGCAACACAATCGAGAACGTATTCCACGGATGTCGGTGCGTTGCCACCCTGCTGTCCGGAGATTCCTCAACCGGGAAGCGGTGAATCCAGATGTTCGGCCAGATGCCCTTACCGGCGTCGTCCTCGTACCACAGAAGGTGATAACGCTCCATCATGACGCGACCGAAGAAGTCGACCATGACGCTTTTGCGCCCGATCCTCTCTAGCCATCTAAGCAGCGCGTCAAGCATCCCTCTCCCCGATCTCTGCGGTGATGCGTGCATTGACCTCGTCGAGCGTCGGAAGCGTGATCTTCTTCACCGCTTCGCGCCTGCGCGCGAGCCGTTTCTCAAGTCCCGGCTCCTTGCTTGGAAACCAGTGGACGCGCCGCTTCAACGCCTTGCCACCGAAGTGCGCTTCGTAAGGCACGTCCCGTGTCGTATTCACGCACACCCCGTACTTCTCGGCGCAGGTTGCGCAGATCGTCTCGCACGCCTTCTGCTTGAACCCCCACCGGCCTTTCCTGAAGCCGTGGCAGAACATCGACCACGCGTTCGGGTTCGTCTTCGTGATGCGATGGTAGTCACCGTACTTGAGCAGCGCCCAACTTCCCGGTGGGTTGTAGCGCTCCCTGCCGTTCACCTCTTCCCAGTAGCCGCCGTTCAACATGAGCGAGTAGGTGTTCCACGCATGCTTGTGCGGCTCAGGCCCATCAGGCGTATCGGGCATGAGGTTCTGGTGGATGTAGATGTTCGGGAAGCGGGCGATGAATCGCGTGTCCTCGTCCTCCTCAAGATAGAGGACGTACCAGCGGTACGCCACCACTTCGCCCATGAAGTTGACCAGAACCTTCTTGCGGCCCGCTTTCTCCAGCAGACGAAGTAGTAACCCCAACATCAGATTTTTCGAATGACGATCCCGAGAAAATCTGTAGTGGCCTTCACGGTCACGTATCCAGAGTCAGCGCTGATCAGTTCTGGCGCGCTAAAGGTCTTCTCTTTGATTGTGCACGAACCTTTCGCCACGAACAGAAAGTGGCGGATCGGAACCACGTCCCACTCATCCTTCGCGAGCCGCATCGTATCGCAATCGAGCTTCCTGTTTCGCGGATGCTTGATGCAGTAGTACTTCGCAGTGGGTGTAACGACCTTTGTCTCGAAGACGCCCTTGTTGATGAACTCCGCAGGGTAGGTTTCGTATGACACGTCACCGGCTTTCTTCGGGTCAACGATGATGCCGCTGCTTGACTCACCACTTATCCGCGTAATCGTGATTCCGCCCTCGATGTAAACCGTCACCGTCGCTTTCTCGGTGGCGCGGATGTTCTTCAGGTGCTCGATCTTCATCGAGTCGCCTTCCGCACCGCTTACTTCGAAGATCATGAGCGGTGAGAGTCTGAGGCTTTTAGTAATCAACGCTGCCACTAGACCGACTCCGGAGGCTCCGCTGTATCGACAACAAGTGGTGCGTCTGGCGCTCTTGGCACATCGACCTGTGCGACCGCCTCTTGACCGAGAAGCGGAAGAATCATGCTCATGGACGTATCGACACCGGGGTCAGAGATTTTCTCGTGCTTGTCGAAAAAATGCACAGGGCACCTGCTCATGATGAAGTTGTGCAGGTCTGTCCCAGTGGGAGCCGGGATCGGTAGATCAAGTGCGAAGTCAGACCGAGAGCGTACGATCTTTCCATCTTGAACCTCGATCGCTTGCATCTGTTCAGTCATCTTGTCGGAGTAGAAACGGACAACGATCTGGTGCTCCTCCGGGTGCACCTCGATGATCTTGTACTTGATGTGCATGTTGTCTCCTACCTGAATTCAGGACCCACACACCATACGACGATCGAGCGACGAACGCCTTGCGTCGTGGGGGTCACACGATGAAGCGTGTACGAAGGAAATGCGTAGAGCAATCCGTGCTCCTTCGGCACATTGTGTTTCTCCGCACCGTGCAGCCACAACTCTCCACCCTCGTACTCCTGAGGATGGGAAAGCTGAAGGACGAGAGAGAGCTTGCGCTGCGGCCTGTTGCTCTTGCCGTAGCAGTCGATGTGCCAGTCGTAGTGCGATCCTGTTTTTGTGCCCTCGTACACGGTGTATTGTGCCATTTCGAAACCTGTAAGATCAAAACCGAAGTAGGTCTCGTTCAGGTTGCTCACGTAGTACGCAAGCTTGTCGTGAAACCATTTCGTCTGATCGTTCATGGGAATCCACGAGAGATCGCAATCCCGCGTATCCGTGAGTTCTGCGCCCTCCGATGCGCCCATCGTCAGAGCCTTCTGCCTCGGCAACGCGTCGCAGAATGATCGAAGGTCTTTCAGTTCCCCGTAGGTAAATCCGTTCTTCCAGTGCGCGTAGGCGACCGTTCTTGCCGTTGTCATCAACGGAAACGAATAGGTGTTCGGCTCAGGCGATCGGTCCATTTCTCGTTCCTGTTGCGATGTAGGTGATCGCAGCGTTGTTCGTCACCGCAGGACCCTGTACCCCTGCCGGTCCAGTGCTCCCGGGCGCTCCAGCGGGCCCTCCGCCACCGCCACCAGCACCTGCCGGTGTTCCGCCAGTACCGGCAGTAGCGAGTGGGCCACCGGGGCCACCGGGGCCACCGATACCACCGCCACCTGCGCCGCCGCCACCGGGCGACGCTCCGGGGCTTCCGGGGCCGGGGCCACCGCCGCCAGCGCCACCGCTACCGCTGTTAAATCCACCGCCACCACCACCGCCACCGCCAAAGTTGGTCGGAGACTTTGGGGGTGTTACCTGATTACCACCACCACCGCCGCCACCACCACCACCCCTTGTACCGGCAGGACCGCCAGAGCCTCCCGTGCCGCCAGTCAACGTTCCGGGGCCATTGTCAACATGCAGGACTACGTTTGCAGGAACTCCTGTTGCAGAAAGCGATGTCCCCCCATTCGTTCCAGCACCACCAGTTGGGCCTGTCCCGCCCGTGCTCCCGGGAGACCCCCCACCAAGCGGGTTTGAGGCTCCTCCCGGGCCACCAGCACCACCAGCACCGGCTGCACCGGGCCCGCCGTTGGGTCCTGTTGCCCCGGTGTGCGTCGCCGTGTTCCTGAGGTAGACGTAGCTGCCAGCACGCCATCCCGTGCCGAACTGCACCGCTGGCGTACCAACACCGCTCGCCCCATAGTTCCCTGTCGTGAACACTTGCGCGCGGATCGCATGCGGAAACGATCCGACAGAAGTGTAGATGTCGAGATCGTTGCCTCCGGTAGCGGTGAGCACCTTCAGCGGCTTGCGAAGCGCGAGCATGTTACGCAGCACCTCTCACGAAGGTTCCGCCGATCATGTTTGTGCCATCGCAGAAGAAGGAGATGGCATCTGTCGCTCCTGCGGCAGTCGATAAAACCGGGGGCGCACCTGCGTCCCACTTGAACACAGCGTTCCACGTGATCGTGCGCGGCGTGCTGTCCTGAATGAACTTGAGCATGTAGTAGCCGACTTTCAGGTTGGTCGGCGCGCCCATGGTCGTGTTTCCTGCGCTCGCGGTGACGGTTGCGATACCGCCAAGGTCCATATTCCACGACGTGGTTCCACCGGCAGACCACGTTAGCGTCTGGCTCGTGATCCCGGGGTTTGTGAGCGTCGCACCAATGATGAGAGGAACGATCATGCTCGTGCCGACGAAGATCGTGCGCGGGCGACTAGCACCGCTGGCACCGATGTCGGAAACGTTGTCCGTGTTCGCTGTAAAGTGACCAGCAGAGGTGACGTTGAACCTCGTGGCTCCTCCAGCGGATAGTTGCAGGTCAGACGTAGCTCCCGCAACAATAGCAAGGGCTCTTGATAATCCTGTGCCAGCCCTGTCTGCCTCAATCAAAAAGCGTGTTCCATCATGGCGGAAACTCAAGCGCTCATGATTGCTGGCGTCAGTGAACGTGTTGTAGATACGAAGTGTCTGACTATTCGTGCCGTTGCGCTGCGCAAGAGCGTTCGCACCATCTCTCCACAGTCTCAGATCAATTGTTCCGCTTATTCCTGAGGCATACCAGTTGTACCCGCCAGTGCTGTGTGCAACCACGGCAGTGCTCGTACCACCAAAAACCACGCTTCCAGCACCAGAGACGCTAACCCCTACACCATCACCATGTTGGTAAATTCCCCAAGTCGGCTGAGCGGAAAACGTGTATGCGGGGTCCGCTGCTGTACCAGCAACAGCCGCTATCGCAGCGCCAGCCGCAAGCAACCCCGCGCTCGTGGAGATCGTCGGGTTGCCGCCGTTCGAGCCTGTCAGGGTGATCCACCTCGTCGCCGTAGGGGTGTGGGTGATAACGACTTGGTTTACAGGTACTGCTGAATTGGTTCTAAAAAAATGCGACCCGGTGCCCTTGGTGTCGTACGCGATGGAAATGTTCGGATCAGAACCTGCCGCTGCCACAGTTGGGCCAGTCGATACCACGCCACCAGTGAAGGTCACGTAGTTGACTGCCGAAGCGGTATGAATAACCTGAGCTTGCGTACCTCCGCTCGTAGTAAAGCTCAGGTTGCTCGCAGCGTTCGATCCTACTTGTGGGGTGAACACTGCGGTGACAGCGGAAAACCCTCCCGGGGCGAAGGTCGCAGACCTCGTGCCGTTGTTGGTAACCGACACATCACCGAGAGCGGAACGATAAAGGCCCGTGTCGGTATCGCCAACGAAGGTAACCGATGGCGAGGATTCGCTTCCCGCGTCGAAGATGATGGATGAGACCGTGTTGTCGACCGCGCGCTGAACGTTCGTGGCATCGCAAACGAGAATGTCGCGCGTCCCCTGCGACACGGTGATGCCAGAACCGGCAACGGTCTTGACCGTTAAAGTGAACGCGCCGCTCGTGTTGTTGAACACGTAGTACACGCTCACGGTGTTCGGCACGATCACATTGATGTTCGCTGTGAGAACACCAGTGAAGCTCATGACCTTGTTCGCAGCCTCTGCGGAACTCAGCGTGACATCGATGCCTCCGCCGACGTTCTTGACAAGCTGCGTGAATGCGAAGGCGACAGAGCGTCCCTTTCCTACGGAGAACCAGCGGTTGTTTCCGCCTGACGAATGAATGATCGAAGACTCATCCGGCGCAAGCTGAAAGCTCGTCGCGCCATCGATGGTGTCGGAGCCCGATCGATTGAACGTAATCGTTCCGGAGCCACCATTTTTCGCGATGAAGAAGAAGTCAGCGCCCAAGGATGCTGAGGTTGGAAGCGTGATCGAGTGCGAGCCGCTCGTCCACGTCCACATCTTGGCGCGGTCAGCAGCGGCTATCGTGAATCCGGATGTCGTCTCCGACACTTCGTACTTCTGTGCGAGCGTGGAACCGATCGCCTTGATGCCAAGTCCGGCAAGGAGTGATGCATCCGCAGAGGAAGTTCCAGTGCCGAAGGTTACGACCGTCCACGTACCGGCGAGAGTGCTGTTGTCGGTCAGGTAGACGAACTTCGCGACGCCTGTGGCAATCGTGGTGATGACGCCAGCGTTCGCGTCCCTGATCGTGAAGGTGTCGGAGCCGACGTTTCGAACAAGCGAACTCATTCCAACGCCGACCTGACGCGCATCAGGGAATGTGATCTCCAGCCCCGGGCCGCTCGGGGTTACGTCCATCCCGCGCGCCACAACGTTGCCAGAGCCCTGAGCAAAGCTCGG
This sequence comes from Coriobacteriia bacterium, assembly GCA_041595875.1. Classification (GTDB taxonomy): domain Bacteria; phylum Actinomycetota; class Coriobacteriia; order Anaerosomatales; family Anaerosomataceae; genus UBA2279. The sequence goes on from JBFHJN010000007.1 coordinate 25,899, forward strand.
CCACAGCAACGTTACGTTTGCGGTGAGCGAAACTGCCCGGTAGCTTACCTCTGAGGGGTCAGTAACCCCACCGCCGAATACGTTGAGTGGCATTTCAATCCTCGATGATGAACTTGCTCATGAAACGGATTTCCTCTGGCTTGACGGATACGTCTCCAAAGTGAGAGAGCTTGACGCTAGGCATCTCGGCCTCGATTTCCTCTTCGAGGATCGGATTCCACTTCGACCAGAATTCTTCCATCTTGTCGTCGGGAACGTGGAAGCTACCGTCACCGTTCGGCTTGCCGAGTTCTTTTACGATCGCGACACGACGCTCGTCGATGGTTTTCATTTCTTCCTCGATCTTCTTCGAGAGACGATCGAAGGCGAACGCGCCACGCGGCGGAAGGGCGAGCGTACGGATACGATTCAGAACCTGATTTGCAGCAACGATCTCGTAGACATGAATCTTCACGTGTTACTCCTCGGGGGGTTCAAGCGGTTCTTCGGGCCGCGCCCTCTTGATTGAAATGTCCTCAGTCTGACGCGGCGGTAGACGCCACGGGTCGAACTGATCACGATCGTCCCTGCACACCAGAAGCCCGGGCGAGTTCGGGTCTGGCTTGAGTTCATCGATGGGAAACTTCCTCTTGCATCGATCGCACAGACCGATAGCAAGGCTCGCCTTCCCCCTCGTGTCCAGAAAAACCGGCATGCGTTACGCAGTCGCTGGCGCGTTCGGCACTTGGAACACACCGACTGCCGTTCCGGCAGCAAGCAGCAAGTCAACGATGGTTGTTGCCTGAGACGACAGGTCGAACCCCCAGTAGCGGTTGACCAGCAGCAAAGCAAGCCCGATGACTGCGGCAATGAGTTTGCGATATTCAGCCATTGTTCACCTCCAGTTAAACCATCTCCTTCTTTCGGCCACGAATGATTCGCAGCCGAAGCCGACCACCGTAGCGGTGGATCATTAGAATTTCGTCTTCCTTTTTCAGCACACGATACCTGCGGAACGCGTAATCCTGATCGTCACGGAATGTCCACCCTCCGCGCGCGAACTTCTCCACCTCACCCGGGAACTGAGCCCTCAGGTTGTCGAAGAGGTTCTGAAGCTGCGTTCGATCGAGTGCCATCTCTCATGCCGTGTACGGGCTGATGTTCGGTTGCCACTGCGTCGGCGACGCATCGCGCTCTTCAGCCTCTGCGGTCGTCATCGCCATATTAGCTTGATCTTTAAGGGTTTCATATCTCTGAAGATCGGCCCCGGGAAGCTCAAGCACACTGTTGAAAGCGAGCCCTGTCACCACCGCCTCGTACCAGCGCTGAGGGATGTCGAGCGTGTTCGACAGCACACCCACGTCCTCGATCTGGCGGTGCGTGTAGAGCGACATCAGCGTGAACGTGGTGTTCGGCATGGGCCACAGCACCATCTTCGGCGTGATCTGCCGATCGAACCAGAACTGGAGTGCTTGACCGGGGAGACGCTTGTTCGGCAGCGCCGAGTACTCGTCGCGGTTGAGCCGCGCCATGGTGATCTCGGTCCACGTGCTCGTCACGAACACTTCCCGCACCGATAGAGTCCCGCCGCCAGTCTCCCGCACGCGGAAGTACCGCGCGGAGTCTGCGGGCTCGATGTCGTACCACTGCCAGCGCCCGTTCGTGTACGCGGTCGCCCCGGGGCTTGCACCCACCTGCGTCCACACCACGTCGTCGTCGGACACCTCGAACACGAGCGTGTAGCTCGCCGTGGCCCCGGCAAGGATGCCGATCGAGTTCACCACGACCGGGTCAGTGAAGTCCCAACTGATGTTCCCGTTGGGCGACACCTGCGTGCACAGCGTGTCGATGTCGCCATCTGTGGCGTTGGTCGCCGTGCCACCGGCAGAAGAGACCACGGTCCCGCTTAAACGCTGAGGCATGCGGTACAGGGCGTACAGGATGTCGAGCGTGCCCTGCGCCATGGTGTACTCGGCCTGATTCGCGTACAGCCCCATGAGCGAGCGGTGCACTCGCCACATATTGATGCCACGGTTGGCAAGCGTCGTAAGCAGCATGAACAGGTTGTCCGTGACGATCTGCGTCGTCTCGGGCGTGAGCATGTTCGGCTGCACGCCACACCTGCGAATAGCTTTATCGATGATGTCTGCTACATCGATGAAGCTCTGCCCGACCGTGCCAGAGGTTGCCATCTCATCACCGTTTGGTTTTCGTCACCGTCATGATCAGGTCACGGTAACTGTTGATATATCGCGCCATCGCGAACTCTTTGGTCGGCTGCGACCTTGTCTCCAGCCACTGATCCCACGATCCAGCCGTGACGAAATCGAAGTCGCAGTTGAGCACAAGTGGCCCGCTTGCGTAGCGTGAATCGACGTGTGGGGAGTTTCCATCCCTCCACGCCTTGTTCAGGTACAGGTAGAACCACTCCGACACCGGAGGCGACTTGTGCGATGGATCACCGTAGGCGCAGGCGTGCGACCAGTGCGGCGTGATGATTCTCGCGCCCGATCCGAACTTGAGCACCCGGTACAACTCGTTGAAGAAGTGCACGCGCTCTTCCATGGTGAGGTGCTCGATGAAGTGAGAGCTATACACCTCACTGATGGAGTCATCCTTCCACGGCCACGGTTTCGTCAGGTCGACGACTTCATCGACGTTGTCGAACTTGATCGAGTCAACGCCGGTAAACCCCGAGACCTTGTTTTTCCCGCACCCAAGGTCGAGCTTGATAAGCTCTTCCGGCACATCGACAGCAACGTTTGCTTCAGCGTTCATGGATCACCAAGTGATTTCTGTTTCAGGATCGAAATGACCAACCAGCACGCTGTTGTCGATCGCGCACCTGTAGCCGTGTTTTCTGGCGTCGCCCCAAAAGTACAAGTCCTGCGTGCCCGTGCCTTCCTTCCCGGCGATCGTCTTGAACCATGGCTTGCGCAGCCGTGGGTCCTTGAACATCGAGATGCGCCACAGGTTGAAGCCCATGCCGGTTCCGCACACCTCTTGCAGAGCATTCGGGATAGGAACCTGAGGACGGAAATTGAGCAGCGGGTCCTTGGGGTCGCCCCACAGTTGCGGCACTCCACCCTCGCCCTTCGTCCAGTACAGCCCGCCAATGCAGGCGTATTCCTGATGCTTTTCCATCTTCTCGATCAGGCGAACGATGCCATCAATGGGAGGAATGTTGTCGTGCTCTATCGTGAGCATGAACTCCCACGTTGAAAGCTCGGGGTGATCGAGGATCATCTGGATGGCGTTGCTGTACGCTTCTCCTACCTCGAAGCCCTTCGCCGCTATCCAGAAGCAAATCTGGTTTGGCGGAATAATCAGGCTCCTGTGCGCGAGGTAGGCTTCTGTAGGAATGCTCTTCCCGGCAGGGATGACAGCCACAATGCGCTGTCTTTTCCAGCTTCCGCCCTCAAGGAGGCGCTTCGCCGAGACCTCGATATTCTCGTTGTGCTTGCCGTATCCAGCCGACACCAACTGCGGTTTACTCATCGTTCTGTCCCCACTCCCTATAAGGCTTCGTTGGCCTTGGTGGCCTGTCGTGACGAGCAAGCCAGCCGTACAGAAACAGCCCGCCAATGAACAGGATCATACCAACAACGGAGACAATCCATGCTATGGCGCTCATTGATCACGCGGGCCTCGAATGCATCGTCCCCGACTACAAATGACTACGGGGTGAGATTCAAACCAGCAGGCGTTGGGGGGACACCGGGCTTTGTGAACGCTAAAGGGGCGGACTGGGGGCTCTCCTGCGTGCCCCACAGAGGATCGTTGATGATCGCAGTCATGCGAATCGTGTGCGCCCCAGCGCTCACACCGGCCACGTTGTATTTGCAGATGTTGCCACCTGTCACCGCTGTCACAGCAATCGTGACCTTAGCTGTGCTGTCGAGGAATACCCCGCAATGCGTCACCCCCGGAGCGACCGGATCGGTCACCACATGCGGGGAAGCGAGAGCAGAGGTTGATACGAACATCAGAAGTGCCAGCAGTCGTTTCATTGTTCTCTCCTATCTCAACGTGCTTTGAAAATCGTCAAATGATCCGGTAAACGGCGAAACTCCTGTTGTGTAAGTTCCTCCACCCAAAGCGGCGTGAACCGAAGTAAGGTCTATGCCCGAATGTGCCCAACTAAATGGCGAGTTCCAGCTACTCCCATCAGATGATCTCTCCCAAAATACTGTTCCCCCACTTTCCCGAATGCGGATAAAGGCGTGATTCGTGGAGCTATAAGCTTCGCTCCCGACGGTTGTCTGCGGATCGACCCCCACCTTGTACTGTACGTACATCGTTCCAGATTCATACGTCCAAGAAAGCCAAAAATCGGGGTCCACTTCGACGGACAAGGTGATGTCGGCAGATGCTCCGGGTACGGAAACCAGCTTGACGGAGATATTCTGGCCGAGAAAATTGTAGCGCCTTCTGCTCAGCAGATGTAAGTAATGAAGCCCGGTGGTGTTGGCAAAATCCATTCGCAAGACTCCACCAGCTTCCTGAATATCGTTGGCGGTGCCACTTGCTCTCCATATCTTCCACTTGCGCTCATCTCTACTATTGTCATTGAAGTCATCCGCAAGCGTTGGAGCAGCGGGACCTGTGAACCAACCACTATTTGATAGGACAGGTGTATCGTCGCCTTTGATTAAAAGATCGTAGTGTTCAGCAAGCCGCACGGTGTTGAAGGCTTGGTTGTAGATCGCGCAATAAGCGAGCCTTCCGTCGAAAGAGCGGTCCCACGCCCCGGAAAACTCCCGGTTGAACATGATCAGATCGCAGTCGGCAGCAAAGGAAAACGTCTCATCAAGCGTAGGATTTGCCGTAGCAGTCGGGCTTTCCAATTTTCCGTTCACATACCACCTGATCCGATCTGCGGCGGTTCCTTCCGACGTGTTGATCACAATGTGCATCACAACACGATTCGTGGGGGCGAGAAGAGCAAGTCTTCTGTGGGCTACTCCCTTCCAGTAAAAATCAACATTATTGAGGTCGGTGCCTGCCAGACCGAGTTCAGGGGCAGTGCCGACCCTGTCGTTAATGCAGAAAATCCGACTGTTGCTGGCGTTCAAGCTGTCTATGTCAACGACCACTTCAAAGGTAATTCTCTTTGCTCCAGTCAATCCAGTCCGGATAGTGTCAGCCGTATTGTTTATTCCCCGACGTGCCCGCTGGGTTCCGGTGGTGGATGTACTTTCCAGAAGACGACCGAACCCACCGGCCCCATAAGCCATATTTCCAGCGCCGTAATTTACCTCTGTCAGGTGATACGCATTTGAGCTTGCGTCGTTAACTTGAGTCGGCCCCGTGCCGGAAGAGGCTTCATCGACGTAGTAGCGAACCAGAAGGCCGGTGTCGGAGAGAGGCATTAGGCTGTGCTGCTTCCGAAGCCGAGAACGGGGAACCGGCGAGCCAGCGAGTTCGTACCCTGAATCTGCGAGAAGCCGACAGACCCCGGCAGCGCAGTCGTTGACGCCGAGTAGAAGCCCTGACCTAGACGCGGCTGCATGGAGGCGTTCGACGCCTGCCCGAAAACGCCCGTGTAGTTCGTGTTGAGGTTGCTCACCAGATAATTAGAGTACGTTCCGTTTGCGCCGCCCGATGCGGTGGACGACACGAACGCGATCCAGTAGCGGTTCTCCGGAATGCTTGTCGCGGCGAAGGTGATCGGGAATAGACGCTGCCCCGAGTACCACGAGTAACTTCCCGCCGTGCCGGAATGCGTAAGCGCGGTAGACCCCGTGAAGCTGGTGAACAGAGAAATTCTGCTCTCGTTTTCCCGCGTGTACAGTCCAACCGTGAATCGCAGGGTGTGCGACCCGGACGAGTTCGACGAGTTGGTGTTCTGAATGAAGATCGGGATGCGATCGAACGATACGTTCGGAAGCGGCTGCGGATCGAAGATGAGCGAGCCTTGCCCGACCTGACCGAGAACCATCACAAGGTCGTCGTACGGGTGCAGTCCACCATAGGTAACTGGCCCCGGAGCGCCGATGCTGATCGTGTTGCCGTTTGTGGCAATGGATACGGCACCAGTCGCAGAAAGGCTGGAGGTCGCCGGAACGCTCAGCACAAGCTGGCTGTTATTCGTACCGGAGAGCGTCATGTTGACGCCCGAGAACCCAAGCGTCGAGCCGCTGACCGTCGTGTTACCCGCAGTATTTGCGCCGAGCAGGTGATGCCAGTTGTTCTCCGCAGCCGCGCCCGGAGCGTTGCCCGAGATCGAGAGCGTCGCGGACTGGCCGTTGATCGACTGGCTCACCGTGATGTTCGGGCCGCCGACCACGAGCATTTGCGATTGCACGGTGCCCGACGTACCGGCAGTGTTGCCGATGTTCGACATGCCGCCCGTGAACCCGCCGCCGCCACCAGCACCGCCAGAGAAGACGATCGTGTTGAGCGCGTTTGCCGCCGTGATCTGGCTCAACGTCATGTTGTTGCCACCGCGAAGCACGAAGCGGCCAACGTCTACGCGCGTATCTCCAGCGGAGTTGCCCGCGTCGTTCGACACACCCATGCTGAACACACCCGCGTGAACGTGATCATCCGCCGCGAATCTCGATGTGTTGGTGCCGCTGTTTGTCGCCGAGCCCACGCTCGCAATCGCATTGGACACCACCGGGCGCGTGTAGGTGACACGGATCGCTCCCGCGTTGTTCGAGAAGGAAAGCCCGTTCGAGTCCTGAAACGAGAGCGTCTGGAACGTGCTCGATGCCGCACCGGCACTGAACGCAGGGCGCGAAGACGCAGGCATCAGATCATGCGTGATCCGAACCGCACCAGCGTTGTTCGAGAAGCTGATGGAGTTGAGGTCTTGGAACGATAGAGTCTGGAATGCACTTGAGGCCGCGCCAGCGCTGAACGCTTGGTTCGACTGCGTCGCGGACACCCTGAAAGAGCCGTTCGACCATCCAGCCGAAATGATTCCATCCGGCACAAAGGAAAGCGTTCTCAGGTCATAGGTGCTGCTCGAAGACTGACCTGTGGACTGCGCGGTGACGTAGATGCCGCCAGTCTGGTTCGTCTGCGCCACGGGAGCGGCGACACTGATCTGGACCGTTCCTGCGGTCGTGTTGCCACCCGTGTTGAGCGTGACCCCGCCGCCCGCAGCCGATAGCTGCATGTTGCCGAAGAACGTGCTCGCGATGCCGTTGACATCGATCGCGCGAATGCCTCGATGCTGGTGATCGTGCATCGCAAAGCGCGACGTGGCTGTACCAGCCGCCGTTGCGGTAGACACGTCCAGAATGCCGTTCGACGACACCGGAACGGTGTACGATGCTGTGATCGTTCCTCCGTTTGGTGCGGTTCCGGAAAGCCCGAACGAAATACCGTTGGAGTTGGAGAAGACTATGCTGGAAAGAAAATCATTTGATGCGCCAGCAGAAACCTGTGGGCCAACTCCGAAGATACCAAACGTGTTTATTGCGGTTCCAGTAAATATTCCGCCACCGACCAAACCGCCGAACCACAAATCAAAGTGAGAGCCGTGAAACGTCCCGGTACTCGCGTCCAAGAGGGTGAAGCCCGAGACTGAAAACAATTTCGCATGGTCGGCGGTGATGGTTTGCCCATTCACACCGAAGGACACCCTGTTCGAATTCGAGAACACGGCTTCGCCGAGCGTTGCGCGTGTGGTGCCTGCGCTGATCGAGCCTGTGTTACCCGCCGCGCCCGCTCCACCAGAGAAGACGATGGTGTTGAGCGCACCCGCAGCGGTAAGCTGCGAGAGTGTGATGTTCGGCCCGCCCTGAAGAACGAACCGCCCCGGGCCAACACGAGTATCGTTGAGCGTGTTACCACCCGTGGAGACACCCATCGAGAACACGCCCTCGTGGACGTGATCGTCAGCGGCGAAGCGGCTGGTGTTGGTGCCCGAGCCGGTGGCACTGCCGACCGCCTGAATGGCGTTCGATACGACTGGTGCTGTATGGCTCGCCGTGACACGGCTCGAACCAGACATCCCGAAGGTAATGCCGTTGGAGTTCGAAAAAACAAGCGTCCCAGTGCTGACCGACTGCGTTCCCGCACTGATGCCGAACGGTGTTTCCGGTGGCACCGCAGGCACCGTGTAGCTGCCGGTGATCGTCCCCGCGTCCAGCCCGAACGATAGTCCGTTCGAGTTCGAGAAAACGATCGAGCCGGTAGATTGCGCCTGCGTGCCCGCGCTGATCTGGCGAATGACGCCAAGGCTCGTCAGGTGGTACTGCGGATGATCGTTGTCCGCGAGTCCAGCCAAGTTGCCGTGGTCTGCGACACCCGTGCCCGCAAAGGCTTGCGTGAAGGCGCTGACGACCGTCGACGCAGAGCTTGCGCCCTTCCTGTAGATGATGCGACCAAGCAGGATCGATCCGACCTGAAGACGAAGCGGAAGATCAGGCGGTGGAGCTTCTGTCTCGGCCTGCGCGAGCGTGTTCCAGTCCACGCGCCCGTAGACCATGATGATGCCGTTGGCTGGCCCTAGATAGAACCAGCGCACCCCGAAGTTGTTTACGCCAAGGGCCGCAAGCGTGCCAGTACCGTCGTCGTAGTTATCGTTCGGCGTTTGCGTCTGCGCAGCTTCCCTCGTCCAGCCGCCAGAGCCGTTTCGGTAGTAGCGATCGAACGATCCGGAGACTGCGGTATCGAGCCCGGGAAACGAATCCCTGACGCCACGAAGCCACGTTGTTCCAGCGGTGACCGAGACGTTTCGCGTGCCGGTCTCGGAGATGATGAGACCTCCGAGCGTGTTCGCGCGCGAGCGTCCGTCTACCTCATAGTTTCTGCGCGAAATGCGACCTGCAATGCGACCCACCGCATGCGGGGTCTCGTTGATGTATAAGGTTCCAGCCTCGTTGACGACGAAACCGAGCGGGAACGAGGTGCGGTAATCGTAGTCTTCGGTGGCCGACACCGTGATGTTCGGTGCGCCAGCGTTGTAGTTGACCCGCACGTAACGAATGCTGTCTGTAGGAATGGCAATCCCGGCAGTGGCGGGCCAGTCGAACGTGTAGAGCGTGCTCGTGTCATCGTTCGTCGCTCGAATGAATCCCTGACCTGTCGCCACATTGATGTTGCCGCCGCCAGCGTCGGTAATGTCTCCGCCATTCAGGTGCCCCGCCGAGCGTGAAACGTCGTGGACTTCCTGAAGGTTGTCGTAGCTTGCTGCGGTGCCGGTCGAAACAATCGTGACCGCAGAGGCGGCGAACGGTCCGGTGGTCGATGGCACCGTATAGCTTCCAACCATCGAGCCGTTGCTCGTGTAGAAGCTCAGACCATTCAGGTTGCCAAAGCTCGCGGTCTGGAACGCGAAGCTCCCGTTCGATCCCGAGAGTGCTTGGTTCGACTGGCTTGTCAGTCCATCGTGGCTTGCCGTGATGCGCGTGGAGCCCGACATCCCGAACGTGATGCCGTTCGAGTTCGAGAAGACGATCGTGCCCGTGTTGCCTGACTGCGTACCGGCAGAAATCGCAGCCCCGCCACCACCACCGCCAACGGCGGAAGCGGTCATGGTGCCGTTATTCAGCCCGAACGAGACTCCGTTCGAGTTGGAGAAGATGACGGTGCCGGTATTCTGCGACTGCGTGCCGCCAGAGATCGCTGGCCCTGCGGTCAGAACGACCTGAGGGTTGAGCAGGCTTACGAGCTTGAAATCACTCATGAGTAACTCAGGCTCGCCCTGTTATCCCACACGTTGTCGAACAGGTCGTTGCCATCAGCCCACTCGATGACGACGCCAGAACTCGTGGTGATACGCATGATTCGCCACAGGGCCGCGCTCGTAGCAGCACCTGTCGGACCTTCAGCAAGATACAGGACCGGACTAGCCGAATCGTCGAACTTGAGCGCATACCCAAGTTCCGGAACAGTGAGACCAGAGACGCTCATGCACTTCCTCCATGCGCGCCTCTGTTATGAGCTACGTCGGCGCGGGGCTTGAGCCCTCGTTCACTTCCCTGTCTCACTGAGCACAGCCAAGATCGAATCGCGTACCTTCACGAGTCGATCGTGCGCTTCGTCGTATCGCTCCTTGGCCTCAAGGGCTTCACGCCTCGCGTCGTTGACTCGATCGCGCTCCCCATACACGCGCTGCGTCTCCTGCGCGAGCATCGCGGCCTTTTCCTTGTACTCGTTCGCCATGTCGTCGGCGTGCTGCTGCGCAGCGATCGCGGCATTCTTTCGAGCCCCCGCGTCAGAAAGCATTGCTTGAGCGTCACGCTGAGCACTCGCACGCGTGGCTTCCGCTTCACGCTCTGCTTGAGCAACGATCTCGTCGGCGCGCTCGGTTGCCTCTTCGAGCTTCGCCTCAGCGGCCTTCAGGTCTTTTTCTGCCTGAGCACGAAGCGCCACGATCTCGCTTGCCTTGCCAACGAGGGCGATCGCTTCGTTCGCCTTCGCCTTGGCCGCTTCGAGCTTGTCGTACTCGTCCTTGAGCCTCTTCGGATCGGTCAGCAGCGTGGCGATCGCGAGAAACTCGCTGGATTCTGTTCTGGTGTCGGTAACAGCCACGTTCGTCTCCTGTTAGGTTCCGCCGAGTCCAGCCTGACGCACGATGAACTGGACCGAGCCCGTACCGGAGTTGGTCCTGCATCGCACCGCCGACACCGGGTAGGCGACGTTCGAATCCTTCGTCGTGGTCTGCGCGGTCAGCGCCGTGAGGTCAGTCCACGTGCCGCTCGCGGGCGTGTAGGTCGGCGAAAACACGTCGTCAAAGGTGTACTGAACGGTGTAGTTCGGCGCGCCGCTGATGATGACCTGAAGCGACAGGTTGAAGGGCGAGATGTACTGGTCGCACGGAACGGGGTCGCCGTTCGTTGGCGGACTCGCCGGGATGGTCTGGTAAACCGGGCGCATTGGACCCTCCCGGTTACGCTTGCGTCACGCCAAACGCGCCAAGCCTCGTTGCATTCGGTCCGACAGCGATCGCGGGAAGCCCGATTGCCATCACCAGCCTCTTCGCTGCATCCGTAGCGTTCGAGGGCGTGTAGGTGCCTCGTACGTCGCCCGTGGTGGCCGTGGCCGGGTCGGTGAGTACCGCAGCAACGAAGGTGCCCGCATCCTGCGCCAGCACCGCGTTCCACTTGACCGCGAGGATGTAGTTGGCGTTCAGCACCCGAACCGGAAGCCCGAGCCTGTCGGTCGTACCGGCTGAAGCGTTGCCGGTCATCGCCGCCGAGATCGCCACCCGGGACACGGTCTTGAACGCCTTCGTGCCAAGCACGGGCGTGGTGCCCGAGAAGGTGAGCGTCTGCGTCATTGCTTGACCGTACACGTCGGTGCCGGTGAAGGTCGCCGTTTGCGTGGTGTCGCCCGCGTTGGTGGAGACGATCTGCACCGCGCGCGGCGTATCGAGGGTTGCAACGCCACCCGAGACGAGCGAGCCGTTCAGGTTGAGGTTGCCAGCACCGGCCACCGCCTGTGCTTGAGCGATGCCGTTCGTGATCAGCGCGACCGGAACTACGTCGAAGAGGTAGACGCGGCCAACGGGGCCGATACCTAAGTTCATCGGCGCGGGGCTTCCGCTCGATGGATCGGTCCTTCCTTGCATGTCGGGCGCGGAAACCGGCCCGAGATAGATGTCGTCGGAAAACTGAGGCATTGGTGGCTCCTTCCTGAAAAGTTTGCCGAAAAGGGAGCGGCCCCGCCTAAGGACCGCCCCCCTGTGAGTTAAACGCCTGCCGTGCCGTAGACGGTCCTCGGATCGGTCCAGCCCGGGATGTACCGCTCGGTGCACTTGTAGCGCATCGAGTCGGTCTCGAAATCCCCTTCCATGGACTTCTCCAGCTTGCGACGCATCATGACTTGCAGTCCGCGCGGCGCGTCCGTAAGGACCCACCATGCGGTGTTCGAGGTCAGGCGGGAGATCACCGCCGTTTCCTCCGACAGCAGCCCCATCGAACGCACGGGGTTCATGTCGTTGTTGCTCGTTCCTGCGCGCAGCACGCTCTTCAGCAGGACTTCTGCTTGGAACTGCAACGCGGGCGGAACGACGAGCTTGCGCGGCTTGAGACGAATCTTCTTGCCTTCGTTCGACACGGCTTGGCGGACCTGAATGAGCATCTGCTCCAGCGATGTCTGCGAAAGCGCAGCCGGGGTCGTGAGGACGTTCGAGAACGTACCGTCGCGAACCGGGTGGTTGGAGACGTTCAGCGCCACGCCATCGCCGCCCGTGAACGCGCCGTTGAAAGCGCGGTTCAGGATGTTGGCGGTCAGCGTTTCCTTCGTCTCGATCATCGACTGCGCGAGGTGTTCGCTGAACACCTTGCCGACCCGGATGTGGTCACCGTCTTCGATGAGCACCTTGGTCAGCGAGAACGCCAGACCGTAGACGAGGTAGTTGTAGCGCTTGATGAACAGCGTGCCACCCTGTTGATAGGTGACAGGCATGCCATCCGGTAATTCCGGCGCGGCACCGAAGCCGAAGAGCACGGGTTCCTCGTGGTACGCCCGGGGCGTTCCCGTGCGTTCCTTGTAGACGCCCATGTACTCGTCGCCTCGTTGATCGTAGACACCGTCGAACACCTCGTTGAGGATCGGCTCGACGACCGCGCGAAAATCGGTAGAACGCATTGGTGCGGACATTGTCGGGCCTCCTTAAACTGCGACCTTGTTCGACACGTACTGGTGGCGCGCGATCGTGACTGTCAGGATCGTGAATGCGTCACCGAATGCATTGTCGACGTACGGGGCAGCGTCCATGATTCTGAGCATGCCCTGCACGCCGACACCCGCGAGGGTTGTCGAAAGTGCCATGGTGGAAAGTTGCGTGGTGGTGTTTCCTGCACCGACCGTGAAGCCACCTGCAACCGAGAAGTTCGCCTGATCCGCGATTGCGGTGCGGGCGATCGAGCCTTCGGCCTGCGCCTCGAAGATCGTGTTCGGGTCGTCCCACACGTAGGCGACGATCTCCGTAGCGACCAAGTTGGCGGGCCACATCTTCGAGTACTGCCTGCGGCCATTCGTATCGGTGTACTCGACGCCATCGAACACGCCGATGATGTCGCCACCGTTTGCACCAACGTTGATCACGCCCGCCGTGGTCAGAAGAACCGGCGTGCCTTGAAACAAGTTGGTGTTGTATCCGGACGTGATGCCGCCCGCATACGCTGTTGCGCGTGCCAGTCCAGATGGGTGCTTGACAGCACGCATGCCGAACGCATTGAGCGTAGCGCTCATATGAAACCTCCTGTCAACACGAAAAAATATGCTTTTCGTGCTGCGCGTTTTTCAGCGCCCTCCGGAAGTTCCATCGCCCGGGTCCGTTCATGTCGCCCTTGCGGCGACGTGGACCGAAGCGGCTTCAAACTTCAGCCTCGGCACTCAGTACTGACGCGATCAGCACCAAGCTGCGAAACTATTTCATCAGTTCCTCAACTACTTGTCAACACCTGCCTACGTATTTTCAGAAGACTTGTGCTTGAGCTTGTCGTCGTGCGCCTTCTTTTTCGCGCGACCGCCCATGCTCGCGATCTCGCGGCGACGCTCTGCCGAGAGCTTCCTCGCTCTCGCGGGACCGCCCTTCTTGCCGCCTCTTCGCCCAAGGTCCGCGTAGCTGCGCGGGCCACGGGCGATCTCGTGCGGTGCTGTGTCCTCGTCCTCCATCACTCAAACGAGCCCCTTCGGGCACGCCTGTCGACCACGTTGGAGAATCCGTCGCCCTCCTCCCTGACGAGCGGGTTGCCCTTCGAGTCCTCGCCCGCCTCCTGCTTGAGCAGTTCGACGTTCACCCTCAGGCGCTCACCCTCCTCGTTCGGCTTGTCGTGGTGGTACGCCTTCATGATCTGCTGGTACGCCTGCTCCTCGATCTTCATGAGCACCATCTCGTTGCAGCACACGAAGCCCGCAAACTCACCAGAATGTTCTTTCAGGTGATCCATGCCCGGGACTTCCTCGGGCTTCACAGGCTCGTAGCCCAAGCGCAGATACCACTGCACGGGCGTGTACTGGTTCGTGGTCGAGGCCCACATCAGGTGCATGCCCGGGATGGGCGGCGGATTGGGCAGCGAGTTCGACATCGCTTCCTCGCGAAGAAGATGCTCGCGCTCCTCGTCGGTGATGCGCGCGCTGTTCTCTCTGCCCTTGGCGCGCTCGATTGCCGAGATCGCAGCGCGGGGCTCGCGCTCGACCTCCTCCTTGGGATCAGGCGTTCTCTTGAGTCTGGACATGCTACCTCCTTGCCTTCAGGACTTGGTCTTGCTCACGGAACCTCGCAAGCATACGCGACTTGAACTTCGCGTCGGTCTGAAACTGCTCCCACATGCCCGCCTCCTTCATTGCGCGCACGCGGTCGGCAGAAAGCCGGTAGGTTGTTTTCCCGGCTTGGCCGCTGTTCTCACGACCGCTGCCTGCTGTCGGCGACCCACGACGATCACCCCGATCGCCCTCTTCTTCCTCGTCATCGTCGTCGTCGCGCTCCTGACGCTGTTGGGCCTTGGCGCGGTGCGGCAGGCGCTTTGCAATGCGCTTGTCGAACTCGGTCCAGTACTCTTTTGACTTCGGGTCCCACCCTTCGGATGCCAGAACATCGTCGATCGCAAGAGCGATCTTCGAGTCCTCGTCGCGACCCCGGGAGTCGTACCACGTGTTCTTCGTCATCCATTCCCTTGCGTGGTTGACGATCGTGGGATCAACGCTCGCGGGGCGCTGCGTCGCGCGCTGCATGTGCGCGCGCATGTTGTTCAGATAATCTAGCCTCGATCGCGCGTCGAACAGCGCTTCCTGAGCCGCAACGACCGCCTCGCCCTTTTGCTCGGCAATACCCTGCTTGATGATCTCGCGGGCCTGCTCGATTTGCTGCTGCGCTTCGACGATACCGGCTTCGACGCGTGCCTGATCAGAACTGAAACCGCGACGCTCAATGGCTGCTTGGCCTTGTGCAAGCTGCTCAACCTGCTGGCGCAGCATCGCAATTTCGCGATCCTTCTTCTCCTCGCGCTCACGCTGGCGTTCCTTCCTTGCTTTTCTTTCCGCGCGCCGCTGCTCGCGACGCTCTTCCAGTTCTTCTTCGGATAAACCAGCGTCAGCTTCCTTGTCCTCGATTTCTTCTTCACCGGCCCTTGCCTTTCGATCGGACTCGGCGTCTTTCTTGTCTTCCTTCAGGTCAACCTCGACCTCGACATCCTCCTCCTGCTTGTCTTCGGCCTCGACGGATGTTTCTTCCTTCTTGTCCTCTTCCTTGTCCTCGTCTTCGTCTTTCTTCCTGCGTGCCATCGCAAACTCCTACAGTTCGCTATACGTAATCGCTGAACGAGCGTGGATCGCCCGTGATGCGGGCAATAATCTCGTGGTCGCGATAGATCACGAAGCGTGCGGTGTAGTCCTTATCCCACTCGTCGCCAAGCGGCACCTCCCACCGATCGCCTCCCCATTTGGGCACACGTACGAAGTCGCCCTCGTTCGCCCAAATACCTTCAGGCCACGGCTCGCGCGTCGTGCGATCACGAAATGCGAGAGGCCCGAGCACGATGACCTTGCCGATCGTGGTCATCCAGCGCTCCTGTTCCTTCGTTTCTTCTGGAAGAACGATGCCGCTTTTCGTGCGCCGCTTCGGGCTGCGAAGCTGCACGAGCACCCGATCACCAAGAGGTTCTGCTCCCGGCGAGGCCACCGGGAACGCGTCCGACATCGTCTGCTCTGCGCTTTCCTGCAAAGCGCTAACCATTGTCCTGCTCATCCTCATCTTCCTCCTTTGTTATCTCCCGTACGATGCGTTCAGCAGTCTTCAGGCCCTGATAATGCCCAACGAGGCTCATGTAGGCTTCGTAGCTCTCAACAGGGTGATCGCAGATGCCAAACGCGATCTCCTCGCGTTCTTTTGCGATCGTTTGCAGCAGTTTCGATTTGTTCACTTGCGCAGCTTGCGGTATCCGCTTCCGTACTTCTGGTACTGGATTTCCTCGGGCTTTTCGACCGCTCCACCCTTCTTGTACTTGACCGTGCTGGATGGTATCGAAACCTTCTTGCCCATGGCAATCTCTTTTTGCAGGCGAATGCCACTGTCGCCCCTACGCTTGTCCGTCATGACTGCTCCTCGTGGTTATGCACCCGGGACCTGATTCCCGGGCTTCTTCATTTCTTCAAGCTGAAGCCGCTGGTGCTCGCGCTCGGCTTCGAGCTTTTCCTGATCGATCGAATGATCGTACTCGACTTCCTTGTTCTTGATCGCGGCGTCGCGCTCGGAATCCAGAGCAGCCTGCATGAGAGCACGCTCGGCCTGCTCCAGACGCTCGGCCTCGGTCATGCCTTCCATCTGCTGGCTGCGCTCCTCCAGCGCGATGCGCTTTTCTTCCAGCAACCGGGCCTGCTCTTCGGCGCGAGCCTTTCTCTGCTGCTCCTGAGCGGCCAGAGCGAGCTTCGCCTGCTGGCCTGATGCGGCCACCTGCGCCTGCTGGCCCTTCAGTTGCATCTCTCCGGTCCTCAGGCCCTGATCGCCCTGCATCTTCATCTTCTCGCGCTCGTCCTTCATCTGCTCGGCCTTGAGCAGCGCCTGCGAGGGGTCCATGACAGGCGGAGGCTGCATCGCCATGATCTGTTGCAGCATCTTCTGGAGCGGCGCGCCAAGCGGCTGTAGCACCTGCATGAGCTTCGCGTGCGCTTCCTTCGAGGCTGAGGCGAGCAGCATGTCCACCTGAGGCGACTGGTTCTTGTTCTTCAGCATCTCGCCAACGTCCGTGCCCACCGCCTCGGTCGCGATGTCGAACACCGTCTTCGCGTACAGGAACGCGAGGTGCTGCTTGATGTGCTCCATCATGGTCGGCAGGCTTCGCTGCATCGCGTAGTCCGCGCCACCCAAGAACGGATCGCCAACGAAGCGCATGTGCACTTCGAGGTGCGCCAAGTGCTCCTGCTCGGGGAAGGCAATGATGGGCGAGCCGATCATCGCGGCGGAGTTCTCCGCAACCGGGTTCAGTTCCTTGGGCTCCTTGGGCTCGGGCAGGAAGTCCTCCACCTCGGGAATCTTGGCAAGCTCGTACATGCGGTGAAGCACGTTGTACAGGTTGTGCGCCTGCGGATACTTCTCCGCCATCGCGAGCACCACCTGCATCTGCGCGTAGCGCTGCGTTTCCGAGAAGATGTTGGGGTCCGATACCGGAATGACCGCGAGCGGCTTCCTGAAGTCTTCCTTGGTCGCGAGCACTTCGCCGAGCTTGGCAAGCTGCTCCCCGGTCGAAAGATACTGTCCGTTCAGGCGCGCGATGATCTTGAGCGCCCTGCGCTGCGAGCGATGCAGCCTTGCATGGATCGACGAGAACACCTTTGCGCCCTGCTCGATAAGCGCGAGCGCCGTGCCAACCGGCATCTGGTTGGAGGCGTCCTTGATCTTCTCTTCAGCCGTGGTGACCACACCCTTTGCCGCCTGATCGAGCCAGCCGAGAAGCTGGAAGAGAACCGGCGAAGGCTGGTTGTAAGGTAGCGCCATCACGAGCTTGCGGATGTCGTCGATAGCCGTTGCGGCTTCGATCTCCACGCCCTGAGTCGGGTTCACCTGCTTCGTTTGCCCGCCCATTCGAGCGCCCTTCAGGCGCAGGAACCCGGGCATGTTGTTCATGTGGGCAGCGTCAAGCAGCGCCCTGAGCGAGCCTGTTGCCGCAGCCGAGAGCCCGCCAATCAGGTGCGGAAGCCCGATCTTGTAGGCACCGCGCCACGCGATGAATCCGTACTCGACGATCCACTCAAGACGCGTTCTCGCCTGATCCTTCTCGTCCCAGTTGCGGTAGATCGCCACCACCTTGCGGCTCGCCTCGTCAATCGAGATGAGGTAGGGCAGCAACTCGTCGCCATCTTCCTCGAACTTCGCGAAGGTGTTGACCTCGTAGACGATGCGCTCACCGTCCACGTTCTCCATCGAGGATTCCTTGCCCTCGATCTTGTTGGTCGCGGTTCCTGCAAGCGTCTCCTCAGGAGATGTCGAAGTCGCGAGCGTGTCCAGATTACGATAGAAGCCCGAGTCGACGCGATCCTCGTACACCATCTGCGTCAGGCGCTGGACGTGCGTGATCCTCTGCGCAGAGTAGAAGTCGGAGCACGCGTACGGAATCAGCATGTCGTCGATCGGCACGAACTCACACGTGACGCGACGAAGCGTTCCGTCGTACCAGAACTTCATGTACTGCGAGCCGCCCATCGGAACCTGCGTGAGCGTCTGCTCAAGCTCTTCGGCGTACTCGCTGATCTGGTCGGTCAACTGCCAGTTGAGGCAGCGCTGCTGACGGTTGGCGATCTCAAGCTTGGAGGTTGTCGCCTCGCCCTCGATCTTCGTCTTCGCAGGGCCATCTGGCGGGAAAATCTCGCGCATCGCGGAGGCCGCGAAGTCGACGCAGCCCTCGGCAAGCATCGGGTGCACGACGCGCGAAGCACCAAGGAAGTCAGCGCCACCGGGGGCTTCGTTGCCCAAGCCCGTGCGCCGGATACCTTCCTCGTACTGCTCGTCGCGCTTCTTCCTTGACTCCTTGTCGCGCTCGATCTTGCGAAATAGATCGGTCGCGAGCGTGGACATCACCGACTCGTCCAGAATCTCTGCAAGGTTCTGACCGTGGTCGGTATCTTTCTCTTCGGTCTCTCCGAGAGCGATGTCCGCGCTACCGTCTTCGTTCTCGGTGATTTCCTTTTCTTCGTCCTCGATGTCGATGTCGAGGTCTTGCCCAAGCACCTCCATCGGATCGATGTAGCGATCGCGCTCGGGGTCGTTCGGCAGGATCGGGCGACGTGTTGCCATCAGCCTTCAAGCTCCAGTGATCTTTGCAGCGTCCTGAGCCCGCGCCCTGTCTTCTCCAGCGCGCCACGTCCAGCAGCGCCCACCTTTCGAAGCGCGCCCGGTAAACGCTTCAAGCCTTTCCACGCCAAGAAAGGCAGCGGAACCATTCCAGCAGCCGTTCCAGCAAGATGTCCGGCGTCGAAGTAATCGTTGCCACGATGCTCAGGCGAGCCAAGGTAGTACGATTCCATGAACTGCTCGGCGTTCGGATAGTGCTCCATCCAGTCGTACGGCTTTGCATCCGAGACGCCGAACTCGCGCGCCATGTGCATCATGTCTGCCACGTCGCCCGGGATCGATAGAGGGTTTGCGAGATCAATCAGGCCGCGCGTGAAGCCGTGCAGCGCCTGAGGTACGCCTTCCCAAATATCTTCTCCCGCGCGCTTCCACTTCTCTCGCTCGGTGTCTTCAACGATCGCTCCGCCCAACGGATCACGGCGCATGTCGCGATAGCGAAACGCGTCCGAGTCCTTTCTGTACGGAACCCTGCCACCATCGGCCATGCCAAGCCCGATCCTGCGCTTCAGCGCGTTCAGGTAGGTCGCGCGCGCACGATCACGAAGGATCGCCTGATCGAACTCGTCGGGCGCATCGGGAGACGTTTGCTGGCCCTTGGAAATCATGTCGCCAAGGTTCGACACTCTGCGGAAGTACTTGTAGGGATCGCGCCGCTCTTCGGGCAGGCCACCGTCAGCCATCGCTGCAATCGAGGAAAGAACACCGCGCGGTGACCGCTGCCCCAAGATAGGTGGGGGTTGCGCCACGGGGAGGGCGCGACGAGGCAACGCAGAGCCGCGCGGTGTAACCAGTTGGCCGAAGTCACTCGACATCATCTCCGGATTCTCCTAGAAGGCTGGCGAATTGTCCAAGCGCTTCTATTTCTTCGTCCATGAAGCCATCGTGCTCAAGCGAAAGACGATCGAGCCTCGTGAACGGCGAGCGCCTGCGAACAAGTCCGCCCTCTGCAAATCTTTCGCGCGAGATTTCACCGCCCTCGGGTAGCTGATCGAGCGGCACATACTTGCCTTGAAAGCGCGCCATCCTCGCGTGCTCGGCCTCGCTGATGTCCTTGGGATCGATCTGCGTCATCAGGTCTTGGATGAAGGGCACCGCCTCATCGCCCGGGGCCTCGTTGCCCGCGCCGCGAATCTGTCCGACCTCGTAGCGAGAGGGAAGCTCCTGCATCTCGAACTTCGTCTGCTCGCCGGGAAGCCTCCTCATCTGCACTTCCCTTCCCTCTAACTTCGTCTTCTCCACCGTCACCAAGGGCTTGCCCTTCTTGTCGATGAGCGTCACCAGCGTGCCGCCTTCATCGAGGTAGGACTTGCAGGTGCCCGGGTGCTGGTAGCAGTGCCCGAGCGCCCTTCCGACAAGCTGAGCGGGCATCTCGTCGCCCTTCCTGAACTCCACCCACTTCTCGCCCGTGGGGTACTTCTTGATGGTCTGGTCTTCGAGCCCGTGGAGCACCTGCTCCTGCGCCTTCTTTTGCATCGCCTCGTGCCACTTCTTGGCGGACTGCTCAGCCTGCTTGACCGAGATGCGGTTCCAGCGCTCGGGCGGAATGTTGTCCGCGCCTGCGGCGAACCAGTCCATCACCGGGCGAAAGCGATCGCCGAACGCGTCAGCGGCCCACCATTGCAGATCATGAATCTGTACCGGGGGCGCGTGGCGTCGCTGGTACTTCTCTTCGAGGTCTTTCAGCATCGCGTCCTTCGCCGCCTTGTACTTGCGAAGGTCTTCCCCTGCACTCTCTACCGAAGAAGCGTACCTGCTGTCGGGCGGCTCTAGAACATCGGCACCACTGTGCACTCTCGCTCGACCAAGATCGTAGTTGCGCTGCGACTGGACACGAGGCAAGTCCTGCTCGTAGAGCTTCCTGAACCACGGCGGCGCATTCTTCACGACCTCGTCCATGTGCCCTTGAGTGTTGAAGTAGCTCCTCGGAAGCTCGGCAACACTTAGCTTCGAGATCATTTCCTCTATTGCAGACTCGGGCGGATGCCCGGGCTGCGACATCAAAAGCTCTTCAGGCTTTCGATATAGCTGGTTCGCGAACACGGTGTCGACCCACTGCTTGGCAGCATCACTTTGTCTGCCCTTCAACTGATTGATGAGCCGCTCCGCGTGGGAGGACACGCCTTTCACACCTCGAAACCAGTTGCGAACGGCACCGCCTGCTGCAAGAGCCTTGCGTGCAGCGCGCAGGTTTTCAACGATGCCACCACGCTTGAAGGGAAGCGCTCCCTGCGGCGGCTCGTCGTACATTCTTTCCACCTCGGGAGACGAGAGCCAGTTGGCGCGCTTTCTCACGATGTCGACGTAGGGCTTGAGCACACTCGGGTTGCGCTCCTTGATCTGTGTGAGGTCCGGCTTGAGCGCTCCAGCATCGAGAAGCACGAAGTTCTCGCCGCGCCGTGGCTTGAGAAGTGTCGACTGTATGCGCGGATCAGGGCCCCACTGTCCCTGCGGGAATCCCTTCCTCGTGAAGAAGTCTCCGCCAAGCAACTCCCAGTCGAGGAACGGATCGAGCCCGCGCTCCTGCATCATCTCGCGAAGCATCGGGTCTTCACGGTGCCACTCGCGAGGATAAGGAGTCGGGCGCGATGCCTTCGCTTCGAACATATCCTGAAACCGTTGCGCCATCGGGTCCATGAACTTCGCGAGCGACTTCTGCGAGAACGCGTCGGTCGGCATGCGTGGAACGATCACGACTTCATCGTCGGGCGTTCGGTAGAGCACCGGGGGCATCAATCCCTTCGAGGCAAGCGTCGGCTCGCCTTCGAGCGCCTGCTCGCTAAGAGCACGCGGGCGCTTCGCGATCTTCACCACCGCGTCTTCCTGAGGGTTGCCGGGATTCCTGAGGAACATCACGTCGCGACCGCTGCCGCTCTGGCGCGCGCCGCGCGGGTAGCTGCCTTCGAGGATCGCTGACCTCCACTTCTCCGGAACCTGAGAGGCGAGGTAGTGCTTCATGAGCACCGGGTCTTTCATGAACTCGTTGGAAGCGATGCTCACGTCTCCCATGCCGCCGAACTCCTCGGCCTCCCACAGCTTCCTTTGCATGAACGAGGCAAGCTGGCTGAGCGCACCGCGCGCAGGCTTCGCGATCGCCTTCACCGCGCCGCCCGGGCCGAACTTCCTCGGTCCGCTTCGGATGTAGTCCGAGCCCGTGAGCACGTCGATCATGTGCTCGATCTTGTTCTTCTCGATGTCCTCGGCGCTCGATGAGACAAGCCGATCGAGCCAGCCCGCGTACGGGAGCGTGTCGCCCTGCGTGCCGGTCCACATTGCGGCCTGAGCGTCGCGAGGCATCATCCCTGCACGCTCGGCAAGCATCTTGGTGCCAAGCTCGGCCACGCCCTTCTGCGGCGTCTTCAGGCCACGTGGCAGGCCATACAGGTCAAGCATGATCGAGTCGATCACCGCGTTGTAGGCGTTGCCTGTGCGCGCCTGCTGGTAGGGGATGATCTTCGCCTTCCCGGCAAGCTCGCCAAGCCCGGTCCTCTTCACCTCGGGCAGTCCCTCCTCCGCAGCCTGCCTTGACCACCTGAGAACGTCTTCGTAGTCCTTTGAGCCGCCCGCGAGGCCGGAGGCACGAAGCTCGTCAGGCGTTGGCATGCGCCCGTGCTTCTTCCTGAAGTAGTTGACGAACGCGGTCTGCTTGATCTCCTCGGGTACGCGCGTCTGGATCGACAGCGGTGCCCCCAAGTTGAGGAACTCGCCCACGTCGGCCTCGGGCGCGTAGCGCTCGGCGAACTGGTAGATCGGGTCGGTGTTGTACCAGAGGTGCCCGCCGCGCTTCGAGCCGTGCTGCATGCCAGCGACGAGCGCATCGTTCACCGAAGGTCGCCTAAAGGGCGATAGCTCGCGGGTGGACGCTCCGCGCACAGGAAGCGCGATGTCTTCCCGGGCAAGGTATGCCATCGGGTCGTCGCCGAAGTTCCGGTAGTCGAAAATTGCACTCTTATCTGAGGCAATTTCCGGTAGCCCGCGCTCCACCTCGATTCTCTTGGGGATACGTCCCTGTGAGAATGCAGCCTCAAGCTGGCGCGACGCCTGCTCTCTGGCCGGAAGCGCAGCGCGCGCCTCTTCCATAAGTTGACGAAGTGCGGAGACTGTAGCCTTGACCTTTGCCATCGGCTATAACATGATCCTGTTATGTTCCGCTTCTTCCGAAGACTCGTCAGGGCTCTGCGCATCGAATTCTCGCCAGAGCCGCCGAGCGACGTTCTCTACATGCTTGTCGCCCGGGCGTGGCTGGAGAATTACGGGCACACGCGATACGTCAGGCACGCGGCTGCTCGCGACGCCTTCCACAGGAACGTCTCGCGCTACGCGCGCGCGCACTGGAAGACGAATCGCACACTTCCTTCGGGCTTTCATGCGATCGTCCCTGACATGCCGAGCATCTATTTCAATCCGGAAGTTGCCGCTCTGGCCCATAGAGATCGAATACTGGATTCTTGCGCAGGCGGGAAGGTCGGCCCCTGAGCAGAAGGTCTTCGATCATCCGGTACTCGTTCGTCGCCCCGGGAACATCGAGCGACTGGTAGGTTCTGTCCATCCACGGCTCGCGCCCGAGCAGCACGCGATCGATCCCGGGGTCGCTCACTGCAAAGCGAGACTTCGCGCTCGGTAGAGACGCCGCAGCTTTTGCGGCCAAGTCTCGGATGTCCATCGGTTTATCGCCAATGGAAAACAGCAGCGCGTCGCCATTGGGTCGGTGAGACACCACAACGTCGGGCCCCATTTCCTGCGCGAGCTTCGCAAGCGTTCCACGTGGAACATCCTTCAGGATGAGCGCGTTCGATCCCTCTGGCGTGTTGCGAAGCCCGGGGATCGCGCGGTTCACCGGCACCGCGAACTGATCGAGGTTCTGACCAAGCTGCGCCGCGTACTTGAGCGCGTCCTCACGCTTCGAGATGGGCGCGAAGCCTCTCGGTAGCTCCTGCATGTACAGCGGGTTCAACTCCATGCCGCTCTCGCCCATCCACGCGCCCTGTCCCTTCGTTGCGGGAATGTCGCGAAACGGATAGTCGGCATTCATGCGCGCCATGGCGTAGCGCGCGTCGCTCTGTAGGTCAGACAGGGGCTTCGAGGACACAGCCTCGGTAGACACGACCGGGCGCGTCAGCGCTCGCTGGATCGGGCGCGCGAGCGCATTGAAGCGTCGCGGTGATAAACGCGCGAGTGCTGCAAGCACCCCCGCGCCACCAAGGGCCGCTGCTCCTGCCCTGCGTGCCCACGGTGAATCCTCATCGACTTCGCCACCGTCTGCGTACTGGGCGAGCCCACCGTAGGACTTCTTCACCCCTTCCTTCATCATGCGCCGCGCGTCGGACTGGCTGATGCCCTTGCGCCGTGCGATCTCCGGATTGTGGGCCGCAGCCGCGAACAGGCGATGCTGGCTCGGCGACCAAGGCATTTAGCGCTTCATCCTCTTGACGAGGCCAGAGACCACGTTGCCGATCACCTTTGTGGTCGTTCCAATTCCAGTCACCCATGTGGTTCCGGAACCCGGACCGCTATTCGCAATGGTCGTCGCTGTACCGTTCGATCCAGCGCTGTAGAGAGCGGCACCGAGAGAGTTGCCAGAACCGCTGATCACGTTCGCGCTATCCACAAGTTGGTTCGCGACACCCATATCCAACATTTGTTGATGCTGTATGTGCATGCGCTTGCGCACTTCGCTCGGAGATTCGCCCTCCATGAAGCTCACCTGCACCCTCACGAACTGGTCGAACTCCGCGAGCGTGTCGGCGGTGAACAACTCCGCGAGCATGCCGAAGTCAAGCTCCATCCTGTGCTTGCCACGCTTCATGACGAGCACCACCTCCATGTCGAAGCTCTCGAAGTCTCTCGACTCCTGAAGCTGGACCGTGATGCCCTCTTCGCGAACGATCTCGGTCACCGCGTTGATCACGCTTTGGTAGAAGACGTTCCTCGGTCTGTAGACCGTCGCGAACGGGTCCTGATAAAGCCCGTACAACGCGTTCGGGTCGGTCCAGTCGACAACCGAGATGGTCGCCTGCTGCCCGTTCGGAAGCGTGTGCTGTTGAGTCGATGCCGGGGCCCACATCGCAGTAGAACTGACATACGTCGGGCCGGGTTGAACACCCGAGTTTTGCTGCTGAAGCACGTTGAGCAACGAGTTCGGATGCAGTGCTGCCATTACGCCTCCCGCGTTCGCGCGATGATAGCGCCTAATTCAAGGGGTTGCATCAATCCTCGCGGTCGACTGCTTGAGCGGGCTTCTGGCCCTGTGCCCGCGCCTCGGCCAGCTTGCGCTCAAGGTCGCGGGCGAAGTCGGCAGGTACTACTTCGGTTAGTCCTTCCACTACCTGCAAATCGTCGTACTGTGGGACGGTATAAGTATGCTCATCCGTCAGCGGAGTGGGCGCGGCAGACGCAGGCCCAGAAGTATTCGGCAAACTCCCACTGGAAGGAGCCTTGTCCAAAGCGTCCGTAGACACTTGTCTTGCCTTATTATCCTGCGCCGCCGCGCTTTCGTTTGCTATGCGAGTACGCAATGCGCGTATCCGTTGCTCAATAACGCCCCAATCAGGCTCGCCTATAGCAGCGTTGTCCTCGCAATCCCGCAGCAACGCCAGTGCTTCGTCGAGGGGGGTCACGGCTTGCCCCCGAACTCAACACTCGCAGTTACATGGGCCCGCTTCTGATCAGCCTTCCATTGAAGCCAGCGGGAATATACCTTTCGCACCACTTCTTTCTGCGCGCGTTCGCCGATCTTGTGTATCGAGTAGTCACCAAGGCCGCACTCGTCGCACTGCGCACGAGTCTCTTTGCAGCCCCACGCGTGGTTGATCTCGATCTCGATCTTTCTGCACCCGCATCGTGGACAGGGCGCTGACATCACAAGCTGTTCGTAGGTGATTCGCACGACTAGAGCATACCGGGCAGGAAGATCAGGATCGCGAGCGCAAGAAGGAGCGTGCAGAAATCGGCGTTCATCTCACGACCTCACGCGCGGCTGCGGGTTCCAGCGAACCCAGTAGGTCACCTTCACGCGCTCGCGCACGCTGTTCTGCGGGTATCGGGCCGCGTACGCTGAGGACACGAAGCGCCCCGTGATCGCGCTGCGGTACACGAAGATCGTCTTCTTCTTCTGGAAGTTCTTGTTCATCATGTTCTCCATCGAAGGGGGTGGTTAGCCCCCTTCTTGTCGGACTTACGGAGCCGGGGACTGTGTCGCATCGTACTTCACGAACGCGACGCTTTCCTCTTCAACCGCACCGCTCACACCACTGCCGAGCGACTTGTACACGGGCACAGTCGATGCCACGACAACAGGAGATGCATTCCTGCTTCCTGCGGCGTCAGCCTGCTTCACCGCTTCGGCCTGAGCCTGCTTCGCTTCCTGCTCCCTCGCGACCATACGCTTGTAGCTGTCGCTTGACTTCAGGATGCGCAGCCCTGTCGAGGTGT
This sequence comes from Coriobacteriia bacterium, assembly GCA_041595875.1. Classification (GTDB taxonomy): domain Bacteria; phylum Actinomycetota; class Coriobacteriia; order Anaerosomatales; family Anaerosomataceae; genus UBA2279. The sequence continues at coordinate 52,060 of JBFHJN010000007.1, forward strand.
CACCGAGCAGGTGGAACATGCGCGCAGTCTCGCGGTCCGCGCAACCGTCGTCCACCGTGGACGCGTTGCCACCGAACCCGAAGCCTGCGATCGCCAGCGTCACACCACCAGAGAAGCCGTTGCAGGGCCCGCTTGCCGGTCCACCAAGGAACATGCCGGGAACGTTCTTCACATCGTAGCCGCCGCTGTAGTGCAGTTTGCCGCTGTCTTCGATTGTGATGTCGTTCGAGTTGCCCTTGTTCGCCACGATGCCGATCTGACCCTGCGCCTGCTGTGCGTTGGAACCGCTGTACGCACTCGCGCGCGCCGAGTTGTGGTTGGCATTGAAGCTCGACTGCCCTTGATGCTGACCCTGACCCTGCGCTTGACCTTGTGCCTGCCCTTGCGACTGGCCCTGAGTCTGGCCCTGCTGGTGCGGGCTGCTGAACCCGCTTGCAGAGTTCGGCCCCTGCGCTGATGCTGTACCGCTGGCGAGCGCGATCGCCAAGTAAAGAACGCTACGTTTCATATCACTACCCCCTACTGTGTTGCCCCACTCTTCGCCGCAGGGCTAGGCGTTACTCCCGTTATTTCTTCGTGCTCTCCAAGCTCTCTTCGTGCTCTCAGGAACGCCCCTGTACATCATGCGATACATGAGAAGCGACGCGTTCGCCTCGTGGCGCAGGCCATTACGAAGCTGCCAGCGCGCGATGTGAAGCCAGTCGAGAAGATATTTCCTCGTGATCTTCATTCTTCCTCGTCCACGCAAGGAACGTCGACCCACACAGTCCACGTGTGGGTGCCCGATACCTCAACGAAGTTTCGTACCTGAAGAATCTTCTGCTGCTTCACCGTGATGGTGACGCCATCCTTGATCGTGTCGGGTACGAAACGACGAACGAATCGCAGTTGCTGATGCGGGTGATCCATGTTTACTTGATCTCCGAAAGCGCAAGCGTGCACTGAACGTACTGCCTGATTCCATCGAGGTTGCCTTGCTGGTACATGCGAAGCACCTCCTTGATGTCCAGATCGATGTCTCTTCCTTCGCGCGCGGCTGTCATTTCACCAACAGAAGTACCCACGTGAAGAACGAGTTCGTGGTAGCCCGAGAGCGCGGCCTCGCACCAGCAGAAACGGAAGGACGAGTGGGAATGCAGCCAGTTGTCGGTCACCTGCTCGATGTAGCTCGTGGCGCTCGCGAGAGCAACGAGCGTTCGAAGCGCATCCATCGGGGTGAGGCCCTGAAGAACGGGCGGCGCGCCGGGATGACTGGTGTCCACCGCTGATGCGTAGGCGGTGGACTGATCAACGCTCGTCATGGAACCGGACATAGTGACATTAGCATGTCATTAAGTCCGCTCAAGCACAAGTCTTTACAAGCGGTAGGACCGGATGATCGCGAGGTAGCACTCTTCGGCATGCCTCGGGCAGTCGGGGCGACCGAGC
>JBFHJN010000008.1:0-49000 GCA_041595875.1 Coriobacteriia bacterium
GCGGATAGGGGCGACGCTCTTGCTGACCACCACGCTGCGCGCAACGTTAGCCCGGAACCTCAGGCCGTTCGTGTTCCAGTCGACCGGTCACTCCACCACGCTCGATCTGGACGTCCCGCATCTGGGCGCCTATGTCCACATCCCGTTCTGCCGCACGCTGTGCCCGTTTTGCCCGTACATGAAAGTGGAGTACGGCGACGGCTCGGCTATGCCCGCCTACATCGACGCGGTTGAAGCTGAGATCGCCACCGTCCTTGGCGGCCGCTCCGCCCCGCTGAGCAGCCTCTACTTCGGTGGCGGCAGCCCCGCGCTTGCAGGCGAAGGTATCGGGCGCATCATCGCGGCCATCAGATCGCACGCGCCCGTGACCGGCGAGGTGGGCATCGAGCTCCACCCCCGCGACGTCTCCCCGGAGGCTGCTGCCATGTTCCTGGACGCCGGCGTGACCATGGTCAGCCTGGGCGTGCAGTCGTTCCAGCCGGATTCGCTTGCCGCGCTGGGCCGCCCCACGGACCCGGAGCTGAGCACGCAGGCGCTGGCGACATTGGGCGACGCGGGTTTCTCGGCAGTGGATGTCGATCTCATCTTCGGGATCCCCGGGCAGACAGACGCCAACCTCCGCGCGGATTTCGCGCGCGCGGTGCAGCTGGGCGCAACGCAGGTCTCAACCTACCCGTTCATCGACTTCTCCTACGCCACCAACCGCGTGTCGCCCGTGCCGGAGCGCCGCAAGCGCGAGCTCATGTCCGCCCTCGTACAGATCGCCGAGGAGAACGGGTTCCAGCGGGGGAGCGTGTGGACGTTTCGCAGGCGCGGGACGCCGGCGTACTCCTCCATCACCCGGGACAACTTCGTGGGTTTTGGCGCCTCGGCCACCACGCTTCTGCGCGACGAGTTCAAGGTCAACGTCTTCAACCCGGACGATTACGTTGCCGCAGTGCGCAGCGGCGGGCTGCCTACCGCCTACACGCTGCGCTTCAGCCCCCGCGCGCGGCGCGCCTACTGGCTGTTCTGGGCGTGCTACAACATGGACATCGGCCGTGAGCGGTTCAAAGCGCTGTTCGGGCGCACGCTGGAGCGGGAGTTCGGTGGCTGGCTGGCCGCCGCGGGTCTTCTCGGCATAGCGAAACGTACGGAAGACGGCTATGCGCTCACGCCCCGTGGGGCATATCTCTACCATAGGGTCGAGCAGCTCTACACCCACCAGTACATCGACAAGACCTGGCGTGCAGCGATGTCGGCCACACCTCCCGCGCGTATCGTGCTCCGGTAGGGCGGGGAAGCGCACCAAGATGTGTTGATGAGGAGACCAGATGAACAGCATTCCCCGTTGTATGAGCACGCAGCATCCGGACAACGCGACCACGCCGTTCTTCTCCACGTCGCCCATCCTCTCCGGCGAGGATGAGATCAAGGAGGCGTTTTACGCCTACTCGCATCTGGGGTGCGACGAGCAGATGTGGGATGCCGAGGGCAAAGAAATCGACACCTACGTGGTCAAAAAGCTGCTGTCGTTCTACCCCGAGTACTTCCACGAGAACGTGATCGGCGAGGATGTTCGCCTCACGTTGCGCGTGCCTAACCCCACGGTTGAGACGGCGGAAGCCAAGGTGCTGCTGGAGACGCTGGAGAGCATCCCGCGCTCCTACGACGCCGCGCGGCTGTTCTACGACCGCGACGTGGCGCCCATCTTCGAGGTCATCCTGCCCATGACCACCTCCTCGCGCTGCATCGACCGCATCTACTGCTACTACGCCGACCACATCATCGGGCGTCAGAACGCGCGCTTCGGCACTGATGACATCACGATCGCCGAGTGGATCGGCGAGTTCCGGCCAGAGCGCATCCAGGTCATCCCGCTGTTCGAGGACGTGCCGGCGATGCTGAGCGCCGCCGACATCGTGGAGGAGTACCTCCATGGCAAAGACATCGCCGACCAGCGCGTGTTCCTTGCCCGCTCCGACACCGCCATGAACTACGGCCTTATAGCTGCCGCGCTGGCGAACAAGATCGCGCTCGCGCGCCTGGACGAGCTGTCCGCTCGCTCCGGTGTGCAGATCCACCCGATGCTGGGCATGGGATCCGCGCCGTTCAGGGGCGGGCTGTCTCCGGTCACGGCTGAGCGGGTGGGCCAGGAGTATCCCAGCGTCGTCACGTTCAGCGTCCAGTCGGCGTTCAAGTACGACTATCCCGCGCCCGAGGTCAAAGCCGCCTGCGAGCACCTGAAGGCCCGCACGATAGGCGCTGCCACTCCGGTGGACGTCGAGTACGCCCTGCAGGTGATGGAGCGCTACAGCGAGGCCTACCGCAGTCGCATCGTGGAGCTGGCACCCCAGATCAACCGGATGGCCAAGTACGTCCCGCCACGCCGCGCACGCAAGCTGCACATCGGCCTGTTCGGCTACTCGCGCGAGCTGGGCGACGTGACGCTGCCTCGCGCCATATCGTTCACCTGCTCGCTCTACTCGCTGGGCCTGCCGCCGGAGCTTATCGGCTTTGAGACGCTGACGCCCCGCGACCTCGCCTTCATCCACGAGACCTATCCGTCGTTCGAGTCCAAGATCAGCGAGGCGCTGGCCTACACGGACTTCGACGGCCCGCTCATGACCCAGGAGCTCCGCGACGCGCTCGACCGCGCCGGATTCAGCTACACGCCCAATACCGCGCACCTGGACATCGTGCGCAAGATCCGCAGCGCACTTGCCGAGGAACAGACGGGGCAGCTGACCGAGCTCGTGTCGCGTGCGGCGGTCTTGAGGCGCTTTCTGGGCTAGAGCGGAGCGCTACCCGATACCTTGCAGCAGCACCTCAAGCCGGTCTGCGCTGGTGGTGGGGTCTATGCAGCTGGACTGCTGGCACAGGTAGGCGGTGGTGTGCCCGCCCACGGTCGTGCGGCCCTCCAGAAGCGGCACGCCATCGGCCCCCGCCGCGCCGGAAGAGCACGCAACGACCAGGTTGGGCCGGTACCGGCGCCGGACCACGTCCAGCATCGCTCCGGGGCATGTCCCCACAAGCGCCAGCTCCATAGGCGGAGCCAGCATGAAGTCCAGCACGCCAAGCCAGTTGCCAAAGCCCAGCGGCGCTCGCTCCATCAAAGAGCCCACCTCTTGCACCGCGTCGTGCGCAAGCCGCGCGTAGGACGCGTCTGCGAAGTACTCCGCCAGCCTCGCAAGCACAGAGGCGGCCATCGCCGAGCCCGAGGGCGTCGCCCCGTCGGAGATGTCGCGCGGTCGCAAGATGAGCGCTTCGTGGTCGTGTCCGGTGTCGAAGAACCCGCCGCCCGGATCGACGAAGCCGTGCACGATCGTCTCGACCAGTTCATGCGCCGAGTGGAGCCATCGGGTATCGAAGGTGGTCTGGTAGAGCTCGATCAGCCCGTCGGCGACGCAGGCGTAGTCCTCCAAGAAGGCGTCGATCTTGGCTGTACCGGCGCTCCACGTCCGCCATAGTCGCCCGGGTCCGTCATGCATCTGCGAGAGCAGGAACTCCGCGTTGGCGGTGGCTGCCGCTCCGTAGTCGGTCCGGCCCAGCACGCGCGCGGCCTCGGCGAACGCGCCCAGCGCCAGCCCGTTCCACGCCGCGATGACCTTGTCGTCGGTATGCGGCCGGGGGCGCTCGCCCCGGGCCTTGAGCAGCGCGACCCGCATATCGCCTAGGCGTCGGTCTATCGAGTCCTCGGACTCATCAAAGGTGGCGGCAAGCGCCTCCCGGCTGAGCGTGGCGTGCAAGATGGTGCTTCCCTCGAAGTTCCCGTCCGTGGTGACGCCGTATGCTGCCGAGAACAGCGCACCGTCCGCTTCGGGGTCTTGCGCACCGGCATCCGCAAGCGCGGCGAGGATCTGCTCTGGCGTCCATACGTAGTAGCTGCCCTCCACGCCGCCGGTGTCGGCGTCTTGAGCCGCGTAGAAGCCGCCTTCCGGGTCGGTCATCTCGCGCAGCAAGTAGTCGAGCGTGTCCTCGCAGACACGCTTGTACTCTTCGTTGCCGGTCAGCTGCCACGCGTGCAGATACACCCGCGCCAGCTGTGCGTTGTCGTAGAGCATCTTCTCGAAGTGGGGCACCAGCCAGATGGCGTCTGTGGCATAGCGGTGGAATCCGCCGCCCACCTGGTCGTGGATACCTCCCGCTGCCATCGCCTCCAGCGTGCGGTCGATCATGGTCAGCGATTCCTGCTCGCCGGTGGCCTGGTAGCGACGCATCACGAACTCGATGACGGACGGTTGCGGGAACTTGGGCGCCTCGCCCCAACCGCCGTGAGCCGGGTCGAAGCCGCGGATGAGACCGCGTTCGGCCGAGACGAGCGTGCGTTCATCTGCCGGGGATGTGGGACGCTGACGTTGTTCATCGGCGTTGCGCAGCGTCGCTGTCAGGCGCTGGGCTGCTTCCTGCACCGTGCCATGCTGCCCGGCCCACAGCTCCGCGATCTGCTCCAGCACGTCCCGGAAAGACGGCATCCCAAAGCGGCTGGTCGCAGGCCAATATGTGCCGCCAAAGAACGGTTCGCCGGCAGGGGTCATGAAGACGCTCATCGGCCAGCCGCCGCGCCCGGCGATGGACTGCACGGCCTCCATGTAGATGGAGTCCACGTCGGGGCGCTCTTCGCGGTCCACCTTCACGGCCACGAAGTGCGTGTTCAGAAACGCGGCGGTCTCTTCGTCCTCGAAGCTCTCGTGCGCCATGACGTGACACCAATGACATGCCGAGTAACCCACGCTGAGGAATACGGGCCGGTTTCTGCTGCGCGCCAGCGCGAACGCCTCGTCTCCCCACGGGTACCAGTCAACAGGGTTCTCGGCGTGTTGCAGCAGATACGGACTGCTTTCCTTTGCAAGTCTGTTTGTCACTGCACCACCTCGTTCAGCTGACAGAGGAGTTTATGCCCAAGGTGGCCGGGGCTACCCGTGCTTCCACGCCTCCAGCGACTCAACGGCTGCCTGGACTGAGAGCGCGGGCTCCGGTGCATCGGCATCGCGCTCGCGCAGCCGCGCGAACAGCTCGGCCAGTATGGGCGGCTTGATGTTGCCCTGCGCGATCACATCGGCGTTGCTGAACACCTCGGCGGGCGTTCCGCGCAACACGATGGAGCCGCCTGGCGCCAGAACGTAGGCGAAGTCGGCGAAGTCCGGCACGGTGTCGATATCGTGGGTGGAGAGCACCACGGTCATGTTCTTCTCGGTGGACAGTCTCGCCAGCAGGTCGATGAGGTTGGCGCGCGATCTTGGGTCCAGGCCCTCGAAGGGCTCATCAAGCACCAGCAGCTCCGGCTCCATCACCAGCGCGCCGGCAAGCGCGACCTTGCGCTTCTCGCCGCCGGAGAGGCTGTGCGGGACGCGGTTGGCCAGCTCGCGGATGTCCAGCAGGTCCAGTGCGGCAAGAGTGCGCTGCTCCACCTCGGCATCCGGCAATCCGTACTGCTGCGGCGAGAACGCCACGTCGTCAAAGACCGTGGGCGCGATGATCTGCTCGTCCACGTTCTGCAGCACAACGCCTATGCGGCGGCGGATGGATCTCCAGTCATCCGACGGGGAGGCGCCCAGTACCTGGACTTCGCCTTCCTGCGGACGCAGCAGCCCTAAGACGTGGTAGAGCAGCGTCGTCTTGCCTGCGCCGTTGGGGCCTAAGACGGCCACGCGCTTGCCGCGGTGCACGAGGAAGTCCATACCGCACAGATGCACGCTCGTGCCGTCCTCGTAGGTGTGGCGCACGCAGCTGATGCGTACGACTTCTTCGCAGCCCGGGTCGTCCGGATGCGCGTGCTCGTGGACGTGGACGTGTTCGGTCATGACTTCCTCCAGCGTGTGATCGCGGTGACTAGGAGCGTGAGGATCGTGAGCGTTGCGAAGATCCAGGTGTAGGCGCCAACGGCCGCGGGCATGGTGCGCACGATGATGGTGATAGCTAAAAGCCCCGCCGCGCCCACAACGATCGCGCGGTCCATGGCGCGGTCTGCCGAGGGGATCGCGCGTACCCGCAGTCTGCCTTCGTAGCCGCGCAGCCGCAGTACGTCGTACTCCCGCTGCGAGAGATCGAGCGAGTACAGCAGCAACCCTCCCAGCGAGCGCGTGGTGGCGCGGAACGCGCGTACCGGCTGACCCGCCGCCAGGCCCGAACGCAGCTTCACGGCGGTGGTGAGGTTGGTGAGCTTCTCGGCAAGCAAGAACAGCGAGCGATACGTCATGAGCAGCGCGTCGCCCACGATGCCCGGGACCAGGCGCTGCACGATAGCGAAGACCTGCGGGTACGGCGTGGCGAACATCAAGATCACGCCGCCCAGCGCCGCCGTGACCGCCTTGCCGATGATGAGCACCGCCGAGAGGACGCTGGGTGCTGAGGCGAACGCGAACACCGCCGCAAAGACCGCCGGGTACAGTGCCAGCGGCAGCATCCGTCGCAGCGGCAGCCCCATGCCCACGGCCAGCGACACAAGCAGCGCCAGCGCCGAGAGGAGCACCAACACGTCACTGGTCACCACAACGGTGGCCAGCACGAGGGTGAACGCCGCGACCTTCGCGGCTGCAGACGCCTTGTGGAGGCGTGATGTCCCCAGGACAGCGGCGCTGTCTACCGCGGTGATGTCCATCAGTGCCCCCCGTGTTCGTCGCCGTAGTGCGGGCTCTCGGTCTGAGACATCCCGCCCTCGAACACGAGCGACGGCCGCACACGGGCCACGTAGCCCAGCACGCCGGCGGTTATGAGCGCTTCCAGCAGCCAGCCGATGGGTCCCAGCGTGTAGACGACGCTCGCGAAACGCGTCACAGAGAGCGAGCTGTCGGCTTCAGCTTCGTGATCGGCCTCGGTTTCGTGATCGGCTTCAGCTTCATGATCGGCCTCGTCGGTCTCCTCGGCATGCTCATGTCCACCGGAGAACAGCCCTATGTTCACCACGCCGCCATCAAGCGGGTTGCCAAAGCGCAGCGTCGCCGGATTCAAAGCACCCGTGTCGCGGATGGCGGCCGGACCGGCGCCGGCAAGCGCCACCAGGCCCACCAGCGTGGTGGTCGTCACCACAAGCGTGAGGACGGTGGCAACGCCGGCGGCCCAGCGGACACGCGGCCGGCCCAGCGCACGCACCAGCGTGCGGAAGAACATCCAGCCCAGGATCATCTCGGTAGCGGTCTGTATGGTGTTGAGTCCGATCACCGTGACGCCGCCGTGTCCCAGCAGCGCCAAGATGACCTGGACAACGAACGCCGAGATGATCGACATCCATGGCCCCAGGATGGCGCCCGCGACCACGGTGAGGTTCACGTGGTAGGCGATAGGTACGATCTCAGTGGACATCGCCACAAGCACCAGCGCCGAGATGACCCCCAGCAGCGGCACTTTGCGACGCACGGCTTCGCGCTCCGAGACGCGTGAGGCGATGGTCAGCGCTATCAGCGCCACCACCCACCCGGTGCCCCAGAGCCAGATCGGCAGTACGCCGTCGGGAATGTGTATGTGCGACATCTAGCGAGCGCCCCTTTCCCGGCATGCGGCGCACAGCCCGTAGAGTGTGAGGTCGTGACGCGTCACCGTGAATCCCGCTTCCGTTGCCGAGACAAGCGCGTCGCCCTTCGGCAGGGGGCAGTCGATCCCGGCCACCTTGCCGCAGCCGGTGCAGATCACGTGGTGGTGATGCCCGTCATCGGTGCACCATACGTACAGCGTCCGGCCATCCCGTTCGCCCACCACGGTCAGAGTCCCGCAGTCCGTCATGGAGGCGACCGCCCGGTAGACCGTGGCCACTCCCAGGCCTGCGACGTCTTCGCAGGCGGAGTGATGCAGCTCGTCTACCGAGAAAGCTCCTGCCATGTTGGCGGCGGCACGAGCGATCCCCAGCCGTTGCGTGCTCACTCTGCCGCTTCCGCAGGCCTCGCGCAGGGCCGCGTCGTTCGTTTCGTGGTGTTGCGTCATCCGGACACACCTAACTGATAATGATTATCACGTAGAGGGAGTCTACCACGCTGGCACGGCGTGTAAACAGTCCGGGTCGCTGCGTGATGGGGTAGCATGGACACTGTCAGAGTCCAATCAGCGCCGGGGGTCGACTTGGTCATGAATATCGCTCAGCTCAAGACGTTCGTGACGGTGGTGGAGCACGCCTCGTTCTCCGAGGCCGCGCGCGCCATGGGTCTGTCACAGCCTGCCGTTACCATGCAGGTGCAGGCGCTGGAAGCCGATCTGGGCGCGACCCTGCTTGATCGCCGTTATCGCAAGGTCGACATCACCGAGGCCGGCCGGGCCTTGCTCCCGCATGCGCGCAAGGTGCTTGCCGAGCTTGAGAGCGCACGCGGCGCGTTGGAGCAGTTGAGCGAGACCGTCTCCGGCCGACTGGTGTTCGCCGCGTCCACCACGCCTGGCCAGTACGTGCTCCCGCGCCTTCTGGGCGGGTTTCTCAACACCTATCCGGAGGTGGGCGTCACGCTGCGCGTGTTCGACACCGCCGAGGTCATCGAGAAGGTGGAGTCGGGGGAGGCGCAGCTTGGCATGACCGGCGCCGAGGTGCACGGTGCGCGCGTGGAGTACCGTCGTCTGGGACATGACAATCTCGTCATGATCTGCGCTCCGGATCATCCGTTGCTTCAGAAGGAGAACGTGCGCTTCGCCGACCTGGTGGACGAGCCGTTCATCGTCCGGGAGTCCGGCAGCGGCACCCGCATGGTCTTCGAAGACGCCATGCGACGTGGCGGCGTGGACCCCGCCGAGCTTCGCGTGATCATGGAGCTTGGCACCAACGAGGCCATCGTGAGCGCTGTAGAAGGCGGCATGGGCATCGGCGTGGTCAGTACCTGGGTCGCCGAGAAGGCCCTGCAGCTTAAGACCGTCGCCCGCGTGCCTGAGGGCTCGTTCCCGCTTGAGCGGCCGCTGTTCCTCGTGATGCCACGCAACACGGCCACCCGGGCGGCCGACGCCCTGATCGACTACCTGGGCGACGCGCTCGATTCCTAGGCCCTCCGCAGAATGCAGCAGGGCCCTCCGGTTTCCCGAAAGGCCCTGCCGCTACGGGGGAGGGATGTCTACTTGCAGCCGCCGCACATGTCGCACTTGCGCGGAACCGTGGCCGAGGATCCCAGCATCTCCACGGCACCTGCCATGGCGCCTGCGATCGCCTCGGTCGGGTCGTAGACCTCGTAGCCCAAAGCTTCAGCGGCGAGGTCGGTCAGGTCCTTTTGCTTCACGTTGGTGCCCATGGCGTTGGCCGTCGCATTGAACTGCGACGCGCAGCCGGCACAGTTGGTGATGAGGTACTCCGCGCCGGTCGCCTCGGCTTCTCCCACTCGCGTCATCGCGGAATGCGCGACCGTGGGCAGGTGGTAGAACGCGCCCACCAGGCCGCAGCACTGCGCATCTTCCCGGCTGTGCTCCATCTCCCTGAGCTCTACCGAAGGCATGGCCTTGAGGACGTTGCGCGGCTCCTCGTACTTGCCGAACCAGCGGCCCAGGTGACACGAGTCGTGGTAGGTGACCGACGTGGGCTCGCCCTCGGGGAAGCTCAGCTTGCCCTGCTCCACCAGTTCGCTCAGGTAGACCACCACGTGCTTGAACTCGATGTCGCACGGGATGCCCAGCTGATCGGCAACGGCCTTGTAGTTCTCGGTGAAGGTGGCAAAGCATCCCGGGCACGATGTCACGAGCGTCTTCACGCCACGCTTGTTCATGAGCTCCAGGTTGTCCTTCACGCGCTGCACGAAGTCCTTCTCATAACCGCCCAGTGCGTGGTACAGACCACAGCAGGTCTGCTCGTCGCCCAGGAACACCGGCTCCACGCCTGCAGCGTTCATCAGGTGCACCGCGTTTTGCGGGGCGTTCTTGGTCACCACGCTGCTCCAACAGCCGGGCCAGTAGCCTACGCCACCATCTTCCGAGAAGCGCATGTCATCCGTGCGCCATTCCGTGCCTTCGCCGGGGGCACCCCAGAAGTTGCCGGTGGTGAGGACGTTGGTGCGCACGTCCGCCAGTCCGGTGTTCTCAAACTCCTTGGCGTCCAGCAGATACGGCTTCACGCCCATGAACTCGTGCGCCATGTGCAGCGAGACCTCGCACACCATGTCGCAGCGCTTGCACGTCGTGCACAGGTTGATCTTGGTGGCCATCGCCTGGTCGAACTTCAGGTTGCCCTTGGCGTACTCCTTGAGCATGTACCACTTGCCGCGAGGGGAGTTGTCTTCCCACGGGTCGGGAGCGAACACCGTGCACACACTACGACAGAATCCGCAGCTCACGCAGGCGAACGCGCCGTCTTCCATGTGGTTGGGGAGGTCCGATATCTTCTTCGGCTTCTTGCCCTGGAGCATCCGTCCCATCGCTCCACCAATACCGGCCACGCCCTTTGCCGAGGAGACAGCACGCGCGATGAGCTTCACGGGGGAGTCCGGGTCGTACTTGGGCGAGAGGACCTTGCCGGGGTTCAGGATCTTGGTCGGGTCGGTCTGCTTCTTGAAGGCGACGACACGGTCCAGCAGCGGCTTGCCGAAGATCGCCTCGGACTCAGGTGTCAGGTACATGCCGCTTGCGAAGACGCGGCCACCCAGCTTCTTGGCGGTCTCGTTGACCACGAGGGAGTTGGCGAACAGCATCATGAAGCTCATGTGGCGTTCATCGGCGAGCATGAAGCCGATGACAGCGACCTGATCGGTGTTCACGAGCGTGCCTTCGAAGAGGAACTCATCGCCGAACTTGTTCGTGATCTGCTTGGAGAACTCGGCGAACCTGGCGGTGGGGATCATCACATCGGTGGCGATGATGGAAGGTCCGAACTTCTTCCCGCGCATGGGGTAGAAACGCTCGCCCCACTCGTGCGTGGCGGCGTCAGCACCCAGATCGCGCCCACCCAGCTCTACCGCGGTCTTGGCCAGGGCCTCGCCGGTGGAAGCGGATTCGACGTATGTCACGAAGGCGAGCCATTCCTCAGGCAGGTTCTCACCCGTGGCGCGATTCTTGAGCGCAACGAAGTTGGGCGGCTGGATGTTGATGTGCCACAGGTCCATAGACGCGGTGTCGGTGACCAGCTGCTGGGCGGCCTGCGCGGACGGCAGGGCGAACAGCGCGCTGGACAAAGGACGTGCCGGCACGATCCCGATGGTCACGGAGGTGATCACACCAGTGATGCCCTCCATGCCGTAGACCAGTTCGATGTCGTTGCCTTCGAAGATGCGAGTGGTGCCGTCAGCAAGGACCGCGCGAACCGAGATGAGGTTTTCCAGCAGGTCGCCGGTCCCACGGCTACCGATGCCTGCGCCGCCCTGCGCTACCCAGCCACCAACAGTCGCGGAGAGCGCGCTGGTGGGATAGAGGGGCAGGTCGAGGTCTTCGGCCAACAGCGCCTTTTGCAGGTCGCTCCAAACGACGCCCGGCTCTACCGTGGCCGTGCTGCGATCCGGCGAGATGTCCAGGACCTTGTTCATGCGCACGAAGTCGATGACGATACCCGCGTTGGCCGGCACCGCGCCACCGAATCCTGCGGTAGCGCCACCGCGGGGGACGATGGGGGTCTTGGAAGCGGCTGCTTCCTTGACGAGCATGATCACCTCGGACTCGTTCTCCGGCTGCACTACGAGGTCGGGGACGTTTTTGATGAAGTTTCCGATGGTGTCAGGCAGGGCGCCCATGTCGTGTCCGTAGACGAAGCGTCGCAGCGCGTCATCGCTCGCCCGTTCGCCCAGAGCAGCTTTGATCTTCTCGTGCACGTCGAACCTCCTCATAGTGGCCTATCAAGAACGAATGGTCGTTCTGGTCAGAAAGAATAGTCGTTCTTGTTTAGTAGCGCAAGGCTTTTTAAGGTGTATCTGATGAGCGGGGAGGATCCCTAGACGCGGACGGCGCGCCAGATCATGTCGGAAACGGGGTCGATCAGAGACGTGAGCGACCCGGGCACAATGTGGTCCGCGCGCATGTCCACCACGCGCATGATCGTGCCCGAGATGAGCCCGCACAGCACGCGATCATCGGCGTCGATGATCTCGCCGTTCGCCTTGCCGTTGGTGATGATGGCGTTCGTCACCTCAAGGCCCTCGCGTGAACAGACGGTGAGGTTGTCTTCAACCACCGCACGCGGCCGGGCGTGAAGGAGATAGGCCACGAAGTAGGGGCGTTCTTCTGTCAGCTGGAACAGCAGGCCGGTGTAGGCGCGGATCTGCGCCTTGGCGTCGGGCTGGCTGAGCACATCGGATTCTGCAAGCCGCATGAACTCCGCGATGACCTGCTGGTGGAGTTGCCTTGCCAGTTCCTCTTTGCCCTCGAAGTGGTGGTAGACCGCACCGATGCTCGTGCCCGACGCCTTGACGATGTCGGGGATGGTGGTGGGGTGATAGCCCTTGTCCACGAACAGTCGCATCGCTGCATCAAGGATGCGGTCTTTGACACCTGTCGAGGCGACGGTAGCGGTCGTGTTCATCGTGCAGAATCTCCATTCGGTCGTTTCTCGCAGTGTAGGGGAGTTTGACGTATGGCTGCAAATGGTTAGACTTGTCAGCAATACCTGTTGCCCCTGAGCACACAGGCCATATGCCTCCGAGTCTGGTATGCCTGCCGCGACACCGTCGCAATGGCGACCAGACCGATAGGGTGGGGAAGGGAAACCGCCTCGCCTCCCGTTACTTGGAAAGGAGCACCGAATGATTCATCGCTTCAAGGCGTCTGCGTTCTGGCGCATCGCCGCACTGGCCCTCTCACTCGCGCTCGTCTTCTCTCTGGCTGCTTGCAGCTCGACAGATGAGGCCGAGGAGCCCGAGGCCACAGTCACAGAACCGGTGGTCGAGGCTACCAAGCTCGTTCTCGCGTCCACCACCTCAACCCAGGACTCGGGTCTGTTCGACGTGTTGATCCCTGCGTTTGAGGAAGCCTATCCCGAGTACACGGTCGACGTCGTTGCCGTAGGCACCGGCGAGGCGCTTGCCCTCGGCGAGTCCAAGGATGCCGACGTCTTGCTTGTACACGCGAAGGCCAAAGAAGAGGCCTTTGTCGCTGACGGCTTCGGCACCGAGCGTAGCGACGTCATGTACAACGACTTCGTGATCGTCGGCCCCGAGTCTGATCCCGCCGGCATCGCGGGCATGACCGACGCAGCCGCCGCCCTCACCAAGATCAGCGAGGCTGAGGCCACGTTCGTATCCCGCGGTGACGATTCAGGCACACACACCAAGGAGCTTTCTATCTGGGAGGCGGCAGGCATCACGCCCGCTGGCGACTGGTACCTCTCGGCAGGCCAGGGCATGGGCGACGTGCTCAAGCTTGCGGACGAGAAGCTTGGCTACACCATGAGCGACCGTGCGACCTACCTGAACCTGAAGGACACGATGGACCTTGTCGTCCTCACCGAGGGCGATAGCATCATGTTCAACCAGTACGGTGTCATTCCGGTCGTGGATGCGACTAATATGGAAGGCGCTCAGGCTTTCGCGGACTGGATCGTCAGTGCCGAGGGTCAGGCCGTCATCGAGACATACGGTGTGGAGAAGTTCGGACAGCCTCTGTTCATCCCCAACGCATCGTAAGCACCTCTTGAAGAAGTCTTCGGCATCACAGGTGCCGTGAAGGCTATGAGGGCGTCGCGGTGCCGGCCGCGACGCCCCTCTATTTCATAGGGAGTCACATGGAAGTCATATGGAGTGCGGTCGTTGAGGCCGTACAGCTGATCACATCCGGCGCGCCGTACTTGTTCGAGATCATCTTCCTCTCGCTGCGGGTCTCAACCGTCGCGGTGGGGATCGCGATGATCATCGGTATCCCGGTGGGCTATCTCATCGGTGTCGGTCGCTTCTTCGGCCGTCGGCTCACGCTCGTGATCGTGAACACCGGCATGGGCCTGCCCCCGGTCGTCGCCGGTCTCATCGTGTTCATGTTCCTCTCGCGCAGCGGGCCTCTCGGCGATCTGCGCCTTCTGTTCTCAACCCCCGCGATGGTCATCGCCCAGGTGTTCATCTCCACACCGCTCGTTGCCGGCGTCACGGCCGCAGCGATCGCCTCGGTGCCACTCGAGCTTCGTCTGCAGGCCCGATCGCTTGGCGCTTCATGGTGGCAAGAGGCGCTGCTCACTGTCACAGAGGCGCGACGCGGCGTCATGGCCGCTGTCGTCGCCGGATTCGGCGGCATCATCTCCGAGGTGGGCGCCGTCATGATCGTGGGCGGGAACATCGAGGGTTCTACCCGCGTGATGACCACCGCCATCGTGCTTGAGGCCCGCAAGGGCAACTTCGGCACCGCGCTCGCACTCGGGTTCATCCTCATCGGCATCGCGTTCGTCATCAACGGGCTGCTTACCACCTTGCAGCAGTCAGGGGCCCGCTATGAGCGATAGAACACCACTCATACTTGCCGAGGGGATCAGCCAGAAGTACCGCCGCCGGACCGTCCTCGATGTCGATCGCTTCGAGGTGGCCGAGGGCGAGACGCATGCGCTTCTCGGCCCGTCGGGCGCCGGCAAGTCCACGTTGCTCCGCATCGTGGGACTGCTGGAGAAGCCCGCTTCCGGACGCGTCACCATCGAGGGCCGGCCGGCCACGCATCGCAGCCGTCAGGCACGTATGATGATGGCCGCCGTCTTCCAGAAGCCGTACCTGTTCAACGGCACGGTCGCCGAGAACGTCGCCTATGGCCTCAAACTGCGCGGCGTATCCACTGCCGAGCGAGAACGACGCGTCCGTGAGACCGTGACCCGCGTCGGGCTTGACGGCATGGTCGACGCTTCGGCGCTCACCCTCTCAGGCGGTGAGGCGCAGCGGGTGGCCCTGGCACGCGCGCTCGTGCTCGACCCGCGCATCCTGCTCCTGGACGAGCCGCTCAGCTACCTCGACCCGCTCATCAAGCGGCAACTGGTGGCGGAGTTCTCGCGCATCTTGCATGACTCCGGCGTGACGACGGTCTATGTCACGCATGACCAGGACGAAGCGATGGTGGTGGCCGACCGTCTCAGCATCATGCACGAGGGCCGCTTCGTGCGCAGCGGCGCCGTCGATGAGGTCATGAGTCTGCCCACAGATGAGTGGGTGGCTGATTTCATCGGCATGGAGGCGCCGATCTTCGGGCGAATCGTAGCCATCGATGAGGGCGTCGCCCGGATAGACTGCGGCGGTGTGCCGGTGTACGCGATCACGTCGCTTGCGGTCGGGACCGATGTGGTCGTCGGCGTGCGTCCTGAAGATGTGACGCTGTTCCAGTCAAACGGTTTGCCTGTATCCTCGGCACGTAACATCTTGCGTTGTGTCGTCGAGGCCATCGAGCCGCGTGGAGCCACTGCGCGCATCCGTGTATGCTCGGGAGCACTCCCGTTTGCGGCGTCCGTGTCTCGCGCTTCGGCCAAGGAGCTCCAGCTCGAGGTGGGCGGCGAGGTCATCGCGATGTTCAAGGCCACCGCGGTGCGTGTGGGCGCAGCTTCATGAAAAATACCCAAAGGGGTACTATGGGACCTGCGTCTCTTGGAGTCGGGTCCTTTGGCAGGAGGCTGAATGACTAAGGATGGAGCAGGCCGCATACCGGTGACCGCGGCAGTGCTCGCCGGTGGGCGTTCGCTGCGTATGGGCATCGATAAGACGCTGCTACCCGTTGAGGGCGAGCCGCTCATCACCCGGGTGGTCGAGAGCGCGGATTCGGTGTGCGCTCATACGATCGTAATCACCAACCGGCCCGAGGCGCTCGAAGACGTCGATCTCCCCGCAGGGGTGCGGGTGCTCCAAGACACCGTCGCGTATCAGGGACCTCTGGGCGGGCTTGCAACCGCGTTGGAGCACGCCGAGGATGACTGGGTCCTTGCATTGGCCGCTGACATGCCGTGGCTGCGGCCGGAGCTGGTCCGCGCGTTGTGGGAAGCCCGCGACGGCGCCCAGATCGTGATCCCGGTCGGCCCCAAGGGCTCCGAGCCGCTGTTGGCGCTCTATCACACAAGCTGTCTGTCCGCGGCTCGCGCTGTGCTCGATTCCGGTCGCCGACGCCTGGTCGCTATCCTTCCTGCCGTCAAGGTCGTGGAAGTCCCCGTTGAGTCGCTTCGGAACTTCGATCCCGAACTCCGGAGCCTCATCAACGTGAACACCCCCGAGGAGCTCGCGGAGGTCCGTGCCAACAAAGGGCCCGAGGGCGAAGAGGTTGCCTCCAGTGTGCGTCTCTCGGTTATCGAGGTGGGCACCCGCAAGGCGCGGGGCATGCCGTCGGAGCGTCCTATAACCGTGGTGCTCAATGACGTGGAGATCGCGACCATCCAGGGCACGCCTACCGACCTCGAGGAGATGGCGGTAGGTTTCCTGGTGTCCGAGGGACTCATCACCGATCGCGATTCTTTGGGCGCTATCAACATCGACCACAAGCGGGGCCACGTCTACGTGGCCAGTGAAGAGGGCGTCCCGGAGGATTTCCGGTACAGGGAACGGTATGTGACCGCCGGATGCGGAAAAGGCGTGACGTTTGCATCGGTGGGTCATGCGGCGGGCATCGAGCCGGTCGTCTCGGACATGCGGATCGACTCCGAGACGCTCTACGACCTGATGGGCCAGATGGCTCGTGCGGCAGCGGCGTATCGTGACACCGGCGGCATGCACTCGTGCGCTTTGGGTCGTGACGGCATCGTCCAGATCTTGCGGGAGGACGTGGGCCGCCACAATGCGCTGGACAAGGTCCTCGGTCGAGCCTGGCTCGACCGCAAGGACACAGCCGGCGCGGTACTGCTCACCACGGGGCGGGTGAGTTATGAGATGGCAGTGAAGGCCGCCAAGGCGCGCGTCCCGGTTGTCGTCTCCCGAACGGCGGTGACCGACCTGGCTGCCGAGATAGGCGCGCGGGTAGGGATCACCATCGTGGGATACGCACGTGGCGGAAAACTCGTCGTGTACACAAATCCCGAACGTATTGTCAGCGAGGAGGACGAGGATTCGTGATCAGTGTGGAACAAGCGCGTGAAGCGGTATTCGCTCGAATAGAACGACTTGAAGCGGTCGAGGTGGACATCCTTGAGTCTTTGGGCAGGGTACTTGCCGAGGATATCAGCTCAGATATCGACATCTCGCCGTTCGACAACTCGGCCATGGACGGCTTTGCGGTCCATGTGGCCGATCTGGAGGGCGCTTCGGAGGAGTCTCCCGTGGTGCTCAAGGTGATCGAGCACGTAGCGGCCGGCATGTTCCCGCAGCTGCCGCTCGAGCCCGGGCAGGCGACCCGCATCATGACGGGCGCGCCGGTGCCACAGGGTGCCGAGGCGGTCGTGATGATCGAGCGCACCGAGTCGCTGGAGGCCGACGGCGGAGCCGGCGGGACCGTGGCGATCAAGACCACGGCCAAACCAGGAGAGAACATCCGCATGCGTGGTGAGGACGTGCGCACCGGCGATGTGGTCCTCTCGGCAGGAGATATCGTGACCGGGGCGGCTGTGGGACTCATGGCGGCGATGGGGCATGAGAAGACGCGCGTCTACCGGCGTCCGCGCGTGGCGATAGTGGCCACCGGCGATGAGCTGGTCGCGATCGGCGAGTATCCCGGCCCCGGCAAGATACGCAACTCCAACTCGTATTCACTCGCGGCACAGGTCATCGCCGCAGGTGCGGAGCCGCACATCCTGCCCGTGGCACGGGACAACGAGCCCGACACGCGGGCCATCCTGACCCGCGCCTCGGAGTTCGACTTGATGATCACCACCGGCGGTGTCTCCATGGGTGATTTCGACGTGGTCAGAGATGTGCTCACCGACATCGGCAAGCTGGACTTCTGGAAGGTCGCCATGCGTCCCGGGGCGCCGCAGACATACGGGACCATCGACGGCACGCCGTTTTTCGGACTGCCGGGCAACCCGACATCCACGATGGTCGGCTTCGAGCTGTTCGTGCGCCCCGCCATCCGCAAGATGATGGGCTTTGAGGCGCTCGACCGTCCCAGCGTCCAGGCTGTTCTCGCGCATGATGTGAAGAAGAAGTCCGACCGCAGGTACTTCTTGCGCGGCCGGCTCGTCAAAACCGACGACGGCTACGGCGTCTCGCTTGCCGGCGGTCAGTCTTCGGCGATGCTCACGTCGATGCACCGCGCCAATTGTCTTGTTTCAGTCCCCGAAGGCATGTCCTTTGCCCCGAAGGGTAGTATCGTCACCTGTATCCGGCTCGATATCGAGGAAGGCGTCCAATGAAAGACTACGTAGTGACTCCGGAGCTCAAGACCGCTGTTTCCGAGAAGGCCGTCGACGGCAAGATCGCATGCCCCGTTGCCCGCAAGCTCGCAGAAGACCTCGGTGTGCCCTACAAGGCCGTCGGCGAGGCTGCCAACGAGCTCAGCATCAAGATGCACAGCTGCGATCTCGGCTGCTTCTAGAGTGCTCCAGATGGCCGGCATACCTGTCGTATCCATAGTGGGGAAGAGCGACTCGGGCAAGACGACCGTGGTCGAGCAGCTCGTCCGGCGGCTCGTCGACCGAGGTCACCGTGTCGCCACGTGCAAGCACCACGTCCACGAGGTTGACATCGACGTGCCGGGCAAGGACTCATGGCGACACGCCAGGGCGGGCGCGCAGGTCACGATGATATCGGCTCCCACCCAGTTCGCCGTGGTCAGCAAGGTGGAGCGCGAGCGCACGCTCGAGGAGATCGTGGCGGCCGCCGGTGATGTGGACATCCTCATCACGGAAGGTTTCAAGCGCTCGGGCTCTGTGCGCATAGAGGTGTCCCGGCGGGCGCGATCAGATGAGCTCGTCTCGGCGCCTGAACAACTCACCGCCCTCATCACCGACAACAACGACCTACAGCCGGAGGGCGTTTCCCGCTTTGAATTGAACGATTACGACGCACTCACCGATTTTGTCGAGCGAAGCTTCCTCGACGGAGGGAGTCCGCATGGCGACTGACAGTTTTGGACGGCGCATCGACTACCTGCGCATCAGCGTCACCGACCGCTGCAACTTGCGTTGCGTCTACTGCATGCCTCCCGAAGGAGTGCAGTGGCGTGGACATGACGAGATACTCTCCTTCGAAGAGATAGAGCGTTTCGCCAACATCGCGGTCGGCGAGGGCATCAGCAAGATACGGCTGACCGGCGGCGAGCCGCTGGTCCGCTCCGGCATCGTCGACCACGTCCGCCGTCTTCGCGAGATCACTGGTCTTGAAGCGATCGCGCTTACCACCAACGGCACCCTGCTGCGCAAGTACGCTGCCGAGCTCAGGGCCGCCGGTCTTGAGCGAGTGAACGTCTCGTTGGACACGCTGGATCCCGAGGTCTACTCGCAAGTCACCCGCAGGGGCTCGCTTGAGGCTGTCCTCGACGGCCTTGAGGCGGCTTTTGAAGTGGGTATGGACCCGGTCAAGCTCAACGTCGTGGTCGTGCGAAGGCTGGAGCAAGATCTTCTCGGCTTCGCACGGATGACTCTGGAGCGTCCCATCCACATCCGCTTCATCGAGTACATGCCGGTCGGCGGCGCGCATGAGGCATCGTGTGCATCCGGTTCCACCGACATCTGGACCGAGGACGACCACGTCCCTGCCGAGGAACTGCTCGGACGCCTCAGACTTGAGGTTGCGGAAGCGGGACTGGGAGAGATCGTGCCTGTCGCGAAGGGGAACGCACCCGGCGGATGGGGTCCGGCATCGTACTATCGGATCGGTGACGCGCCGGGCACTTTGGGCGTGATTACGCCGCTTTCACATCACTTCTGCGGCGAGTGCAACCGTCTGCGGCTCACCGCTGACGGCGGACTGCGCACGTGTCTGTTCAGCGACGATGAACTGGACGTCAGGACCGTGTTGCGTCAGGGCACCGATGATGACGTGCGTGCGCTCATCCATACGGCATTGGCCGACAAGCCGGAGAGCCACCATATGCGTGTCGGTACGCTTCGCAGCATGTCGCAGATCGGAGGATGAGCGTGGACAAGACCCCTGAGCTCACACACCTGGACGAGACCGGCGCAGCTCGAATGGTCGACGTTGCGGGCAAGCCGGTGACGCACCGGCGGGCAGTAGCGGGCGGGTTCATCCGTATGCGACCCCAGACCCTGGCCATGATCGTTGAGGATCGGGCCCCCAAAGGCGACGTGTTCGCCACCGCGCGAATCGCCGGCATCATGGCGGCCAAGCGCACGGCCGAGCTCATCCCCATGTGCCATCCGCTCGCCCTCACGCACGTCTCGGTAGGACTCGAGCCGGAGGGTGACGGTGTCCGCATCACAGCGGTGGCCGAGAACGACGGCAAGACCGGCGTGGAGATCGAGGCGCTTACCGCTGCCTCGGTCGCGGCGCTTGCGCTCTATGACATGGTAAAGGCCGTCGATCGCGGCATGGTGATCGAGGAAGTCAAGCTACTCTCAAAAGAAGGTGGCAATTCCGGCACCTGGACTCGCAAGGAGAACAAATGAACGACGTCGCGACTCACCTTCCGGAACCCGGCAAGGTCGTTTCCATCAATCTCTCCCAGAAGAAGACCGTTCGCAAGACCCCCGGCACCAATGGCGTGCTCGTGGTCGACAGCGGGTTCGAAGGCGATGCGCATGCCGGCGATTGGCACAGGCAGGTGAGCCTGCTGGCCCAGGAGTCCATCGACAAGATGGTCGCCAAAGGCCTCGATGTGGCCGCGGGTGACTTTGCCGAGAACATCACCACCAGCGGCATCGACCTGGTCGCCCTGCCGGTGGGCAGCGTCATCAATATCGGCCCGACGGTTCTTGAGGTCACG
The DNA here is from genome assembly GCA_041595875.1 of Coriobacteriia bacterium. Lineage (GTDB taxonomy): Bacteria > Actinomycetota > Coriobacteriia > Anaerosomatales > Anaerosomataceae > UBA2279. Next base: position 20,611 of record JBFHJN010000008.1, read on the forward strand.
CAGATCGGCAAGGTCTGCCATACCAAGTGCGCCATCTACTATCAGGCAGGCGACTGCGTCATGCCCAAGGAGGGCATCTTCGCTGTCGTCCGTGTTGGTGGTAGCGTGGGTGTAGGTGACAGCATCGTCGTTGAACGCCTCGGGGAGGGTTCATGACAGTACTACGCATAGGAGTGCTTACAAGCTCGGACACGCGGGCGGCCGGAAAGGCCGAGGACACGTCCGGCAAAGCCATCATCGGTATCTGCAAGGCGCGCGGCTGGATCGTCTCGGCGTATCACGTGGTTCCCGACGACCAGGAGGCCATCGCCCGGGCGATCATCGAGATGTGCGATGTCGACGAGGTGGATGTCTTGCTCAGCACCGGAGGCACCGGGCTTGGGCCGCGCGACATATGCCCGGAGACCACGCTGGCTCACGCCGACCGTGAGGTCCCCGGCATCGCTGAGGCCATCAGGGCCGAGAGCATGCGGGTCACCAGTCGCGCGATGCTCTCACGTGGTGTCGCCGCCCAGCGCGGACGCACGCTCATCATAAATCTGCCCGGCAGCGAGAAGGCCGTCCGGGAGTCGCTTGGTTTTGTGATCGACCAGCTGGAGCATGCGGTGGAGATGATCGCCGGTGGAGGCCATGGCTGAGTCTGGCGCCCCGGCAACGGTGTACTTCGACCACGCGGCGACCTCCTGGCCCAAGCCTGACGCGGTCCTGGATGCGATGAGAGCCGCCATCCTGGACGCTGGCGGGAATCCGGGCCGGGGGGCGCATCGTCTTGCGGTAGCCGCATCCCGCACAATCCTTGAGGCCCGGGGCTCCGTGGCAAGGCTCCTGTGCGTCCCTGAGCCGCGTGACCTCGTCTTCACGGCCGGTTGTACCGAGGGGTTGAACCTGGCCATCAAAGGACTGCTGCGGCCCGGTGATCGCGTGGTGGTCTCCTCCATGGAGCACAACGCTGTGGCGCGCCCGCTCAACATGCTCGCCGCCGCCGGGGTCATCGTGGATGTGGTCCGGGCCGACCGGTATGGTCGCATCGATGCGGATGTGGTCGAGCGCGTGGTGGCGCAGTCCCAGACGCGAGCCGTGATCTGTCAGCATGCGTCCAATGTCACCGGCTCCATACAGCCCGTGGGCGATCTTGCCGATATCGCGCACGCGGCCGGAGCGCTGCTGATGGTGGACGGCGCGCAGGCCGCGGGCCATATGCGAGTGGATATCGGTGCTCTTGGCGCTGACGTCTACGCCAGCTCCGGCCACAAGGGCCTGCTGGGTCCGCAGGGTGTGGGTGTGCTCTACCTTTCACCTGAGATCGAACCCGACGAGCTCAAGCAGGGCGGCAGCGGCGGGAACTCCGAGGACCCCATGCAGCCCAGGCTACGGCCGGACCGCTACGAGGCCGGCACGAGCAACACGCCCGGCATCGCCGGACTCGGGGCTGCCGCACGCTATCTTGCCCACAACGGCGCCGGGATCATCAAGCTCGAACGTGAGCTCACGGCCCGGATGTATGAGGGGCTTCTCGGCATCGACGGGTTGCGTGTGCTCGGGCCTCCGCCGGGCGAGGAGCGGGCGCCGGTCCTCTCGGTCGTGCATGAGCGCATAGAGTGCGACCGCATAGCGTTCGAGCTCGATCGCAACTACGGGATCGCGGTGCGTGCGGGGTTGCACTGCGCGCCATGGGCCCACGAGAGCGTGGGCACCCTGGAGTCGGGAGCTCTGCGCTTCGGCATAGGGTATGGACTCACCGCCGAGGATGTGGACTTCGCCCTGGCGGCCATGAGGGCGATCTGCGGATGAGCTCGCCTCAACGGCGTCCGTACGTGGTGTTCGGGTTCGCTTCGACGCATGACGCGCTCAGCGGCGAAGCGGCGCTGGTCGCGGCGGGGCTTCAGCTCACCGTGATGCCTACCCCTAAATCGCTTGGCGCGCTGTGCGGCATCGCGCTGCGACTTGCCGAGGCGGATGTGTCTTTGGCCGAGGAGACCCTCGCGCGCGCTGGCGTCGCGTGGTCCGGACAGGTGCGGATCCTCGACCGCTAGCGGATGTAGACGGGGATCCCCACTTCTACGCGGTCGTAGAGGTCTTCGACGTCCCACATGTGCATGCGCATGCACCCGTGAGAGGCGGCAGTCCCTATCGACGCGTCATCCGTCGTTCCGTGGAAGCGGATCCCCGACGCGCTGATGTTGATCGCGCGGGTCCCAAGTGGGTTGTTGGGTCCCGGGGCTATCGTCGCCGGCATGTTCTCGGCCCATGCGGAGCCGGGGTTTCCCCATGTGGGCATGTAGCGCTTGAGCGTGATCTCCCAGTCGCCGCGAGGCGTGGAGTGTCCGGGGGCACCGATGGCGATGCTGTAGGACTTCTCCAGCTCGCCAGCGCTGTACAGGTAGGCTTTTCGCTCGGCGAGGCTCACGAATATCAGCTTGCCCAGGTCGGCATCGGTCACCGAGGGCTCGATCACATCAACCGGCAGGTCGATCTCCTTCGAGCCCGTGCGAAGCGCCAGGGACAACTCGGCTCTTGCTGCCTGCTCGTCAAGCACCGTACCGCTCTCAGCCGCGATGAACACCACGCCCGTTGTCTCGACGGACACCGTGGCGTCCACAGCAGGCCTATTGACCTGGCTCGCGACCTCGGTGAGCCAGGCGTCAAGGGCATCCTCATCCAGGCTCAACGCAAGGGGGATATCGTCGCCTATGGGCTCATCTGTGAGTCTGACCATCACACGACGGGCGAGCGATGCGGTTGCTTTTGGCTCGAACGCGTCCGCCAGCATCGTGTCGAGATCGATCTTGACGAGGTCTTGTGCCGGGAGGATGAACGTCTGATCACCGTAGCGCACCGTGATCGGCTCGCTCAAAGGCGCAACGAGTTCCTCTTCTATGAGTGCGGAGGCGTCTGCACGTGTCATGCCGCCCACGTCCACACCTGCGATCGCAGATCCTGCCGGCATGACGTCGCGGACCTGGTAGTCATCAGCCACGGCCCAGGCCGATCCCGCAGACAGGCACAGGAGCAGCACCGCCGCGATACCGGCGAATATGCGGGCCTTGAGTGGTGCCCGGTGCATGGGTACCTCCATAGCTTTTGGGACAGGCGCTTCCGTGTATTCTACAATGGCCTGAGGTAATGTGAAGCACAGGGGGTTTGATGGAGAGCCGGCAGGCGGATACGGTCTATCGGGGCAACCTCACCAGGCTGCTCGAGAAAGTCCGTGTCGAACATGGCCTCGATCTCTCCCAGTACCGTGAGCGCTACGTCGAGCGTCGGATCGCATCCAGGCTGCACATGCTCGGTTTGCACACCTATCGACAGTATGCCGAGTACCTTGATGCGACGCCTGCCGAGTACGTCAAACTCGTCGATACTCTCACCATCAACGTGACCCAGTTCTTCAGGGACGTCACGGTCTATGAGCTTTTCCGCAAGCAGATCCTGCCTGACATCCTCGCATACAAGCTCGCGCGCCATCAGCGGATGATCCGGGTCTGGTCGGCCGGGTGTGCGACCGGGCAAGAGCCGTACTCTTTGGGGATGTCGTTTCTGACCGCGATGGGTGCGCGGTCCCGCGATTTCCTGCTGTCGATCCAGGGCACCGACCTTGACCACAAGGCTCTTGCGATAGCCCGGGAGGCCGTCTACCCCATCGAGCAGATCGAGCATATCCCCCGGGCCGACCGGAAGTACGTGGAGGTGCTGGGTGACACCTTTCGGATCAAGCCCGAGGTGACCAAACTGGTTCGCTTCCAGTACTTGAATCTGTTCGAGGACAAGCCGATACATGTAGTAGATGTAATTTTCTGCCGCAACGTGTTCATCTACTTCACGCGCGAGGAACAGGAGCGGGTACTGCAGATGTTCTGGTCTGCGCTCTCGCGTGGAGGCTATCTGGTTCTCGGCCGTAGTGAGCGACTCGCCACTTCGATGGTCGGCCAGTTCGAACTCGTTGATGGTAGAGAACGCATCTACCGCAAGCCCGTCGGGATGCCCTAACCAGGGGTCTTTGCTATTGTGAACGCAGCAGGAGTCGCGTAGTCGTGGCTCTGCGGAGGAGGGGAATCCAAGCATGGAGAGTAGGGTTCGCAGCAGCCAGATGAAGCGCGGTCTTGCATTCACGTTCACGCTGCTCACTTGGGCGACGATCGGGCCTGCAGTCGGTCTCGGTCTGCTCGGCACGGCGGTGTTCGCCCTCTTCTATCTGCAGATGTCCCTTGACGAGCTTCTCTATATCGCTGTCGTTGGTGCACTGCTGATGGTGGTCTGTGCTATACCGGGCCAGCTGTTGTGGAGGCGTGCCTTCCGCAGCCGTATTCTGGATCCGCTTCGTGACCTGGGAAGTGTGATGGTGGAGGCCGGCGAAGGTCATCTGACCGTTCAGGCCTCAGTCGTCAACGACGACGAGATCGGCCTTCTGACCGAAGAGTGCAACCAGCTCATCACGTCTCTGGCCGAGATGGCCGGCAGTGTGCGTCGTTCTTCGGAGTCTGTCACCAACGCTGCCACGCAGCTGTCCGCCTCCTCTCAAGAGATCAATGCGTCATCCATGGAGATCAGCTCGTCAGTCCAGCAGATCGCGCATGGCGCGGAGCTCCAGTCACGCAAGGTCGAGGAGACCTCCTCGGCAATGGAGTCGATCACGCGCACCGTCAAAGACGTGGCCAAGCGCGCGGAGGAGGCCAGCAAGACGAGCGAGGAGGCCGCCCGCGCGGCGTTGTTCGGCGAGCAGGCCACGGATGAGGCTATCACCAAGATCGCGGAGGTCCGGCAGGCCATCGAGACTCTCGCCGAGTCTGTGGAAGTGCTGGGTACGCGTTCCGAGGAGATCGGCAACATCGTCGGCGTCATCACCTCCATCGCCGACCAGACCAACCTGCTTTCTCTCAACGCGGCTATCGAGGCTGCGCGTGCCGGCGAGTCCGGCCGGGGCTTCTCGGTAGTCGCAGAAGAAGTGCGTAAGCTCGCCGAGGGCTCCGGCAAAGCCGCCGAGCAGATCGGCGAGCTGATCAAAGACGTCCAGGCGGAGACCGCAAAGGCGCTCAAATACATGCAGATCGGCACCACCGAGGTCATCACCGGGACCGAGGTCGTAGGCCGCAGCGGCGAGGCGCTCCGTCAGATCACAGAGGCTGTGAGCCGTACGGCCACGCTTGCCGAGGAGATCGCCTCGGGAATGGCGGATCAGACCCAGCGCACCTCAGACGTCGATCGCGCGATGCACGACATTGCCGCTGTCGTTGAAGAGAACGCGGCGTCTGCCGAGGAGACGGCTGCGGCCGCCGAGCAGCAGACCGCGTGCATGGAGGAGATCTCGTCGTCGGCCCAGGAGCTTGCTGACATGGCGCGTCGTCTTGAGGAGTCTGTACGTCGATTCGAGATCGACGACTAGGGAGTCTTTGTGGAAGACAGGGTCGTCGCAGCCCAGAGCCGCCAGTTCGTCCTGTTCCATCTTGGGACGGAGGAGTACGGGCTGCCCATCGAGCGTGTCCAGAGCATCATCCGTTACGAGCAACCGACGCCGGTTCCTCACGCACCATCCAGCGTCGAGGGCGTGATCAATCTGCGCGGCCAGGTCATCCCCGTCATCGATCTGTCGATGCGGCTGCTTGCTTCTCCTTTCTCAGGTGAAACGACGGCCAGGATAGTCGTCGCCGAGGGGCACAGCGGCCTTGTCGGGCTTGTGGTCGATTCGGCAAGCGAGGTCGTCAGCATCCCCCTGGATGAGATCATGCCTGCTCCCGTGGCCGCGCTGAGCCCGGACACCGCCGAGGCCTTCGAGGGCGTAGCCAACCTGGGTGAGCGTCTTGTGATCTTGTTGGATGCCGAGAAAGCACTACCCAAACCAGAGTTCATGACTCCAGCGATCCAGGAGGGCGATATGGATGTCTAAGACCGTCCTGGTCGTTGACGACGCCGCTTTCATGCGCATGATGATTCGGGACATCCTCTCCAAAGAGGGCTATGTCATTCACGAGGCGGTCAATGGTCGGGATGCTGTTGAGAAGTACACCGAGGTCCACCCGGACCTGGTCACGATGGACATCACAATGCCCGAGATGAGCGGACTGGATGCACTGCGCATCATCCGGGAGAAAGACCCGGTTGCGCGTGTTCTGATGGTGAGCGCGATGGGGCAGCAGAAGATGATCGTCGAGGCGCTCGAGTCCGGAGCCATGGACTTCCTGGTCAAGCCGTTCCAGCCGACGAAGGTACTGGAAACCGTCAAGAAGTGCCTACAGTCGTCGCCACGACACTGATGTGCCGATGCGCTCAACTATCAAAGTCCTCATCGTCGATGACTCGGCCCTTGTCAGGCAGATGCTGGCCCGGGCGCTCAGCCTCGACCCTAAGCTGGAGATAGTCGGTACCGCACGTAACGGTGTCGAGGCCATTGAGAAGGCTGTCGAGCTGTCGCCGGATATCATCACTCTTGACGTGGAGATGCCCGAGCTCACGGGTATCGAAGCCCTTCCGCACCTGATCAAAGCGACTCCCGCCCGCGTTGTCATGCTCAGCTCGGTCGATGACCCGGACACGACCTACCAGGCTCTGGCTCGCGGCGCCGTGGACTTCCTCATCAAACCGAAGGCTGGCGTCGCCACATCGCTGTCAGAGCTCGCCGAGACGCTCATCAAGAAGATCAAGATCGCATATCGGGTGAGCCCCGAGCGTCGTTTTGCGCTGAGCGGTACCGCTGCTACCGAGGCGGGCGAGGAGGGTCCCGGCCCGGGCGCGGGAGCGTCTCCCGTCGCCACCGATATCAGCCGCGTGGTCGCGATCGCATCATCCACAGGGGGTCCGCCCGCGCTGGAAGCCGTCTTCTCCGGTCTGACGGCGTCGCTTCCAGCGGCGTACGTGGTGGTACAGCATCTCCCGGCAGGATTCACGGAGTCTCTCGCAAGGCGACTGTCCCGTGTCACAGACATCCGGGTGGAGGAGGGTCGCTCCGGGGCCCAGCTCAAGCCGGGAGTGGCGTATCTTGCCCCGCACGGCACGCACATGAAGGTGGTCGGGGCCACCCTGCCCAGGCTTCGGCTGGAGGACAGTCCCTCCATGCATGGCGTACGTCCCGCGGCCGACCCGCTTCTTTCAAGCGTGGGCGAGGTGTTCGGTGCGCGCTCGGTGGGTGTCGTGCTCACGGGGATGGGCTCGGACGGGGCGGTAGGGTTGAAGCGCATCTTCGACAACGGCGGAGAGACGATAGTGCAAGATGAGCAGAGCAGCACAGTGTGGGGTATGCCCAAGGCAGCCATAAATGCAGGTGCCGCCGACAGGATCGTCCCGCTGCAACAAGTCGCCATCGAGATACGCAGAGCGCTGCGGGAAGGTGGTGTGTCGTGAGCGACGACATGTCCGCGTACAAAGAAGTGTTCCTGTCCGAGAGTGCGGAGTACATCCAATCGATCACGGATGGTCTGCTTGCACTTGAGTCAGATCCGCATGATCTCCAGCCGGTTGAGGTCGTCTTCCGGGGGGCCCACAGTCTCAAGGGGATGGCCGCTGCTATGGGCTACACCGCCACCACCGAGCTGACCCACAAGATGGAGAGCTTGATGGACACCGTGCGCCAGAAGGCGCAGCCCATCGACTCCTCTTTGATCGACCTGATGTTGCGTGCTGTGGATGGTGTGCGTGACCTCGTTGCGGATGAATCCTCGGGCACGGGTTCTGTCGACGTCAGCCAGATCGTCGAAGCGCTTATTGCCCGGACGCAGGTCAAAGGACCGGAGCCCGGTGCCGCGCCTACGTCTCCGGACGGCCAGGCGCAGGTGGGCGGAAGCGCGGCAGCGGACGGGGGCTCGCTGTTCCTCGTGAAGGTGACCCTCGTCGAGAGCTGCGTGCTCAAAGCTGTTCGAGCCTACATGGCGATCAAGAGGCTCGGCCACATGGGGACTGTGGTTGAGACGCATCCCTCCGCAGCAGAGATCGAAGACGAGGAGTTCGACCGTTCGTTCGAGGTCGTCTTGCGCTCCAAAGAAGGCCCTGAAGCGATCACCTCGGCTGTCTCGGCGATCAGCGAGATGGAGTGCGTCGTCGTCACGCCCTTAGAGGAGCCTCCTGCCGAGACGGCTCCCGCCCCTGAGCCTCGTTCCACGGAGGGTCGCCGCTCGATTCCCAAGATCGCGGAGACACAGACCGTGCGTATCTCGATCGGTCACCTGGACAGCATGGTCAACCTTGTCGGTGAGCTGGTGATCATCAGGTCGCGGCTCGACAAGATCGCTCGAGACCTGGACTCCCCGGATCTTCGAGAGACCCTGGGCGTCCTTGAGCAGGTGAGCGCGGATCTCCAGCATGAGGTCATGCAGACTCGCATGGTGCCGGTGGGCAATATCTTCAACCGCTTCCCGCGCATGGTCCGCGACCTGGCGCATGATCTGGGCAAGGATGTCGCCTTCGAGATGGAGGGACTCGACATCGAGCTGGATCGCACGGTCCTGGATGAGATCGGCGATCCTATCGTGCATCTCCTGCGGAACAGCGCCGACCACGGGATAGAGCCGCCGCAGGACCGCGTGGCCGCAGGGAAGCCCGAGAGGGGGACGGTGCGTCTTGTCGCCCAGCGCGAACGCGAGCAGGTGCGGATAGTCGTGTCAGACGATGGCCGGGGCATGGACGTCGAACGGATCTGGCAGAAGGCCGTGGAGCGCGGGATGGTCTCGCCGGAGGAGAGGGACTCCTACACCCGGCAAGACATCCTCCTGCTCACCTGTTCGCCCGGATTCTCCACCGCGCAGGAGGCCACGAAGGTCTCCGGGCGCGGCGTGGGAATGGACGTGGTCAAGGGCAAGATCGAGTACCTTGGCGGGACGCTCGTCATCAGGTCGCATCCGGGAGAAGGCACGCAGATGGTGCTCTCTTTGCCGCTCACCTTGGCGATCATACAGGCGCTGCTGGTCGCCTCATCGGGGCAGGTGTTCGCGATTCCTCTGTCAGCGGTCTCCGAGGTGCTCTCGCCTTCGGAAGTGAGGACGAAGACCGTGGACGGCAGTCCTGTGGTCGTGTTGCGCAACGGCTCGGTCGCTCCTATGCATGTGCTTGACGAGATAATCGGTGCCTCGCCGCGTAGCAAGCGGCAGCCATCGCCTGAAGAGCACATCGTGATGATGGAGATGGGGGACGAAGCCAACGCGCTGGTCGTGGAGCGCCTCGTGGGCAGACAAGAGGTCGTGATCAAGCCGCTGTCGCCCTTGTTCAAGGGGTTGCGCGGCATCGGCGGCGCCACGGTGTTGGGGGACGGTCGCGTCGCGCTCATCCTCGATCCCCGGACGCTGTTCGACATGGGAGCGTGATGTGATGGACCCGAATCAGCTTTCAGCCCTGCAGATCGATGCGCTCCGTGAGGTGGGGAGCATCGGCGCCGGTCATGCGGCGACAGCGCTTTCGCAGATGCTCGGCAAGTCGGTTGCCATCGATGTCCCGAGGATCGCGCTCATCCCGGTCACGGAAGTGCCCGGTGTCCTCGGCGGACCCGAAAAGCTCGTCGGTGCCATACACAGCAGGCTTCTTGGCGACATAGAAGGCAGCATCGTGTTCATTGCCGCGCGCGACGATCTGCTCGCACTCGTAGACATGTTGCGCAGCCGGGAGCCCGGCACGACCAAGTCGCTGCATGGCGATGAAGAGGCCCTGGCTATCCACGCGGCATCGATCCTGATCGCGGCGTACGTCTCGGCGATCGCCCGTATGGCCGATATCAGCCTGCTGCCGTCACCGTCCTCGTTCGCGTTCGACATGCTCGGCGCGATCCTTGAGGTGGTGACCGCCGAGATAGGCATGAAGGTCGACTCCGCGCTGTTGGTCCTGACGCGCTTCATCGAGGAGGATCGGTCGATAGATGCGGGACTGTTCTACCTCCCCGATCCCGACAGCCTGGACGTCCTTCTCGGCCGCCTCGGCATCATCTAGACGTCGATGAAGACGCACGAGGAACATGGATGGATGAGCATGGCCGATGAGGACGCCGTGTTCGTCGGAACAGGTGAGTTCGCAGTGGCGACGCACCCCAAGGTGCTGGTGACGCCGGCGCTCGGCTCGTGCATCGGTGTGACTCTTTACGATCCGTTCCGGCATATGGGCGGACTTGCCCACGTGATGTTGCCCAGCCCGGCAGACACTGCCACGACGGGCTCGCTTTTCCGCTTCGCATCGCATGCGGTGCCTGCGCTTGCCGAGCGCCTCAGCGAAGGGGGCGCCCGTCATCGGCTGGTGGCCAAGCTCATGGGGGGTGCATCCATGTTCAAGGGTGACACCCACTTTGCCGGCATCGGTGACCGGAATGCCGAGGAGGTACGTAGGCAGCTTGCCCTCTTGCGTATCCCGATTTTGGCCGAAGATACAGGTGGGAGCCATGCGCGTACGGTGGAGTTGCACCTCGACACGGGACTGGTGCTCGTGCGCAGTTATCTATACGGTATGAAGGAACTTTAGTAGGGCTGACGGAAGGCTCACGATGGAAGAGGCCGCGCCGTTGGTTGCGGAGTCTGCGACCCGGTCAGGACAAGTGCATATCGCGATAGCCGGTGGAGGGCTGCGAGCCACGTCCGTTCTGCGTCTGCTCTCCGACGTCGACAACCTGGTGATCGTCGCCGTCTACGATTCCAATCGCTCGGCGCCCGCCATTCGACTGGCCGATGACCTGGGGGTCTTCTCCACCACGGAGATATCCGAGTTGTCTCAGCTCATGAGCCTCGATCTCATACTCGACATGTCCGAGGACAAATCGGTCAGAGCCACGCTTGAGTCCATGCGGCCGAGCTCGGTGGAGATCGTCTCGGCGGTGGGCGCTGAACTCGTGTGGGACCTTCTGATCGCCAAGAAGCGCAGCGAAGAGCAGGAGAAGATCTTCGTCGAGCTTCAGGTGGCCTACGACAAGATCCGCAGTCACGAACGCCGTCTCCAGGCGAGCAAGGAGGCGCTGGAAGGGGCGAACGGGGAGCTGGAGAGCCGGCTTGCCGAGATCTTCTTCACGCACGAGTTCTTCAAGGCATTGACCAGCTACTCATCGGTCGAAGATGTGGCCAGCCTGATCGTGGATGGCGCCAACGGCATCCTCGGAGCCGAGATATCGTGCGTCTACCTGTTCAACCAGGAGGACTGGACGTTGCACCTGCGGGCCAGCCAGGGGCGTCCGGAAGACGTATTCTGTCCTGTGGTCTCCGTCTCCGAGACGCTGCTGGGTACTGCTTTCCGGGATGGCCCCACCCAGCAAAGCGACGTGCCTCAGGGCTCGGAGTCTGCGCGGTGGTCCAGGCAGCCTGAAGACATCCGTTCGCAGGCCGCTATCCCGCTGCGTGCAGGCGAGTCGATCGTCGGTGTCTTGGTGCTGGCATCATCGACGTATCGTGAGTTGACGCAAGCGGAGCGCGACCGTCTGCAGGTCATCGGAAACCAGTCCTCGCTCGCTCTCCAAAACGCCCTGCTGCATGAGGAGCTCGAGCGACTCTCGGTCACTGACCGACTGACGGAGCTCTATAACCATGGCTACATGCAACAGCGACTGGAGGAAGAGCTTGGCCGTGCCCAGCGATTCGGCCACAGGCTCTCCCTTATCATGCTCGACATAGACGACTTCAAGAGCTTCAACGACACGTACGGCCATCCGCGAGGCGACAGGGTGCTGCGGACCGTCAGCGAGATCATCCGCCAGAATCTGCGCGAGATAGACGTGGCTGCACGGTACGGTGGCGAGGAGTTCGTGGTGGTCCTTCCTGAAACAGACATCCCCGGTGCGATCGCGGTGGCCGAGCGGATCAGAAAGAGCATGGCACAGCATGGGTTCGCCACCGGAGAAGGGGACACCACAGTCGCCCAGACGGTTTCTCTCGGTGTGGCGACATTCCCCACGCACGCTGCGAATGCGGCCCGCCTCATCGATACCGCGGACAGAGCCATGTACGCCGCGAAGCGGCAAGGGAAGAACCGGGTGACCGTCGCTTCCTGACCGGTGGTAACATGTAGTTACTATCTCACTGCCACCGCGATCCGACGGAGGGCCTCGTGAGTCTTGCAAGGGCGCTGTCTCGCTTGCCCGAAGACAGCGGTACAGAGTTGGCCGTGCGGGATGTGCTCATGCTGTTCACAAAACACCAGCATGAGTGGCTGACCGCCGAAGACGTCCACAGGCGCACCGGACATGTTCCCGGGACCGTGGAGCGCATTCTAGAGACTTTCAAGGACACATACGTGCTGAGTTCGCGTCCGGACCAGCCACCGGAGTACGCTTTCACCGGTGACATCGCTGTGGTTGTGGAGATAGACTCTTTCGTCAGGCGTATCAGGGCGCGCAAGGATCACGTTCAAGGTAACGTAGCGAAGTTCCGGAGCCGCCAGAGTTCGTACTGATAGTGCCCATGCACAGTGTGACAAGGCGTACGGAAGGCATTGCCTGTGATCGAACCAATCAAGCGAGGCGCACGCGGCCCGGCCGTCGAGGATATCCAGAAGCGTCTGTTGATGCTTGGATATGACCTCGGTCCCACCGGGATCGACGGCGTCTTTCTGGGGGCCACCTGGGACGCGGTGCACGCATTCCAAAGCGAGCGCGCCCTTGCCGAAGACGGCGTCGTGGGCAACGAGACCTGGTCGAGTCTGGTGGACGCCACCTTCAAGCTGGGCGACAGGCTGCTCTATCTCAAGTTCCCGTACTTCCACGGTCAGGATGTGCGTCTGCTTCAGGGCGCCATGAACGCCCTGGGTTTCGCCTGCGGCAACCCTGACGGCATCTTCGGCGCGTTCACTGAGCGTGCGGTCCGGGAGTTCCAGTCCAACATCGCGCAGCCCGGGGATGGCATAGTGGGCGCTGAGACCGTTCGCGCCATAGAGCGCCTGAGGCATGTCTGGCACGACAAGGACCCATCCGCGCCTGTAGCGCTCAAAGTAGCGCCTGCGCGCGCTGCAGATCTCCTCGCACGCCGGCCGGTGGCGTTGCTGGGCCTCGATGAGATCGGGAGCGACGTGGCCGCTCGAGTGGCTAACCTGGCCATCGCCACCGAGCCTTCGGCTGTCGTTGCCGTTGATGACGATTCGATGTCTGATGCGGCCATGATCATCCGTCTTGGCAGCGGAATCGCTACGCAGGTCGGTGGAGCATGCCCTCGCTTGATAGTCGAGAGCGTCGAAGACAGTGCTCTTGAGCCGCGCTTGCTGACGGCGTTGAGCGCGGTGGAAGGTAGCCGAGAAGTCGTTATCGATCTCGCCCCGGAGTTGCTCGGTGATGATGCCGCGCGACAGCGAGTGGCGGTCAGGATGCTCGATGCCGTGTGTTCCGCGCTGTCTCGCGAAGGCGAGATGTGGTAGTATTTCGTGGCTTCGTCCGTGTTCGAACGAAGAGGTGTTGGTTTGAAGAATAGATACCGCAGTCTTATAGCACTGCTTGTGAGCACGGCGTTGGTTCTCGCGCTCCCCGGCATGGCAATGGCCACCCCTACGTCTGAGAAGCAGGCCGAGGCGGCCGAGGTCAAGGCACAGGTTGAAGAGCTGGATGCCAAGGTCGAGATCGCAAGCGACGATTACCATGAAGCCGACTCCGCCTATCAGGCGGTCACCAAGAAGGTCAAGGCAGCCGAGGAAGAACTCGCTGAGCTGACCGCCAATCAAGAGAAACTCCAAAGTCACCTCGACACGCGTGTTGAAAGCATGTATCGCAGCGGCCCGCTTGGACCGCTCGAGCTGCTTTTCGGCGCCACGACTTTTGAGGAGTTCGCCTCCACCTGGGATCTTCTCCAGCTCATGAATGAGAACGACGCCGGCGCTGTCGCCGAGCTCAAGCAGACACGCGCGGAGATCGCGGCAGTGAAAGTCGAGCTCAAGGCGCAGCAGGCGGAAGCTAAAGACCAGCTCGCCATCATGACAGACCGCAAGACCGCGATCGAGGAACAGCTTGCTGAGCGCAAGCGGGTCCTTGCCGGTCTCGAGTCCGAGGTGGCCGCTCTCCAGGCGGCAGAGGAGGCGAAGCGTGTAGCCTCCATCCCTAAGGGTGACTATGGTGATCCCACCAATGCTCCGCGTTCCGAGGTCGTCTCTATTGCGAAGTCCAAGCTCGGTTCCCGCTATGTCTGGGGAGCCGCCGGACCTAACACGTTTGACTGCAGCGGTTTCACCATGTGGGTATACGCCCGCGTGGGCGTGAGCTTGCCGCACAGCTCCAGGGCGCAGATCGGGTACGGGCAGCGAGTGTCTCGCGCGAACCTGGCCGCGGGCGACCTGGTGTTCTTCGGCACCAGCGTGATCCACCACGTCGGCATCTATGTCGGTGGCGGGATGTACATACACGCGCCCCACACCGGAGATGTGGTGAAGATATCCAGTCTTGATCGGAGCGACTACGCCGGAGCGTGTCGCCCCTAGACAACCGGGTTCATTGGTTTCATTCTTGAGCCGGGGGAGTTGTCGAATCATCGGGGGGACTATGGCTGCCGGCCGTCTCTGGGTACCGCTGCGCTCGAAAGACTATCGAATGCTCTGGTTAGGGCAACTGGTCTCGGTCGTCGGCGATAAGGTCAATCAGATCGCGATGGGGATCTTGGTCTACGAGGCCACGGGGTCCATGCTGCAGATGGGCGTGATGTTGGCTATCTCCACGCTGCCGGCAGCGTTGTTCGGCCTTCCGGCGGGAGCGTTCGTGGACCGCTGGGACCGCCGCGCGACGATGATCGCGGCAGATCTGCTCAGGGCCGGACTGGTGCTCTCCATCCCCCTGGTCGTCAAACTCGGGATTCCTGCGGTCTATGCGGTCGCATTCCTGGTCTCCACCATCTCGCTCTTCTTCGAGCCGGCCAAGCTGTCGCTCATCCCGGAGATCGTCCCGGAGGATGAGCTCATGGCAGCCAACTCGCTCGATAACGCCACCATGTCGGTTTCCGAGCTGTTCGGTCTTGCATTCGCTGGCGCGCTCGTCGCGCTTCTCGGGTACAAGGTCGCCTTCTTCCTTGATGCGGCAACGTTCGTCATCTCGGCGGTGTTCATCTCGTTCATCTCCTTCCGCGAGGTGCGCCAGATCGTGGAGCAAGAGCGCATCCGACTGGTCGAGGACATCATGCGGGGGCTCAGACACATAAACGACGTTCCCCTGCTGAAGGACCTGATGGGCGTCTATGCCGTCGCCGCGATGGGCGTGGCGGCCTCTGTCACGGCGGTCTACCTTCTTGCCCTGCAGCGATACGACGCCGGCGCTCCCGGTCTTGCCATCCTGGACTCGGCTATCACGGTAGGACTGCTCCTGGGCAGCTTCAGCGTCGGGAGGACCACGACGGAGGCATCGGGCCGCAAGTTCTTGCTCGGACTCTGCGCCTTCGGCCTCTTCTTCGGAGCCGTGGCTCTCGCTCCGTCCGTGGCGATCGCGGTCCCGCTGCTCCTTGTGGGGGGTATCGCCAACATGTGGTTCCAGGTCCCCATGGCCACTATGATCCAGAAGTCATCCAGCGGAGCGCTCCGTGGTCGTGTCTTCGCTGCCAAGGCGACAGTCTCGCGTCTGTTCACCGTGGTGGGATTCATCGGCGCAGGTCTTCTCGCCGAGAGGATCGGGCTTGGTGTGGCCATCGCGATCATCGGCGGCATGGTGCTGGTAGCCGGTCTTGCGGGGTTCAGCAGGCACGCGTTGCGCACCGCCTGAGTCGTTTGTGGTACACCTCTCCGGCGTTGGTGGGGTATGCTTGTCGGGTCAAGCCCGCGAGTAATCGGAGTGGTGAAGCGAATGGCTGAGATCGACGGCCTGTTGAAGCTGATGAGTGACCGGGGAAGCTCTGACCTTCACGTGAAGGTCGGCAGTCCGCCCGCAGTCAGACTGAACGGCCGCCTGGTCGTCTTGCATGAGCTCCCCACGCTTTCCGCCGATGCGACCAAGCAGCTCGCCCTGGGGATGATGGACGAGCACCAGCAGGCCTCGTTCGAGAATCACCGTGAGCTCGATTTCGCGTACTCTGTCCCGGGTGTCGGACGCTTCCGCGTGAACGTCTTCCACCAGCGAGGCAGCGTGGGTATGACCCTGCGTCGGGTCTCCACCGAGCGGTCGTCGATAGCAGATCTTGGCCTTCCGCCTGTGGCTGAGCGCCTTGCCGATGAACCCCGAGGGCTCGTGCTCGTCACGGGTACCGCCGGCTCCGGAAAGACGACGACGCTTGCGGCGATGATCGACCACATCAATCACACCCGAGAGGGTCACATCGTGACCATCGAGGACCCCATCGAGGTCCTTCACCGCGATGACAAGTGCATCATCAACCAGCGTGAGATCGGTATCGACACCGACAGCTACGCTGACGCGCTACGCCACGTTGTCCGCCAGGATCCCGACGTCGTCCTTATCGGCGAGATGCGTGATCATGAGACCGTCTCGGCGGCTCTGACGGCGGCAGAGATCGGCAACCTCGTGTTCTCGACCCTGCACACCATCGACGCGACAGAGACCATCAACCGCATCATCGACTTCTTCCCGCCTTATCAGCAGAAGCAGATCAGGCTGATGCTCGCATCCACGCTCAAGGGCATCATCTCGCTGCGGCTCATCCCATCGATAAACGGTGGTCTGGTCCCGGCTGTGGAGGTGCTCGTCATGACGGGCACCGTTCGGGAGTACATCCTGGACTCCGAGAAGACCTACATGATCAGGGACGCCATGGAAGACGGCGAGTACTACGGCATGCAGACCTTCGACAAGAGCCTGCTCAACCTGTATCAACAGGGGAGGATCACGCTGGAGGACGCGACGTCGATGGCCGCCAATGCCCATGACTTCAAGATCAAGGTGCGCCAGCTTGGCGTGACCGCCGAGGCCGCTGCACAGACCGGCATCTACTGACGACTCCGGACGGCGAGACCCGCTAGAGCCACTTCTTGAGCAGCGCGTTCACCTCTGCGGGCATCTGTCCCAGTCCGCCCATGAACTGCTTGAGGTAGGAGTTCTCCATGAGCAGCCTCATCGTGATCAGGAAGTAGTCCCGTTTCGAGGGTGACATCTTCGGGATCGTCGTCAGCTTGCCCATGTAGAACCGGCGATAGCAGTTGATGATGATGTCCATCAGCTGGTCGGTCTCCATGGCCTTGGGTTTGACGACCGGTGCGACCAGGTTGTAGTCCTCGTAGTCGTAGGACACGATGTAGGGCGCCAGATCGGGGTAGATGTCTGCATACGGCCAGGGCGCGATGGTAAGGAAGAACGCCAGGTCGGGATTGTAGTGCTGCGCGAGTTTGAAGGTCGCCTCTATTATCTCCGGCGTGTCATCAGGGAGACCCAGCACGAAACTCGTCTCGGTGATGATGTCGTAGGAGTTGAGCAGATCCAGTGCCTTCTTGCCCATGGCGACCGAGGTGTTCTTCTTGAACATGTCGAGGCTCGCTTGATCCGTGCGCTCTACTCCCACGTACACGTGTCGTATGCCCGCCGAGACGTACTTCGGAAGGATGGCCTCATCCCGCAAGATATCGTCGACGCGCGTCTCCATCAGCAGATGGAGGCCCAGATCGCGTTCGATCAGGAGGTCGAGTATCTGCTCCCAGCGCTCGCGATCCAGTGTGGGCGTCTCGTCGGAGAACATGATGACGCCCACGCCATAGCGCTCCTTGAGCATCTGCATCTCGTCGACGACATCCAGCGGGCTGCGCGCGCGCCATGTCCTGCACCAGAACGCCTGCTGACTGCAGAATGTGCACGACTGGTCGCAGCCGCGGGATGTCGAGATGACCGCAAGATTGGCGTCGGGCAGCGGGTAGAACCGGTACAGGCTCCAGTCCACCAGCTCCCACGCGGTTGGCAGGCCGTCAAGACTGTCGAGGAAGGGCCGCTTGGGTGTGACGACCACCTCGCCATCGCGCTTGAACGCGATACCCGGAATGGTCGCAGGGTCGCCACCTTGTGACAGACACGCCATGAGCTCCGGAACCGTGATCTCACCTTCGCCGCGAAGCACGAAGTCTATGACATCGCCGTTCTCTTTCAAGACCTCTTCGCCCAGGAAGTGGGCGTGTACCCCGCCGATGCCTGTGATCACACCGGGCAGCGCCTCTTTGGCCAGCCGCAGAAGCTCCACCGCTTTCGGATACGAGGGCGTGTACGCGGAGGTGAGCACGACCTCGGGCTGCAGTTCGATGAGCCGCGCGCGGATCTGCTCGGCGGTGTGGTCCATGGTCATGGCGTCGTATATGACGGGTTCGAAGCCCGCATCGCGCAGAGCGCCTGCAATGTAGACGAAGGCGACGTTGGGCCAGGTTCCAGCCGTCTCCACGACGCCGCTGTGATAGTGGGGCGTGACGAGCGCTATACGACGTATCATGTGGTGGGCCTCGATCTCGGAGCTGAAGGTGGCGTGCGCGATTCAACGTGGCATTGCCGCGTTGCGTGATTTGATAGATTCTAACATGTTGACCGTATCCGCCGAACCCGGATTGGCGTTGTTATGAATGACCTGAAGCGCGCGGGTGACCGTGTTGGCTGAGAGGCACATTGACAGGCTGGTGGCGAAGTCCATCGCCGGCGACGCTCGTGCGTTCGGCAAGCTCTACGATGAGTTCGCCGAGCGTGTCTATGCGTTCGTGCGGGGACGAGTCGGATCGACAGAGGATGCCGAGGACGTCACGGCGGCCGTGTTCCTGAAAGCGTGGGAGGCGATCGGCGGCTACGACGACCGCGGACTGCCGTTCGGTGCGTGGATTTTCCGTATCGCTCGCAACGCGGTGATCGATTCGTACCGTCGGACTTCCCGGAATTCGGACTGTGCTCCGGTTGGCGATGCGCCTGAGATGGCGGACGGCTCCATGCCGGTGGACGAGAGCGTGTTCATCCGCGTTCGCGTCGAGGAGACGCTCACCGCGATGGAGCTGCTGACAGAGGAGCAGCGCTCGGTGCTCATGCTGCGCTTTGTATGGGGTTTCGACCTCAAGGACAGCGCTCAGGCGCTTGGCAAGTCCGAAGGAGCGGTCAAGGCGCTTCAGCATCGGGCGGTGCGTTCACTGGCAAGGCTGTTGGCCGAGGAGAACGACGATGGATAGGTTCGACCCGGACATTGATGATCTTGATGCGGTTCGCGATGCGGTGCTTGGCAGTATGGTTCGTCTGCCGGCTGACCGTAAGCGAGCGATCCGCAGTCGAGTCATGTCGACTGTGACACGTGACGCGATGCTCGCTCGTGCCCGTGTGGTGTTCCGTCATGCGGTGGCGGCGGTCACCGTGACTGCGACACTGCTGGGTGGCGTGAGCTACGCGGCCGCCCGTTCACTTCCCGGCGACCCTCTCTATTCGATCAAACGGGTCTCCGAGGAACTGACCCTGCAGGTTCTTCCTGACGGTCAGTTGCAGAGCCGTTTTCTGTTCACGATCGCGGTGCGGCGTGCTGACGAGATCGCGCGTATGAGCATCGGAGGCGCGGACAGCGCGCTCATGTTGCGGGCACTCGAGCAGTTCCGGGCGACCACTTCGGCCGCCTATGGCGATTCTGGCGGCAGTGACGGCACAGATGCCGCGGAGGCACGGCTGCAAGAGAGCGTGGATTCCGCCCCGCAGCCTGCAAGGACCCAGCTGCAGAAAGCCATCGAAGATGCTGACAGTGGAAGCAGCGGCCCCTCGTCCGGTTCGGGTTCTGAGAGTGGAGGATCCGGCAACGGAGCAGGCGGTCAGCAAGCTCCCTCGTCCGGTTCGGGATCGGGCTGGAGCGAGCCGTCGGTCGACGCCACAGGGAATGGTGGGGCGGCGCGTCCCTGAGTAGCCCGTATCCCTGCAAGCCCCCTCAGCGTTTCTGCAGACGGATGAGTCAAGTCTTTGAGCGGGGGTGCTTTGTATGAAGAAGTCGATCGCGCTGTTTGCAGTTGTGGCTATGTTCATGGCTGTTGCGTTCCCAGTCGCGGCGTTTGCGGTAGGCAACGGTGAGCAGGCGCAGTTGCCGGGTGAATGCCAGGCTGGCGAGTGTGACGGCGATCAGACAAGGGATCGTCTTCAGACGCGTGAATGCGTCATCGATCCTGATTGCACGGTCGAGTGTGACGGGGACCAGCCCAGGACCCGTACGCAGTCTCGCGTTCAGACAAAGACCCAGACGCAGCCTTGCGACCCGGTGAACGCTCAGGTGCAGACCAGGGCCGAGATGTCGCAGCAGACCGGTGAGCCGTGCGGCTCTCAGGTGAAGACCAGACTGCGGCTCGAGTCAGAAGGCCAGGACGGTCCTACAGCTGCGGCGGTGAGCACGAGGGCGCAGGTCGGCGATGGATTCTTCGGCGGGATCGGTGATGGGCTGCACCGATTCGCCATGAGGGTCATGGCCTGGCTGGGTCTGGCGTAGTACAGACGATTCATCAGTTCGATATCCGAAGGCGGTCGCCCACAGGGTGGCCGCCTTCAGCGTCTTTCGGCTGAAGAAGCACGGAGCTTCTTCACGAGAAGTATCAGGGCGACTGCGACCGCTGCCCCAAGGGTGTCAACGAGCCAGTCCGCCGGGTCGGCATAACGTCCCGCAACGAACAGCTGGTGCACTTCATCACTGGCGCCGTAAGCCGACGCCAGTGCGACAGCCCACAGGGCCCGATCGCGTGCCTGGCCGCCCAGGGCGTTCATCGTGAGGGCGCCGAGCACGAAGTAAAGGGCGAAGTGGCCCGGCACGCTGTAGTCGCCTGGCGGGAGGTCCGAACCGGGGATGCTGGACAGAGTGAAGATCGTTGCCGCCCAGAGGACCGCAGCGATTCGCGCGGCGGTCTGCCTCCACTTCGTTCTCACATTCCTCCGATCCTCGTTCTTGACGATTGAGCGAGTCTACCAGAGGCGTGTGTTGACTCCGGGTGGGTGGAGTGAGAACGTACCGAGCATCGTCTCTGGAGGTGCAATGGATCGGCGTAGCTCGCTCGTTGTCGTTGTTCTCTCGGCTGCTTGCTTCAGCACGTTGTCGATACTCACCAGTTTTGCCTACATGGAGGGCGCGAGGCCGCTGCCGATGCTCACATGGCGGTTCGGTATCGTGACCGTGCTGATGGCCATCTATCAAGTCATCGTCGACCGCGACAAGCTCATCTCGGGAGCCAGAGACATGAAGGCGTATGCGCTCATGTCGGTCACCGGCTATGGCGCCGCGTCTGTCTGCTACTTCTACGCGCTCAAGTTCGCATCGGCGTCTGTCGTCGCCGTGCTGCTGTACACGTATCCCGCGATGGTCGCGGTCTTGAGCTGGATCATGTACCGAGAATCGCTGACCCGAAACCGTGTACTGGCCATCGTGTTGACGTTTGCGGGCTGCGCGATGGTCCTGGGCCTGCTCACCTCGCACATATCGGTGACGCTGCCCGGCATACTCCTGGGCCTTGGCGCTGCTCTGGGTTACTCGGTGTTCAACATGTTGTCACACACCCTTGTGGGCAAGAGGCCACGCATCGTGGTCATGACCTACACGTTCGGCTTGTCGGCGATCTCGTTGGCGGTGGTCTCACTGCTTGCAGGGGAGTCGCTCTCGGTCGCAGCATGGAGCGGTCGCATGTGGATGCTTCTGGGGCTGATCGTCTTGATCCCCACGTTCGCGGCGGTGGTTCTCTACCTCCGCGGGATCCGGGCGCTTGGTCCTTCGCAGGCAGCGATCGTCTCCACCATGGAGCCCATCTTCACGATCATCCTGGCTGCGACCCTTCTGGGGGAACGGTTGATCCCCGTGCAGCTGGCGGGAGTGGGGCTTGTGGTGGCCGGGGTCGTTGCCGCCGAGTGGAAGGCTGCGTCGCCCGTGGCACCCGATGAGTTCGCCGCAGTCTAGAACGAGACGTTGAGCGCGATCAGCGCCACCAGCGCGCGTATCGCCCACGACAGGCCGATGACAAGCGCCTGGGCTCCGAACGCCTTGGTGACCAGTGACCGCGCCTGATCGACGCCCATCCCCTCAAGTGAGGCTGTAGTGTAGACCGCCGAGAGGAGAAACGCGATCAGCCGCATTCCGGCGGTGACTCCCATGACGTACGGGAGCAGGCCGACCGCCCATGCGGTGATCACGGCGCTACGGGTCGATCGGTCGCGCCTGGCGAAGTAGACGAGAATGCCGAGTCTGGCCAAGGCCCAGGCCAGAGCAGCAAGCGACTGTGACAGGGCGGTTGCGGACGTCTCGCCCCTGATGACCGATACAGCCGCCAGGCCAAGTGCGCCGGCGACGAAGGCGCGCACTCCCAGCGCAGCCAGACGCGCATGCGTTTCGTTGTCTGAGGCCAGCGTTGAGGCGGGAGCGCGGAGGTAGCTCAGCATCAGCTGCGGCCGCGGCCGGTAGTGGACCCTCCCCACAAGACGGCGGGCGGTTCGCAGGGTACGGGTGAGCAGCAAACGCCAGGTCAGGAACCATGCGCGCAGGGGTGGCGCGGGTCTGGAGGAGGGGCGGGATTCGCCGCCGGTCTCTGATGTCTGCCGTGATACCATGTGCCTTGTCGCATTCCCTGTTCCAAGCTTTCCGGCCCACGAACAGCATACTGGATGCACCCGCTACGCGCCCCGGGGATCGGTGTACGACAGCGGTATGGGGGTCTGGAGGAACAACCGTAGTGGCATCAAGTCGGATGATGCACATTCTAAAGATCGTCGCCGTCCTTCTGGCGGGCGCACTCGTCGTCCTCCTGGTGGCCGGATTGTATCTGTATCGCCTCTCTGAGACCTTGCCGGAGATCGGCGTCGACGATTCCGTCAACACCGCTTGCACCTCGGTCGTGTACGCCGCGGATGGTTCCGTCCTGGCGACCTGGCACGGCGAACAGGACCGGACGGTGGTGCCCTACGACGCGATACCGCAATCGCTCGTGGATGCCGTAGTGGCTATCGAAGACGAGCGCTTCTACCTGCACAACGGCGTGGACCTGCAGGCGATAGGCCGGGCGCTCAAGGTGAATGCCGAGGACGGTGCCTACTCCCAGGGCGGGAGCACCATCACACAGCAGGTCGTGAAACTGCTGTTCACTGACGGGGAACGTACGCTCAGCCGTAAGGTGCGCGAAGCGCTTCTGGCATTCCAGCTTGAGACCGAAGTGGGCAAACGCGACGTGCTCGAGACCTACCTCAACCTGGTGTACTTCGGAGACGGTGCGTACGGTGTGGAGAGCGCCTCTCAGCATTACTTCGGCAAGGCGGCGTGCGATCTCACTTTGAGCGAGGCGGCGACTCTGGCGGGAGTGATCCGTTCGCCGGCCGGCTACTCCCCGCAGTCTCATCCCGAGGAGGCCATCGCACGACGCGATCTGGTGCTGTCCAAGATGGCTGAACTCGGCTACATAACCGATGTCGAGCGGCGCGACGCCCAGGCCGAGGAACTGATCGTTGCCGAGTCAGCCGAGATACCGGATCTTGCTCCGTACTTCGTCGAGTACGTGAAGCAGATACTCATAGACGAGCTCGGCTCGGAGATGGTGTTCACGGGTGGGCTGCGGGTGCACACCACTCTCGACCCCGCCATGCAGCGTGAGGCCGAGGCGGAGGCTGCTACCGTGCTAGGCGAAGAAGACGACCCCTCGGTAGGACTCGTGTGTATCGATCACAGCAATGGGGACATCCTCGCCATGGTGGGTGGCCGGGACTACACGGAGGACAAGTTCAACCTGGCGACGCAGGCAAGGCGCCAGCCGGGCTCGGCGTTCAAGCCGTTCGTGTTGGTCACGGCGCTGGAGGAGGGGGTCAAGCCTGACGATGTCTTCTCGGCCACTCCGTACACGGTGGAAGTGACCGATGGCACATGGCGCGTCCAGAACTACGAGAACACCATCACCGAGGGATCGCTCACTTTATCCGCAGCGACGAGTTGGTCGGTGAATGCGGTCTATGCCCGTCTGATCATGCAGCTGGGACCCGAGAAGGTCGTGGAGACCGCTGAAGCGATGGGCATCACGAGCTCTTTGGAGGCAAACCCTGCAATAGCCCTCGGCGGACTGGAGACCGGGGTCTCGCCTCTGGAGATGGCCTCGGCCTACGGGACGATCGCCAACGAGGGCGTGCACGTGACGCCGTCGGCCATACTCTCCGTGACGGACGATGATGGCGCGGTCATCTTCGAGCCTGAGCGCACGTCAACCCGCGCGATGACCGAAAGCGTGGCCAAGACCGCTTCGTCGATGCTGCATGACGTGGTCACGAAGGGCACAGGCCAGGCGTCGAAGATCTCTTCTTGGAGCGCGGGGAAGACTGGCACCACCCAGGGATACCGTGATGCCTGGTTCGTGGGCTACAGTGGTGACCTGGTCACCGCGGTATGGGTCGGCTATCCCGAGGCTCAGATATCGATGACGGACGTGCATGGGATCCGGGTCACCGGAGGCAGCTTCCCGGCGATGATCTGGCAGCGTTTCATGGAACAGGCGACCAAGTGGCAGCGTTCGACGGAGGTCGCGGTCGTTGAAGCTGATGAGTCGGGGCAAGGTCTGGTCAAGGTGCATGTTTGCGCCGATACGTTCCTTCTGGCCAACCCTGACTGTCCCAATCCCGTCGACATCTACATCGACGCACAGAACGTACCTACAAAGACATGCGGGGTGCACTAGATGGCTGTTGATCACTACCGGGTACTGCAAGTCGCGCGAAACGCCGACCCCGTCGTCATCGAGAAGGCGTATCGTGCGCTGTCTCTGAAGTACCATCCGGATACATCCACTGAAGCCGAGAAGGCCGCCACGCGGCAGATGCAGCGGATCAACGAGGCGTACGCGGTGCTACGCGACCCGGAGAAGCGGCGTCGCTACAACCGGACGCTTCCTCCGGAAGGGGATACCCGCACCGGCTGGGACGTGTTCTGGGACGAAGGGCTGCTCGGCCTGTACCTGAACCGCCCGCAAAGACGCTAGACCTTCAGCAGCTCACAAAACCAAGAAAGGCCGGGGAATCCCCGGCCTTTCTGCATGGTCAGAGTCAGATGGTCAGCTCGGGTTCAGCAGCCGTGACTGAACCGCGCGAAGGATCGCAGGGTACGACACAGCGCCATCGTATACCGGTTCACCGTCGATGAAGGTGACCGGATAGACGAGGCCGTCATCTTGTATGCGGGTCACTTCTGCGGAGTGCTGGGCTGTTACTTCGGGCTTGCTGGTGTCGTGGTACAGGATGCTTGCAGCATCACCGAACCGATTGAGCATCTCTGTGCGGACGATGGCTGTGATCTCCTCCGGAGACCAGCTCGGGCCTCATCCGCCGCCAAAGCATGCTGTCTCTGCAGGGAAGTCGAATACCTCGACGGTGACTTTGATTGCTTGTTCCTCCATTGATACGCTCCTCAGCCGAAATGAATGGCGCCGCCTGCACACACGCGCGTGCAGATCCCGCAGCCAGTGCAACGATCCTCATCGATCGAATAACCGTTGGCACCAGGATACCTCCCGCCGGGAACCGGTGTAATGGCCCCCTTCGGGCATACGCGCTTCGCCGGGCATCCCGGTGAGCGATCGCAAGCGCCGTTGTCGATATTCATAGTACGCACGTAGTCACCCTTCGGTAGGCGGGACAGTTCCCGGGTCAATTATACCCACGGGGGTATCGAATGCAAGTCGGATGCCAACCGGTGCCGGGGTCTGTCGATTGTGCGAATCGATTCGGGTTACTGTTAGTATGTGGTCGCATCCGAATCGTGGGTCACAAAGGCGGACGAACAGCACAAGGAGGCCACGGTGAGCTTGAAGTCACATCTAGGTGCCACAGGGCGAAAGCTGCTCTACTACCTGCTTGCAGCAGGCGTTGCGATCGGCGTCATCTTCCCGCTGTTCGCACGGATCTTCGTGGAGCCCAAGTCCGATGTCGCATGGTGGCTCTTTGTGGCGTCCTGTCTTGCCGCGGGTCTGATACTCGCGCTCCTCGCGCACTTCGTCTCCTTCCGCGTCTCCGAGAAAGTCCTGGCAGCGGTGCTGCATAAGACCGCCGGCTCCTTGGGGATATCGCTCGAAGAGGTCAGGGGCATAGATGCGCTCAGCGATGAGCTCATGCGCGTGTTCGCCAACGTGACGTCGCTGCTAGATCAGATCAGTGCGGCCAACACCAACATCCGGGCGTTGACCTCCCAGGTGCTTGCCGCCACCGAACAGCAGGCGTCCGGTGCCGCAGAACAGGCTGCTGCTGTCACTCAGACCTCGGCCACGGTCGAGGAGCTCGCACAGACTTCCAGCCAGATCGCTGACAACTCCTCAGCAGTGGTCCGCGTCGCCGAGCGCACATTGGCCAGCGCCGAGGACGGCATGCATGCGGTGGCTGAGACTGCAGCCGGCATCGAGGAGATACGGCTCTCCACACAGCAGTCCTCCGACCGCATCCTCGCACTTGGCGAGCGCAGCCAAGAGATCGGTCGCGTCCTTTCCATCATCGACGAGATCGCCGAGCAGACCAAGATCCTCGCATTGAACGCCGCCATTGAGGCTGCCCGTGCCGGCGAAGCGGGCAAGGGATTCTCGGTGGTCGCCGAGGAGATCCGCAAGCTTGCCGATTCTGTGACTGAGTCGACACAGGAGATCGACCGCGTCGTCCGAGAGATCCAGGCCTCGACATCGGCGCTCGTCATGTCTACCGAGAAGGCGGCGAACAAGGTCGCCGAGGGCAAGGACCGAGCCCAGTCCACCGCTGACTCTCTTGAGCGCATCGTCTCGCAGGTCGAAGAGACCACGGATGCGGCGAAACAGATCTCGATCGCCACGCAGCAGCAGCGTACCGCCTCCGATCAGGTCGTGGTCTCGATGAAGGAAGTAGCTATCGTCTCCCAGCAGGCGGCGCAGGCGTCACATCAGATCTCATCGGCCATGACGGAGCTCAACACGCTCGTTGACAGTTTGCGGGTGCGGTGATGGCTGCCGATGTAACGCGCAGACTCACCGAAGCGGGCCTGCTGTTGCCCGGAGCGCCCGGGGCACTCGGCGCGTATCTGCCCGCGGTCCGCACGGGCGAACTCGTATTCACAGCCGGTCAGCTGCCGATGCTCGAGGGCGGATTGATCGCCACGGGTACCGTCGGCGTGGATGTGGAGCCGGAGGTGGCCAGGCGCTGCGCTGAACAGTGCGCGCTCAACGCTCTTGCCGCCGCGTCCACCGTGTGTGACCTGAGCGAGGTGCTTGGCGTGGTCAAGCTCACTGGATTCGTGGCGAGCGCCCAGGGATTCGGCGGACAGCCGGGTGTGATCGACGGCGCGAGCGCGGTGATGGCCGTTGCCTTCGGTGATTCCGGGAGGCACGCACGGGAGGCGGTGGGGGTTGCGGCGCTTCCTCTCAACGCCCCGGTCGAGATATCGCTCATCCTGCGGCTGCGTGGCTGATTCCCTCGGTTGATCCCGCGTACGGAAATCGGCGGGAATATTCATTCGACACGCACTCCAGTACCCCTGCTTGTATTGTTTGGTCAGGCTCATTCCGATATCGTGGACGGGATGGCGGCATGTCCGCCATGTGACTGTTGGATACGGGTAGCTAGCAAGGGGAGAGATGCGCATGGCCAAGATCTCTTTGGCCGGGTTCAAAGACCCGGTGCGGCGACCGCGGTATATCATCTGGACGGGTGTGGCCGTCATGGTGCTTGCTGCGTTTGTCGTTGTGGCCTTCGGGGCCACATCCACGTACTGGTTCTGCGCCGAGGTATGTCACAAGGTGCAGGACGATTCAATCGCGGCATACGACCGCTCTTCGCACAACATGGTGTCTTGCATGTCGTGCCACGAGCCGGTCAACGCGGATCCCATCACGTTCACGCTCAAGAAGGCCAAGGCTCTTGGCGAACTCGTACTGACTGTGACAAACAACTACGAGCTGCCACTGAACCCTGAAAGCCATCTGGCATTGAATAGTGAGGAAATGGGCTCCGAGCAGTGCACTCAGTGCCATTCGGAGAACCGCGTGATCACGCCTAGCGACGGCATCATCATCGACCACGCAGTGCATGAGGACAAAGAGATCCAGTGCACCGCGTGTCATAACCGTATCGCTCATAACGAGAGCGGTGATTGGGAGCCGGTTCTGAGCAATCCCAATGACGGTCCGATGAGCGTCAAGCATGCGAACTTCATGTCGATGACCGCTTGCTTCCGTTGCCACACGCTCACCTCCGAGAGCCCTTCCGGTGCGGAGTACAAAGCACCCGGCAAGTGCTCTGCGTGCCACCCCTCGGACTTCGACTTGAAGCCTGCCAACCACGATGACAAGGGCTTCTACCCCGAGGGCCACGCGGTACTCGCGATGACGCCGATCGATCCCTCCACCGGCAAGCCTGACGTTGACGCCGAAGAGGCCGAAGCTGAAGAGGCAGAGGGCGAAGAGGCAGAGGGCGAAGAGGCCGAGCACGAGGCCGAAGAAGCAGAGGGCGAGGCCCACGCTTTGGAGCTCGCCTCCGTCGAAGCCATCGACTACTGCTCCACGTGCCACGTGGTCGACAAGTTCTGCATGGACTGCCACGGCATGGAGATGCCGCACCCGACCGAGTTCAAGACCAAGACGCACCCCGAACTGGTCAAGACCA
>JBFHJN010000009.1:0-45489 GCA_041595875.1 Coriobacteriia bacterium
CCGCACGCTATCGACCCCGACGAGCAGTGCCCCGCATCGTGCATGGTGGGCAAGTGCTACCGGGAGACACATGTGGTCACCAGTGATCCGGCTCTCGTGTTCGACCCTTTCATCGACAGGAACGCCGCCGCAAAGGAGCAGTGCACCTTCTGCGAGTTCTTCCTCACGCACGGTCCGCGTTTGTCTTGAGGTCTGACGCCGGAACGGGGAGCATCGCGGTGACTGGGAGCGATGGCGGTGACTGAGCGCGACCTCGCGGGTGTTCTGCGAGAGTACGGTGCCGAGTTGGCCGCCAGCGCTGCGGCGCAAGTGGGCGACGCATTCACATGGGCCGACGCGGATGCTTTCTTGAAGTCATCGCCGAACTCCTTTCTCATCGGCGTGCTCTTCACCCAGGGCATGCCCGCCGAGCGCGCGTGGGCGGGCCCGTATCTTCTAAGGCAGCGCCTTGGGCATTTCGATCTTAAGCGGCTTGTGGACGAGCCTGAGGCCGTGCACAGGGCTTTCATGGCTCCGCCGGCTCTGCATCGTTTCGTTCATACAGTCCCGCGGTGGGTCTGCTCGGCGGCACAGCGTCTTGTTGACGAGTACGAAGCAGACGCGTCGCGGATCTGGCCGGACGGGTCGCATGTCCTCGATGTCACGGAACGGCTGTTGGCGTTCGACGGCATCGGAGAGAAGAAGGCTGCCATGGCCGTTGAGCTGCTCATGCGTCACTTTGGGGTGCGTCTGGAAGGAGTGGAGTGCGGGACCGTGGCGTATGACGTTCAGGTCCGCCGCGTTTTCCTTCGCACAGGATTGATCGAACGCGATACTCCTGAGGATGTGCGTGCTGCCGCGGCCCGGGTGTGCCCTGAGGCGCCGGGCCAGATCGATCTGCCGGTCTGGCTCATCGGTCGCGAGACATGCAGACCCAGGCGACCCGCGTGTGACAGGTGTCGCCTGACGGATGTGTGTCCGCGGCTTATAGAGCGTGACGCGCGTGGCGTGGGTGTCAGGCGAGAGACTTCATGAGCAGGCCCGAAAGCAGCTTGGGGTAGAAGTACGTGGACTTCTGCGGCATCGTGTCGCCGTCCAGTGCCACTGCGCGCAGCTGATCCATCCGTGTGGCTCTCACGACGAACGCGACGTCGCCGCCAGGGACTTCAAGCGCTTCATCCGCATCCTTCACGAACGAGAGCCGCTCGAGCGTTGCCGGCTCGTCAGGGTGGATTCCGAGAATCGGCCACAAGATCAGCTCCTGGAGCACTGCGACGTCCAGGCCCTTCCAGTTGCTGTGGTGCTCGGTGGTGATGAGCGTGGTGGTGTCGACGTCCGCCTTCAGCGAAGCGACTTTGGCGGTTCCGTCGGTGGTCTTGACGATGAACGCGATCCCGTCGGTGCCTGCGAGTGCTTTCGCGGACTGTCCGGAAGGGAGGTCTGCGAGGTCGAAGTTCTCGGACAGGGCGGCCCAGAATGCATCGGCATCAAACGTCCCGGCGGCGCGAGCTACGCGATGCGTAGGCAGGACGATCAGGTCGGGATCGTCCATGTTGACCAGCGCCATCATCACGAAATCATAGTCGGGCTGCTCGGCGTGCACGATACCCGCCTCGGCATCAGCCGCACGGCGCTCGTCGCGATAGGCCAGAGCGGTGGTGTATCTGTGGTGGCCGTCGGCGATGAACAGCTGTTTCGGCGTGAAGAACGCCTGGATCTGCTCGATGACATCTGCGTCGTAAATGGCCCAGAGGCGGCAAAGCACCCCGTCGGCGTCAGTGGCCTCACTGATAGGCCGCGATCGCATGGCGTTCTCGAAGACGGTGTCCGTCTCGCCGGCCGGGTCGGTGAACAGGCTGAACACCTGGCTCAGGTTGGCGGCACAGGCGCGGGTCATCCGAAGGCGGTCATCCAGCGCCTTTGGAAGGGTGCGCTCGTGAGGAAGGACGACTTTCGCCGAGAAGGGATGCAGTTCCACGGCGCTGACAAGGGCACGGCGATGCACCATGCGTCCTTCGTACTCCCATGACTGCTCGAGGACGTAGACTGCCGGCGAAGCGTCCTTGGCAAGGATCCCCTGTTCGTGCCATTCAGCCCAACGGGCAGCGGCGGTCTCGTACCGGTTGCCCGGCACGTCGGGGTCGAGGGACCCTTCCGGCAGCTCGAGGGCGACGATATTGTGCGGGTGCTTGGAGAGAAGCGCCTGACGCTGCTCGGCGTTGATGACGTCGTACGGCGGGGCGGTAAGACGACTGATGTCGGTCTCGTCGTGACGGAACATAACGGCGTTGAAGGGCTTGACGAGGGCCATCGGACGTCCTTTCGGCTTCAGGGCTGGACTCGCGGACATGCACGCGGGGTCACAGTTTAGCCGAGGAGGCCTCTGAACGCCAAGTAGAACAGGATGCCGACCACCGTGGTGCCCAGGAAGCTGCGCCATTTGTAGTAGACGAACGCCGTGGGCAGCGCCGCGAACAGGTAGGGGTTCTGCATCGGCGGCAACCAGCGGCCGTCAGGACGCAGCACTTCGCCTACGACCAGAGCGGCCATCACCGAGACGGGAATGAACGACAGCCATCGATGCAGTACCGCCGGCAGCTCCAGCCGCGCAAGGAAAGCCATAGGAATGAAGCGGACTGCATAGTTGCACAGAGCCATGCCTATCACGACCGCCCATACGTACTCGCTTTTCACCGGTACACCGCCGACCCAACGGTTGCGGCGCCGATGGATGCCGCAACGATGTACCACTTGCCGGGCAGGATGAGCATGCAGATGACGGTGAGGGCAGCCGCTACGATTCCGATGATGACATGGCGCTTATCCTCGGCCTGTG
The DNA here is from genome assembly GCA_041595875.1 of Coriobacteriia bacterium. Classification (GTDB taxonomy): domain Bacteria; phylum Actinomycetota; class Coriobacteriia; order Anaerosomatales; family Anaerosomataceae; genus UBA2279. The sequence continues at coordinate 2,816 of JBFHJN010000009.1, forward strand.
CGACGAGAAGCGCCGTGAACATGGCAGGCATCGCGAACTCGACTCCGAAGCGATACGGGTCTCCGACCAGGCCCGAACCGAAGACGCCCAGCGCGGTTCCGGTCACCCATCCGGTCCAGGCCACGACTCCTACGCCTGCCATCGACCAACCGTCACCGGTGCCCCGCCGCAAGTCGTTGATGTTGACACCGAACGTCTCGTCGGTGACCGAGAAGGCCAGCGCGGCCTGCCCTGCAACGCCGGCGTCTCTCACATAAGGAGAGAGGGTGGCGCCAAAAAGCATGTAGCGCAGGTTCACGACGGTGGTCGCGATCAGGACGCTCGCTACATCCGCTCCGGCCTTCATAAGCGAGAGCCCGATGAACTGTCCCGCACCTGCGAGTGCGGTCGCGGAACATGCTACTGCCTGTATCGGACTGAATCCCCAGCTGCGCGCCAGTATGCCGAACGCAGCACCGACAGGCATGTATCCGAGGAAGATCGGAAAGCCCAGACGGACGCCGCGAACCAGTCTATCTCGCGCGCTAAGGCACAGAGCTTGCTGGGGGAGGGTAGTCGACATGATGGGAATCGTAACATAGGAAGCGAGTGCGCAGCGGTATAATCGGAGCTGACGGAAGGAGGCGATTGCGGTGGAGTTCTCACTCATATGTCCCAACGATGGAGCGGTTGATCTGAGCCTTGAGGACATCTCGGCGGTCGTCCTTCGCGGCCCTGAGTCAATCGACATCGTCTTCACGTGCCCGCACTGCGGGGCGCACATCGAGGCTTCTTTGCGCGTGCCCAACCTTCTTATGGCGGCCATGGAGCTGGCCCAATATGCCGAGCAGGCGTCTGACGAGGACGTCGAGCTTCGGTTCTCGAAGGCCCCTGCCGATTCTCCAGGAGAGCATGCATCGGGCCAGCATCCTGATCACTTGGTGGACGCGTACTGCGAGTACTTCCGTCGGCAGCTTACCAGGGTCGAATGCGTTGAGGACCTGCTTGCCGAAATAGACTCCCGGTGAATGCCTTCAGTAGCGGCCGCCACGTGCACGTCTGCTGAATCGGTCGCTGAGCCATAGCGGTACCGTGAGCGCCAGCCCTGCAGCAAAGCCTCCAAGATGCGCGAAGTACGCCACTCCGCCTGCCTCTGCCACTGACGGACCCACTGAGGCGACACCGCTGGCAAGCTGCAGGACGAACCAGAACCCGATCACTATGAATGCCGGCACCCTTGCAACCTCGAAGAAGAAGAAGATGGGGATCAGGGTGAGCACGGCAGCGCCCGGGAACAGGAGTACGTACCCGCCCAGCACGCCGGCGATCGCGCCGCTCGCGCCGAGCGTGGGAATCGTCGATGCGGGCTCGATCAACGCCTGTGCGGCGACGCCCACGACCCCGCACGCCAGGTAGAAGATGAGAAAGGGAATGCGGCCGAGACGATCTTCGACGTTGTTGCCGAAGATCCACAGGTAGAGCATGTTGCCGCCGATGTGGACCCATCCTGCGTGCATGAACATGGATGTGAACACGGTCGCGACCTGCCGGGGCGATGTGGGAGCGGCGAAGAACCTGGATGCGACGAAGGACCATTCGGTGAAGAACGACTGCAATGCTTCAGGGGCCAGAGATGTCTCATAGAAGAACACGATCACGTTCAGCACGATGAGCATGATCGTGATCACGGGAAACCGGTGCGTTGGGTTCTCGTCGCGCAGCGGTATCATCGAGTTCCCTTTCGTTTGATAACATCATGATGTGACGTTGAACGAGTGTACCGCTCGCGCACGAAGCGCGGGACCTTTAGGGTATGTTCATGGAACATGTAGAACCGGCCGAGGCCGGTCAGTGAAGGTCGGAGGATGATCGGATGGAGATTCTGCTTCCCTGTCTGGGCGTTGTAGTGCTGTTGGTGCTGGTGATCGTCGCGGCAGTCATCGGCATATACAACCGACTTGTGACACTCAGGAACCGTGTAGACAACGCTTGGTCCCAGATCGATGTCCAGCTGCGTCGCCGATACGATCTCATCCCCAACCTGATCGAGACCGTGAAGGGCTATGCAACGCACGAGAGAGAGACCCTCGATAGCGTGGTCAAAGCCCGTCAGATGGCCATGGATGCCGGGTCAGTCAAGGAACAGGGTGCCGCTGAGAACATGCTGAGCAGCACGCTCCGCAGTCTGTTCGCTGTTGCCGAGGCGTACCCGGACCTCAAGGCCAACCAGAACTTCATGATGCTGCAAGAAGAGCTGGCGGGCACCGAGTCGAAGATCGCTTACGCGCGACAGTTCTACAACGACTCGGTCATGTCGTACAACACTTCCACTCAGACGTTCCCTAACAACATCCTGGCTGGCATGTTCGGCTTCACGCTGCGTGACTACTTCGAGATCGAAGAAGCCGCCAAAGAGCCGGTAAAGGTCCAGTTCTAAACCGTGTACGATCAGATAGCGTCAAACAAGCTGCGGAGCGCGGCTCTGATAGTGGTGTTCGTGCTCCTTGTGATGGCCATCGGCTGGGTCTTCGGTCAGGCCACCGACTGGGGCTACGCCGGCCTGCTGATGGCCTTCGGCGTCGCCTTCGTCATGGCATGGGGTTCGTACTGGTATTCGGACCGCATCGTTCTGGCGATGAGTCGTGCGAGGCCTGTTGACCGCAACATAGAGCCCTACATCGTGAACACCGTGGAGGGGCTTTCGATCGCGGCGGGCCTTCCCATGCCCAAGGCATACGTCATCGACGACCCTGCTCCGAACGCGTTCGCGACGGGTCGCAATCCCGAGCACGCCGCGATCGCGGTCACCACAGGACTAGTACAGAAGCTGAATCGCCAGGAACTCGAGGGCGTGATAGCTCATGAGCTGTCACACATCAAGAACTACGACACGCTCGTCCAGACCATGACGGCCGTGCTTGCGGGTACAGTGGCGCTCGCTTCGGACTGGATGCTGCGTTCGATGTGGTGGGGAGGAGGTCGTCGCCGGGACAACGAGGGCGGTCAGGCTCAGGCCATCTTCATGATAGTCGGGCTGGTTCTGGCTATCCTTGCGCCGATCTTCGCCGTACTCATACAGATGGCGATCTCCCGGAAGCGCGAGTATCTCGCTGACGCCAACGGCGCCTTGCTGACACGGTATCCGCCGGGACTTGCCGGTGCGCTTCGCAAGATCGCGAGCGATACCAACAAGCTCAAGGTGGCGAACAAGGCCACGGAGTCCCTCTATATCTACAATCCGCTGAAAGACTATGGCGGAGGGATGAACGCCCTGTTCAACACTCATCCACCGATCGATGAACGCATCCGACGACTTGAGGCCATGTGATGACCGCACTCGCACTATTGACCTACCCGCAGATCGATCCGATCCTCTTCCAGGTAGGGCCGCTCGCCCTGAGGTGGTATGGGCTCGCCTACGTCCTTGGATTCCTTGGTGCCGCGCTTCTGATGCGAAGATTGAATCGCACCTGGAGAATGGGCATGTCCGGTGATGACATGCTCGATGTCGTACTGGCCGCGGTGGTCGGCCTCGTTGTGGGTGCGCGCCTTGGGTACACGGTGTTCTACGACTTCTCGGGCCTTATCCAAAGCCCTCTCTCGCTGTTCGCCATATGGGATGGCGGTATGTCGTTTCACGGCGGGCTGGTGGGTATCTTGCTTGCCGGGTGGCTGATCAGCCGTCGCGTGGACGTCCCTTTCTTGCGACTTGCGGATATGGGCGCGGTGGGTGCACCCATCGGCCTGTTCCTGGGCAGACTGGGCAACTTCGTCAACGGTGAGCTCTGGGGCCGCACCACTGATGTGGCCTGGGCCATGATCCCACCGTATGGTGGTGCGCCGAGGCACCCCTCTCAGCTGTATGAGGCTTTCTTGGAGGGCATCGTACTGTTCGTGGTCATGTTGGTGCTTGCGCGCAAGCGGCGTCCGAACGGGTTTCAGCTTGGAGTGATGCTGACGCTTTACGGGGTGTTCCGTATCGCCGTTGAATTCGTGCGGGAGCCCGACGTGCAGTTGGGGTTCATCCTGGGCCCGTTCACAATGGGTCAGCTGCTGACGATACCTGTGCTTGCCGTAGGGGTGTGGCTTGTGTGGAGGACGCGTCGCGGGCGTGCATCCGGCGAGCCCGCGTCCGCTGATCTCATGGATGCAGCGGAACCCGAGGGCGACTAGCGATCGCAGATCGAGTCGAGAGGCTTCCAGCAAGGGGCCTCTCGGTGGATGCACTTCATGGCGTCACTTGGAGTCAGGCGCTTTATGGGACTGCAGTACGCGCAGTAGAACTCCGGAAGCGACCCGACCACGTCCTTGACCTCGGGATCCGCGTACGGGTCAGCATCAGGCGACTGTAGTATGTGGAGCAGGATGCAGGGCAACGGGATCCTCTCGGTAGTCCTTCGCACCATTGTAGCCCTCTGCGCGCCCCCAGTCGTGAAGTCGGTCGGAGCCCGATGGCTTTGATTGACCCTTCCGCGCTACGACCGTAGACTTGTCGGGAATCGAGGAGGTCACACTGTATGAGTCTCAACACTGCCCGAAGAGTCCTTGGAGTCGTTGCGCTTTGTAGCGTGTTGCTGGTGCCTGCGGGCTGCAAGGGAGACGATTCCCCGGGCGTGGTGTCCCATTGGCCCGAGGCAACCACCGAGCGCACGGTGTCAAAGCCCGTCGAGCCACCGCGTTGGCCTCTCACGGGGCTGGATGCGCCGAGTGAAGAGGCGATCTCCCAAAGGATCATCTCGGTCAAGATAGAGAACTCGCCGGCGGCGCGGCCGCAGACCAATCTGCAGCTTGCTGACGTTGTGTACGAGTCCGTCACCGAGGGCGGGATCACCCGATTCAACGCCCTCTTCCAGTCGAACACGCCCGACAAGCTCGGCCCGGTGTGGAGCGCAAGGTTGTCGGACATCTATATCGTCCCGCAGTACGACGCCCTGTTCGTCTTCAGCGGGTCAAGCAGTTCTGTGAGCAGCCGCATCAAATCCGCCTCCATCGCGAATCTCAGCGAGGACGCGGGAGTCACCTACCCCTTCTACAGAGGGACGGACCGCGCTCGGCCCCACAACCTCTACGTCGTGTTGGAGAAGGTCCGTGAAGAGGCCGAGAAGCGCGGCATGACCACGACGCAAACGGTGAACGGGCTGGCTTTCGACCAGCGAGCGATCGAGGCGAGCACCGCGGTCACCGAGATCAGCATCCCGTTCTCGTCGGCAAACAGCGTGGTCTGGACCTATGATGCCGCATCAGGCAGGTATCTCCGGGTCAACAACGGTGCGAAGCACACTGACAACGGCACCGGTGAGCAGATCTCAGCGCGCAATGTGGTGGTGCTCTGGGCTAAGCACAACGTCGCAAGCAAGGACGTGGTCGGGTCGACGACATATGAGATCGTCTTGTCCGGCAGCGGGCGAGCATCAGTGTTCCATGATGGGATGCGGATAGACGGCACATGGGAGGCCGGCACGGACGCGCCGCCGGTATTCAAGGCCGATGACGGTACGCAGATCAAGCTGGCGCCGGGCAACACCTGGATGCAGGTCGTGCAGCCAAGCGTCAATATCGCGTTCAAGTAGCGCTGCAGCGTCGTTTCATCAGTTCGGACGCGGCCTGTGCGCGGTTGTCCCACCACGGGCACACGAGTACAATCTGGACACTACGCGCCGTCCCCTGGAGGCCGTCGCGGTAGTTGGGACCCTATCGTGAGGAGCACGACATCGTGAGCGAGAACGTCAACGTTTCTACCGGCACACTCCGTGTGAAGACAGGTCTAGCCGAGATGCTCAAGGGTGGCGTCATCATGGACGTCGTCACGCCCGAGCAGGCCAAGCTGGCCGAGGATGCAGGCGCCGTCGCCGTCATGGCGCTCGAGCGCGTGCCTGCTGACATCCGCGCCGCAGGTGGCGTAGCTCGCATGGCTGATCCCACTATCGTCGAGTCCATCGTGGGCTCGGTGTCGATACCGGTCATGGCGAAGTGCCGCATCGGACACTTTGTGGAGGCTCAGGTCCTTCAGTCTCTCGGCGTTGACTATCTGGATGAATCCGAGGTGCTCACTCCTGCTGATGAGCAGTATCACGTGAACAAGTGGGACTTCACGGTTCCCTTCGTGTGCGGCGCGCGCAATCTTGGAGAAGCGCTTCGAAGGATCAGCGAAGGCGCCGCGATGGTTCGGACCAAAGGCGAGCCCGGTACGGGCAATGTCGTTGAAGCGGTTCGCCACATGCGCACGATGACCGATGAGATCGCGTGGGTGGCGGGTCTTCGCGACGAGCAGCTGTTTGACGCAGCGAAGAAGCTCGGTGCCCCTTACGAGATCGTGAAGTGGGTCCACGACAACGGCAAGCTGCCAGTGGTCAACTTCTCGGCGGGTGGTATCGCCACACCTGCGGATGCAGCTTTGATGATGCAGCTTGGTTGTGACGGCGTGTTCGTGGGCAGCGGCATCTTCAAGAGCGGCGATCCCGCCAAGCGTGCGAAAGCGATCGTCGAAGCGACCACCCATTACGAGAACGCCGATGTCATCGCGCGTGTCTCGCGCAATCTTGGTGAGGCCATGGTGGGGATCAACATATCCGACATACCGGATGCGGAGCGTATGCAGGAGCGGGGTTGGTAGGGTGCGCATAGGGGTCCTCGCACTTCAGGGCGCGTTTCGCGAGCATATGGTGACGCTTGAGGCACTTGGTGCTTCAACGGTTGCGGTGCGTCAGCCCGAGCAGCTCGGTGATCTCAACGGCCTGATAATCCCCGGCGGTGAATCCACCGCCATCTCGAAGTTGATGACGACCTACGGGTTCTATGACCCCATCCGGCAGCAGCACAGCGCCGGGATGGCGGTCTGGGGGACCTGCGCAGGCGCCATCCTCATCGCAACCCAGGTCCTCGATGCGCTTCCGGACCAGGAGCCTATCGGCATCATGGACATAGGAGTGCGCCGTAATGCGTACGGGCGACAGGTCGACTCGTTCGAGGCCGACCTGGAGTTCAAGCACCTGCCCGGTGATGACTATCGCGGCGTGTTCATCCGCGCGCCATGGATCGAGACGCTCGGCGAGGACGTCGAGGCGCTCGCAAGCCACGATGGGCATGTCGTTGCCGCCAGGCAGGGAGACATGCTCGCTACGGCGTTCCATCCCGAACTGACCGGCGACCCTCGCGTGCACAGGTTCTTCCTCGACGAGATCGTCGCTTCCTGACCGAAAGGACGAATGAATGTCCGGACATTCAAAGTGGGCAACTACGAAGCACCGCAAGGCCGCGCAGGATAAGAAGCGCAGCGCTCAGTTCTCAAAGCTCACGCGCATCATCACTGTTGCTGCCAAGACGGGTGGCGACCCCAACCCGGACAACAACGCGTCATTGGCTGCGGCGATCGCCAAGGCGAAGTCTTACTCCTTGCCTAAAGACAAGATCGAAGCGGCGATCGCCAAGGCCTTCGGCGGGCTTGATGGTGCCAACTATGAGGACGTCATCTACGAGGGTTACGGCCCGGCGGGAATAGCTCTCTACGTTGAGGCGCTCACCGACAACCGCAATCGCACCGCCGCTGATGTGCGTGCTGCTTTCACGCGTGCCGGGGGCAATCTTGGTACGAGCGGATCTGTCGCGTTCCAGTTCGAACGCAAGGGCGAGATCACCGTGGAGCGCGATGATTCGCTCGACGAAGACGAGATGATGCTGCTGGTCGCGGATGCGGGTGGCGAGGACATGGAAGCCGTCGAGGACGGATGGCTGGTCTACACCGCGTCTGCTGACATCATGGCGGTCAAAGGCGCGCTCGAAGCCGCGGGACTGCCCGTTGCCGGCGCCGAGCTGGTGATGGAGGCTGTCAACACGACGGTGGTCACAGTGGCTGACGCCAAGAAGGTGCTCAGGCTTGTGGACGCTCTTGAAGAGAGCGATGACATCCAGAACGTCTATCACACCATGGAGCTCACTGACGAGATCGCCGCTGCCCTGGACGAGTGAGTCGGGGCTCTTGCGGCGTGCCGGGTGAGGTACGCGCGCCGCGCCTTTCTCGCCGAGCTTCACCTGCATCCAAGCCGGTGCTATCCTGAACATATGTTCGATAGTCTGGTGCGTCTGGAGGGGTGCGTGTGATCGTGCTCGGCATAGACCCGGGTCTTGCCAATACCGGCTGGGGAGTGATCGAGACCTCCGGCAGTCGCTCCAGATGTCTCGCCTACGGATGCATAACCACTCCATCCACAGATGCCCTCCCGCAGCGTCTGTCTGCCATCCACATGGAGCTTCAACGCGTTATCAGCCGCTATACGCCGGTCGAGTGCGCGGTTGAGAGCGTCTACTTCGGGACCAATGCGAAGAGCGCTTTCGCCACCGGGCAGGCGAGGGGGGTGGCGGTCCTGGCTACTGCCGACGCAGGCTTACAGCTTGGCGAGTACGGTCCCGGAGAGATCAAGCTCGCCGTGGTGGGGACAGGTTCGGCGGACAAGGCACAGGTGCAGTACATGGTGCGGGTCCTGCTCGGCCTTGAGCATGAGCCCTCGCCCGACCATGCTGCGGACGCGTTGGCGGCCGCGTTGTGTCATGCACATATGCGCTCCGGCGCAAGGACCTCGGGGGCCGCACTATGATCGCATACCTCACAGGCACGATCGCCGAGAAGGCCCTCTCGTACTGCGTGATCGAAGTGCATGGCGTCGGTTATCGCATGGCGATGTCCACCTCCTCGTTGGCTGCGCTGCCCGCGGAGGGCGACGAGGTCACCGTCCACACGCACATGCACGTCCGCGAGGATGAGATCTCGCTGTTCGGCTTCGAGAGCGCTGACGAGAAGGCGCTTTTCGGCCGACTGATCACCGTCAGTGGAGTGGGTCCCAAGGTCGCACTTGCGGCATTGAGCTCGTATCAGCCATCCGTCCTTGTCGAAGCGATAACGCGCGAGGACGTGGCGGTCGTCAGTTCGATTCCGGGGATCGGGAAGAAGACGGCCCAAAGGATGATCCTTGAGCTGAAAGACAAACTCGGCGCTTCCGGTCCGGTTTCGGTGAGCGGGGGAGTGGGGGCGGATTCGGCAGCCGAAGCGCGCGACGCGCTTCTCGCCATGGGATTCTCAACGGTGGAGGCCGTTGCCGCATTCAAGGGGTATGAGGGTCCGGTCGACGACACCAGCGCGCTGCTCAAGCATGCGCTCCGAAGACTAGGAGGCGGCGCGTGAGCACGATATGGGAGCCCGGCGAACCGGAGCGGCTCGTCTCGGCGGAGTACACCGACGACGACCTTGAGATAGACCGGTCGCTCAGGCCCAAGAGGCTGGGCGAGTATCTGGGGCAGACCCGGGTCAAAGACAACCTGTCGGTGCTGATCGAGGCTACCAAGGCCCGCGATGAAGCACTGGACCACATGCTGCTGTCCGGTCCTCCCGGCCTGGGGAAGACGACCCTTGCGGGCGTGATCGCGAACGAGCTCGGGGTCCAGATGCGAACCACGTCGGGGCCCGCCATCGAGCGAGCAGGCGATCTGGCTGCGATCCTCACCAACCTGGAAGAGCGCGATGTGCTCTTCATCGACGAGATCCATCGCCTGAACCGTGCGGTGGAAGAGGTTCTCTACCCCGCCATGGAGGACTTCAAGATCGACATAGTGATAGGGAAGGGGCCGGCCGCGCGTTCACTGAGGCTCGACTTGCCTGACTTCACGCTCGTGGGCGCCACGACACGAACGGGACTGCTCACCGGCCCGCTGCGCGACCGGTTCGGCATGGCGTTCCGTCTTGAGTACTACGACGCCGAGGAGCTCACCGCGATCGTGACCCGCTCGGCGGGGATCCTTGGCGTGAGCGTGACCGCTGACGGAGCCGCGGAGATAGCCCGTCGAGGGAGAGGGACGCCCCGGCTTGCAAACCGCCTCCTCAAGCGTGTTCGCGACTACGCGCAAGTGCGTTGTGATGGTGTCATCGACGAGGATGTGGCCGCCGAGGCGCTCGCGTTCTTCCACGTCGATCACGTCGGCCTGGACCGGATGGACATAGAGATCCTCGAGACTCTGATCGAGAAGTTCAGCGGCAGGCCGGTGGGACTCAACACCCTGGCCGCAGCGGTCGGCGAGGAGCCTGACACGCTGGAAGACGTGTACGAACCCTATCTGCTGCAGCTTGGATTCATCATGCGTACGCCAAAAGGCCGCCAGGCGACATCACGCGCGTATGAGCACCTTGGCAAGCGTGCTCCGCATGATGACGGCACGCAAGGCGGGCTCTTCTAGGCGCGTCGCGCACCTCTTAAGAGCCCGCCGTTGTGAGATGACTCCAAGCCCGGTCGCCTCAGGCGGTGGCTATACGGTCAGTTCCGCAGCCCAGAGCCCATGCAGGTTGCAGTGAGCCACGGCGCGCAGCACCGTGCCGGCATCCACGGCCACGACGATCGAGACCACGGGGTCGGTTGCCACCGGGGACAGGTCGAACCGTGCGATGCCTGCACCGTTGGCGTACAGCTCGATCCAGCTGATGTAGTGGTCGGGCTGATTCGGGTGCGATACCTCGTGACCGACGGTCACTGTGACGACCATCTTGTCATCGGAAGCCTCTACAGCCAGGTGCGGAGTGTGCTTCTTCTCAAAATCACCTGCCGCCGATAGATCGGCTACGTGATTGACGGGGCTCAGGATCGGTGCATCGGACATAAGGTGCCTCCATCGGTTGCGGCGATCGGATACGTTCAGGTACATACCCATACGCTGCCGCCTGACTCGGCATTCGCGTGGTAGAATCAGCGCCAGCCGTCCCCGGAGGTGTCACTCGTGAGTGGTAACATCGTCGACGCCGCAGACGCGATCATCATCGTGATCGACGCGCAGGAGCGCCTTGCTGCCACCATGTCCAGGTCGCGTGAGGTAGTGGGCACGATACGCCGGCTGGTGCGCGTGGCGGCAGAGCTCGATCTTCCCGTGGTATACACGGAACAGTATCCCAGGGGGCTTGGCCGAACGGTGCACGAGCTGGAAGACGTGCTCGTCTCGGCGGTAGGTCCGCTTGAGAAGGTGGCTTTCGACTGCGCCAAGGTGGACTCGTTCATCGGGGCGCTCGAACGGACCGGGCGTCGCCAGGTGGTCTTGCTGGGGATGGAGTCGCACATCTGCGTCCTGCAGACGGCGCTGCATCTGCTTGAGGACGGATACCGCGTGCATGTCGTGGCGGATGCGGTCTGTTCGGCCAGCGAGCTGGATCACGCCGTTGCGCTGGAGCGCATGCGCGCTTCGGGCGTGCAGGTGACGACTTCCGAGTCGGTCATATATGAGGCGCTTGGCGAGGCGGGCACGGAGCGGTTCCGCCGGGTGTTGGAGATCGTGAAGGAGAAAGACGCGTCCGAGTGACTCACCTGAGCGCGCTCGGGTACACTGGGCGACGCATCACAGCGACGACAGGAAGGTAGTGCCAGTGGCGACGATCATCGACGGCAAGAGGGTATCGGCCGAAATCGAGCAGGAGACGGTTGCGGGAGTGGCCCGCCTTGCCGAGCAGGGCATCACGCCCGGACTCGCAGTGGTGCTCGTTGGAGAGGATCCTGCATCCCAGTCATACGTCGGCATGAAAGAGCGCGACTGCGAGCGTATCGGGATCAGGAGCTTCGATCACCGTCTGCCCGCCGAGACATCGCAAGAGGACCTGAACCGGCTGATCGACGGGCTTAACGCGAATCCCGACGTGCATGGGATCCTTGTGCAGCTGCCGCTGCCCGGTCACCTGGATACCGAGGCCATCATCGCGCGAATCTCGCCCGACAAAGACGTGGACGGATTCCACCCCGAGAATCTGGGTCGTCTCGTTCGCGGGTTGCCCGGACATCGCGCATGCACGCCGTTCGGCGTCATGAAGATGCTCGAGTCGTACGGTATAGATCCTGCCGGCAAGCACGCTGTTGTGGTGGGCCGTTCGACCATCGTGGGAAAGCCCATGGCGCTGCTCCTGCTGAACGCCAACGCGACCGTCACCGTGTGTCACTCGAGAACGAAGGATCTTGCCGCGACCTGTCGCCAGGCTGACATCCTCGTCGCCGCAGTGGGACGTGCGAAGATGCTCACGTCGGAGTACGTGAAGCCGGGCGCCGTCGTTATCGATGTCGGCATCAATCGTGCTGAGACCGGTCTTGTGGGCGATGTGGACTACGATGATGTGCTGCCGATCGCCTCGGCCATCACGCCGGTCCCCGGCGGGGTGGGCCCGATGACGCGCGCGATCTTGATGCTGAACACGGTCGCGGCTGCTGGTGCGGCTGTCTGAGCTGACTGACGAGCTGATAGGAGCAAGAATGGCAATGACCAGAAGACGCCTTCTTCGGACCGCGATGGTCCTGATGTTCGCGCTGGCTGTGTTCGCGGTGCCTACTGTGGCGCAGGCCAGCGTACTGGAATACCAGATGCAATTGATGCCTGTTGGCGACAACGGGCTCTCGCAGATGATAGTGAGCGTCATTCTCACTGCGGATACCGAGCTTCCAGCTACCGTGAAGGTCCCGCTGCCTACGGGGGCGTCTTTGCTGTGGTCCGGAGAGATCGTAGGCGAGGATCCCACGCTTGACCCGTATCGCGAGGCCACCGTGACGGCGGTCAGCGGTGCTCAGATGGTCGAGTTCGTGCTGTCGGAGAGCCGTGTGGGTCAGGTCGAGGCAGACTACCTGCCGCCTACCCGTTCCGGCAATGACGTATCTGCTTCGCTCCAGTGGATCAACACCGGGGAGGATGCGCCCTTGTTGGTGTCGGTGCGTCTGGAGCCGGGTGTCTCGGATGTGAGCATCTCGCCATCCCCGTCCGGCGACCCCATATCCAATGAGGCGGGGGAGACGCTCTACGCGCTGGAATCGGTCACTTTGGCGGCCGGCGAGGCTCTCGATATCAGCGTCTCTTACACCCTTGGCGGCGCGTCATCTGCCGGATGGGTGAGCACGGCGCTCATCATCGCCGTGGCGTTGCTTTTGGTGGCCATCGTGGCTCTCATCCTGGTGGTGAACCGGGACCGCCGCCTCAAGCAAGGGGTGACGCCTCGTGCGCAAGAGCCCGAGACGGACTTCGCCTTCGATGAGGATGAAGACGACGAGCTGACGTTCTAGGCCGAGAAGACCGGCCGACGATGTCGTCGCTTCTATGCATTGAGGAGCTTGACTTGCGGCTCGATATGCTACTATTTGGCTGTTGTGGGCGCATCAGCGCCCGTCAGATTGCGACACGGTTTGTCAGTAAGATCGGCGCCATCGTTCCATCCCGGTCGTGGGAGTGATCGGAAGGGCAGCAGGTTCGACAAGCACGTCGCACGAGTGCGACCCCTGATGGGGTGGAAGGATGGGTTCGAATGGCTGAGGGTACCGTCAAGTGGTTCAATCCTGACAAGGGCTATGGCTTCATCTCGCGCGAGGACGGGGACGACCTGTTCGTTCACTTCAGCGAGATCCAGGGCGAGGGCTTCAAGACTCTGGACGAGGGCCAGGCAGTGAGCTTCGATGTCACCACCGGGCAGAACGGCAAGCAGCAGGCCAGCAACGTCGTCAAGCTCTAAGCTTCTGACGGTAGTGGCTTTCGACGGCCCCGCACGCGGGGCCGTCGTTCTTTTTGGTGCAGCAGGAGTAAACTGATGACTCCGGGCGAGACGAGGAGGTCGATACGGGATGAAGGTCATGCTCCATGCATGTTGCGGCCCCTGTCTGATCGAACCCTTCGATGCCCTTGCCGAAGAGCACGAGGTGACGGTCTGCTACGCGAACCCGAACATCCATCCGATCGATGAGTATCGTCGTCGGCTGGAGACCTTGCTAGAGCATGCCGACAGACTGGGTGTCGATGTCGTTGAAGAGCCATACGACATAGCCATGTGGATGCGTGCCGTCGCAGGCCTTGAGGACGATCCGGCCCGCAGGTGCAAAGCGTGCTTCCGATTGAGGCTCGGGATGGCCGCCTCGCGGGCCGCGGAGCTAGGATACGACGCGGTGGCCACTACACTGACGGTAAGCCCGTATCAGGACCCGGACAGCATCCGGGAAGCGGGTGTTGCCGCATGCAAGGAAGCGGGAGTCGGCTATCTCGACACTGATTTTCGCGACCGATACCGCATCGCCTCGGAGCGCTCGCGGACTCTGGGCATGTATCGCCAGAACTACTGCGGGTGCGTTCTCAGCGATGTGGAGGCCAAGAGGGCGCGAGAGGCCCGAAAAGCGCGAAAGGCGCAGCGTGGATGACAGAGCGTTGCGCTACACTTCGAATGACGATCACGCGGCAGCTAGGGAGGCGCTGAGAAGTGCGCACTGATGACTTCGATTATGACCTTCCAAGCGGGCTTATCGCTCAGCAACCAATGGAACCACGCGATGCCTGCCGGCTGCTGGTAGTAGAGCGCGCAAGCGGTCAGATAGACCACCGTGGATTCCGGGATCTGGTCGACTATCTTCGGGCCGGTGACGTACTGGTCGTGAACGAGACAAGAGTGCTGCCGGCTCGTTTGCTCGGAGCCAAGGATGAGACGGGTGGCGCGGCCGAGGTCTTTCTGCTGCGCCGCCGCTACGAAGACACCTGGGAATGCCTGGTCAAGCCGGGCCGTCGTCTCAAGCCGGGTGCCCGCATCGTGTTCGGAGAGGGCGAACTCACCGCTCTCGTGGTCGATATCCTTCCGGAGTCCGGTGGTCGCCTCGTCCAGTTCCACGCCGCCAAGGGAACAGTGATGGATGCGGTGCATCGACTGGGCAAGATGCCGCTTCCTCCGTATATCACGCGTCAGCTCGACCAGCCTGAGCTTTACCAGACGGTGTATTCGGCCGAGGAGCACAGTGTTGCGGCTCCCACAGCCGGGCTTCACTTCACGCCGGAGTTGCTGGAAGAAATACAGCGAATGGGCGTGCATCTGGCAAAAGTCGAGCTTGACGTAGGGCTCGACACATTCAGACCGGTCTCGGAGGACGATCCCGAGGATCACCAGATGCATACGGAGCATTTCCGCGTTCCCTCATGGGCGGCAGAGAGCGTGAACGCCGCTAAGGAGCGCGGCGATCGCGTGATCGCCGTGGGTACGACCACGGTCAGGGCCCTTGAGAGCGCCTTCAACGAGCAGACGAAGATGGTGGAGGCCACCGAGGGGCAGACGGATCTGTTCATCCTACCCGGGTTCAGCTTCGGTGCGGTCGATGCGGTGGTCACCAATTACCACATGCCCCGCTCCACGCTGCTGATGATGATGAGCGCGTTCGCGGGCCGTGAGCTGATCATGCGGGCGTACGATACCGCTCTCGCCGAGAAGTATCGCTTCTTGTCCTTCGGCGACGCGATGCTCATTCTCTAGCGGATCAGAGCGCCGGTATCCACCAGGTCCATCCCGGGTTCCCTGCAGCGGGGTCGTCTACGGGCGTCCCTGGAGCTATCGCAAAGCCATTCTCGGCCGTACCGCTGGCGGGCACATACACATTGACTCCAAGCTCGTCGTAGCCGAAGAAGCGGAACGTGGGCGAGCCGTCCGCTTCGGTGGGTGTGGCGAACTCCTTTGGAAGGTCGGGCCATTGGCCTGTGGTGGTTGGGACCGTGCCGGTGCTCAGTTGGTAAGCGCTTCCGGCGAATCGACGTAGCACCGGTCGGTAGAGGACCCATCCGTCTTCTTCGATGACGACACTGCCATCTGCCTTGTCTGATTCGTAGGCGTAGACCGGAGCCGTCGTGCCCTCCCTGGACATCCCCGCGACCGGTCCCACCGTGACAAGGGTGCTTGGCGTGGCGGCTGCTTCGTCATCCAGCAGGTAGAGGCGGCTGTCGATGGTCGTGTACTCCGGGGCGGGCGCGACAGCGCTAGCGGTCCCGTCCTCGGTCGGTGAGGCCTCGCCGGACAGTCGGTCCTCCGCGTACTCCTGGTTGGTAGGCGCGGAAGCCTCTTTGACGGAGTCAGATGAAAGTTGGCGATACCCTCCGAAGTAGCCGATCGCGCTCAGTGACACCGCCGCGACCACGATCAACGCAGCTGACGCGAAGACGATGAAGCGCGGCCGCCACCAGGAGACGCTCAGATCCCGTCCTCCGCTGGTCCGCCTGGAAGTATCCGCTCCGGATTCTTCTTCAAGTCGCAAGACGCGCGCCGCCGTGGCTTCGCGCTCGGCATCGATCCTTGCGTAGATGGAGCCGAGAAGCTCAGGGGAGGCCTGAGGGTCACCGGCGGACTTGAGCAGGTCCAGACCGCGCACGAAGTCCTCGCACTGCTTGCAGTCGGCGCAATGCGCATTGGCTTCAGCCAGGGCTTCATCGGGGATGAGCTCGCCGTCCATTGCCTCGGAGAGGAGCTGCTGTGCGTGCAAGCAATCCATCAGGCACCTCCCGTCTTCGACTCGTCTGAGATGAGCATGGATACCAAGATCCGTCTCGCCCGGAACACGCGTGACTTGACGGTCCCTTTTGGCACGCCAAGCACCTCGGCAGCCTGCTCGTAGCTCAGGTCGAACAATGTGACGGCGTCCAGTGCCGCCCGGTCCTCGGGAGAAAGCGCGCGCATCGCTTGCTCTACGGCTGCCTGATCGGTGACCGTGTCGGCGAAGTCGGAGACCGGAGCAGGGGAGAGGTCGATCGGATCCATCGGCTGGGGTTGCCTCGCTTTGCTCCTGAGCATGTCGAGGCAGACATTTCGCGTGACGCGGTACAGCCATGTCGAGAAGCCGGACCGATGGTCGAATGTGGCAAGCGAGCGGAACACCTTCAGAAACACCTCCTGCGTTGCGTCTTCGGCAGTCGTCTTATCGCCGAAGAAGCGCAATGCATGTCCATACACGGCGTCAGCGTTCTGGCGCACGAGTTCTGAGAATGCGCCCTCATCGTCGTTGGCAGCAGCCTGGATGAGCTCAGCCTGGTTCATGGAGCTACCGGTCATCCCATACTCTCCTTATGACGGAGCGTGCCGTGTTCCGGTTCACGGTCAGCATACCCTCTCGGCACTCCCGCTACCCTTCGTTCCTGCTAGAATCTGCGCATGACTCTCTTCAGATTCGACGTGACTGCGACTGATTCCATCTCCTCGGCAAGGGCGGGTGTGTTCCATACTGCCCACGGTCCGGTTCAGACCCCCATCTTCATGCCGGTCGGTACGCGCGCCACGGTGAAGGGTGTGACGACCCCGCAGCTGCACGAGATAGGCGCTCAGGTCGTGCTCGCCAATACATATCACCTGGCGCTACGCCCGGGTTCGGACGTAGTGGCACTCAATGGCGGGCTCCACGGCTTCATGAACTGGGATCGCGCCATCCTCACGGACTCCGGTGGGTTCCAGATATTCTCACTTGCGGACACATTGAAGCTCAGCGACGACGGTGTGGAGTTCCGGTCGATCATCGACGGCTCCAAGCACTTCTGGACACCCGAGGAGAACATGCGCATCCAGCAGGAGCTGGGCGCGGATATCGCCATGGTCCTCGACCAGTGCCCGCCCTATCCCGCCGAGGAGAGCGTTGTGGCTCAGGCGGTGTCACGGTCTGCGAGCTGGGCGGCTCGCTGCAAAGCAGCGCATACTCGCGAGGACCAGGCGTTGTTCGGCATCGTGCAAGGCGGTGTCTACCCGCATCTTCGAGCGCAGAGCGTTGAGCGCACCGTCGCCCTCGACCTGCCCGGCTACGGCATCGGCGGCTACTCGGTGGGCGAGCCGCATGAACTGATGCTGGAGAGCCTTGCCCCGGTGGCGGCGATGCTGCCCAAGGATCGTCCTCGCTACCTCATGGGAGTCGGTAATCCTACCACGATGCTGCGCGCTATCGCGCTGGGCGTGGATATGTTCGATTGCGTGCTGCCTACCCGCACCGCGCGTACCGGGACCGCATTCTCGTCGACCGGTCGCATGAATCTCAAGAACGCGAAGTACACGCGTGACACAGGACCCCTTGATGAGGCCTGTTCTTGCCCCACGTGCCAGGCATACTCCCGTTCCTATCTGCGGCATCTGTTCACGATGAAGGAGATGCTTGGCGCGACGCTCATCTCGGTACACAACTTGCACTTCTTGCTCGAACTTGCGCGTCAGGCGCGTCTGGCCATCGAGGCAGGGACGTACTCGGAGTTTCTGAAGTCCTGGATGGACGGACCCGGCGCAGACGACTACTAGGAGTATTCCGAGTGGTATGATGCTGTATCGTGCGCTGTCTTCAGCCTGTCTTGTTCCCGCATGATCCGGAGGTCTCTTCATGGATACCGCAGCGTTTGGTCAGGTACTGTGGATCGCCCTGGTGCTAGGGGGCATGTACCTGCTCTTCATCCGCCCGCAGATGAAGCGCCAAAAAGAGCAGCAGGCGCTCATGGCCTCTCTTGAGGTGGGCGATCGCATAGTCACCATCGGTGGCGTATTCGGTACGATAGCCAGCCTTGAGGGTGACCGGGTTGGTCTTGAGGTGGCCCCCGGGATCATCATCGAGTTCGCCCGTAGCGCCGTTGCCCGAAAGCTCGAGGACTAGATGAAAGGCGCCCCCGCGCTCGTGATGCTGGACGACGTCCAGGCAGATCCGGGCGTGCTGGCCTACATCCGAATGGGCAACGACTACCTCGGGGCCCTTGGCTACACCGAGCACGGGTTGCGACATGCGAACCTGGTGGCTCACATCGCCGGCAATATCTTGCGGAGACTCGGCTACGACGAGCGTTCCGCTGAAGTGGCATCCATCGCAGGGTTCATGCACGACATCGGCAACTGCATCTCTCGTGAGTTCCATGGCGTCTCGGCGGCTTTGCTCGCGCGCTCCGTACTCATCGATCTTGGTATGGATTTCTCTGAGGTGGCCGTCGTGATGAACGCGCTAGGCAATCACGAAGAGGAGATCGGGGTTCCCGCCACAGTGGTGGGCGCTGCAGTGATCATGGCCGATAAGGCAGACGTTCATCATACGCGGGTGCGCAATACCGACCCCGCGGACTTCGACATACACGACCGCGTCAACTATGCTGCGAAGCGTTCGTTCTTGCGTGTCGATGAAGAGACCAGGACGCTCACCCTCGAGATCGATATCGATACCGAAGAGAGTCAGGTCATGGAGTATTTCGAGATTTTCTTGTCGCGCATGCAGATCTGTCGTAAGGCGGCGGATGTGTTGGAGGCGCGGTTCAGTCTGGTTATCAACGAGACGAAGCTGCTGTAAGCAGCCGTCGCGTAACGGAAGGACGGAAGAGACACGACCATGGATCCCAAGCAAAAGAATATCCTCGCACTCGCCCTTGTGGTGGTGCTCGTCGGACTGTCCTGGTGGCAGTTCTGGCCCCTGGATACGAAGATCACGCAGGGTCTCGACATCAAAGGCGGGCTATCGGTCATCCTGACCGCCGAGCCGACCGCCAACGAGACCCTTACAGAAGACGTGATGACTCGTGTCTCGACGATCCTGACGAACCGGGTCAACGGTCTCGGTGTGTCCGAGGCCACCGTCCAGCGCCAGGGTTCTGATTCGTTCCTGGTACAGCTTCCCGGCGTCAAAGACAGCGACGAGGCGCTCCAGGCACTGCAGAGCACCGGACGCATGGACTTCGTCCCTGCTGCCGCGATCGACACCACCCAGACGCTGGCGTACGGCGTTCAGTTGGCCGAGGGCAGCTATGAAGCTTCGGCCGCTGTCATCACCGGTGCGAACGTGACGAACGCCGCGACTGGTATCGACTCTCTCACCAACCAGCCGGTGGTGTCCTTGGGTCTTGATGACCTCGGTACGCAGGCGTGGGCCGAGTACACCAGTTCGAGCGTCGGGCAGCAGGTCGTTATCGTGCTCGACGGCATCGTTCAGTCGGCTCCGGTCGTCAACGAGCCGATTCTCACGGGTGATACGCAGATATCCGGCAGCTTCACAGCCGACGAGGCCAAGCGTCTCGCGGCCGTGTTGCAGGCAGGTGCATTGCCGGTCAACCTTGCGTTCTCCGAGTCACGCGTCGTGGGACCGACCCTGGGCCACGACTCTCTTACCCAGGGACTTCTCGCCGGACTCATCGGTCTGGGCCTGGTCATGATCTTCATGGCGCTCTTCTACCGTGGGCTTGGGCTCATCTCCTGGTTCAGCCTGGGCTCTTTCGCCATGATCTTCCTCGGGGCTCTCGCCGTGCTTTCACGGTTCGGGGCGTTCGCGCTGTCGTTGCCGGGTATCGCGGGTATGGTTCTCACCGTCGGCCTGGCTGCCGACTCGTCCATCCTCATGTTCGAGCGCTTCAAAGAAGAGGTGCGGATGGGCAAGACGTTCCGCAGCGCGGCGAAGTCCAGTACGAAGCACGCTCTGCTCACCAGCGTTGACGCGGACGTTGTCACGCTCGTTTCAGCGATGATGCTCTACCTGATCGCGATCGGTCCGGTGAAGGGCTTCGCGCTCACGTTGATGATCGGTATCGCGATCGACCTCACGGTGGCGTTCTTGTTCACGCGCCCCGCCATCATCCTGCTCGCGGAGTCTGTGGTGGCCAAAAAGCCCTTCCTCTTTGGCATGAAAGGGACTGATTCGGATGCGTAGGCCAATGATCGATTTCCTCGGCAACAAGAAATGGCTGTTCATACTCTCTTCCATCCTGATCGTGATCAGCCTTGCGTCGCTGGTGACCAAGGGCCTGGTCTTCGGCATCGAGTTCCAGGGTGGAACGGTGATGACCTTCTCGGCCACGGCCGATGTGACGACTGATGACATGCGCGACGCCCTGGAGGCCGCGGGTGTCCCCAACGCCGGTAACGCGGCCATTCAGCCCACCGACGACGGGGGCTTCATCGTCCGCACGGCGGAAGGCGATGCGGACGCCGCCAACCTGGCGTTCTCGGCGATAGTGAGCGACCTCGGTCTGCCCGAGCAGGACGTGAACGTCACGACCATCGGTCCGGGCTGGGGCAAGAACATCACCGAGAAGGCCTTGTACGCACTGGCTGCCTCGATCCTTGCGATCCTTGCCTACATCGCGCTGCGCTTCGAGTACAAGATGTCGGTGACAGCCGTCATCGCGCTGGTGCACGACGTAGTCATCACCCTGGGTGTGTTCTCGTTGTTCGGACGCGAGTTCACGCCTAACACGATGGCGGCGCTGCTCACCATCCTCGGCTACTCGCTCTATGACACGATCGTCGTGTTCCATCGCATCAGGGAGAACAGCCAGCGTCTGGTCAAGCAGACGTTCCAGCAGATGGCCAACGAGTCGATCAACCAGGTTCTTGTGCGCTCGATCAACACGAGCCTGACGTCGCTCATCCCGGTAATCTGTCTGGTGACGTTTGGCGGGTCGACCCTCAAAGACTTCGCCTTCGCGCTGCTGATCGGCATGGTCTCCGGTGCGTATTCGTCGATCGGCGTGGCGAGTCCCATCTACGCACTGTGGAAGGAACGTGAGCCCAAGTTCCAGGCGCTCAAGAGGAAGTACGAGAAGAGCGTGGCCTAGAGCCACTGATGGACTCGATAGAGGCCGGCACGCGGAGCGTGTCGGCCTCTACGGTTAGAATAGGGACATGACACGCGCATCCCATAACCGTGCCGTCTGGACTGTCGTGCCGGCAGACGTCGCCACCGTGAACGAACTCGCTGCAGATCTGGGCATTTCGCCTGCGACTGCTCGAGTGCTTGTGTCGCGCGGTCTGACGGATGTGGATTCTGCGCGCCTGTTCATGGCGCCATCGCTGGAGCGTGACTGGGGCGATCCCGGGCGCATCCCCGGCATGTCAGACGTGGCCGACCGGGTCGCCGAAGCCATCAACGCGGGCGAGAGCATCCTCGTGTTCGGCGATTTCGATCTCGACGGCATATCCTCGGCAGCCGTTGCGCAGCTCGGCTTGCGGGCGATGGGAGCGAATGTCTCGGCCACCGTGCCTCACCGCTTCACGGAGGGCTACGGCCTCACCGCTGCCGCCATCGAGCGTGTCGGGACGCTCTCGCCGGATCTGGTCATCACGGTGGACTGCGGCATCTCATCCGCCGCAGAGGTGAGCCTGCTTGCCGAGAGAGGCATCGCGACCGTCGTCACGGACCACCACGAGCCGGGGGATGATGTTCCCGCGACCCCGGTCGCCAACCCCAAACTCGCCCCGGGCGCTCCGTTCACCGAGCTGGCGGGTGCCGGCGTGGCCCTCAAGCTCGTCCAGGCGGTCGGGGAGCGGCTGGGTTATCCGGACGTGTGGCGTTCACTCACTGACCTGGCGATGCTCGGTACGGTCGCCGACGTCGTTCCGCTCGTCTCGGAGAACCGCGCGCTGGTATTCGATGGCCTGGAGCTCACGCGGCGCTCGCCCCGCCCGGGGATAGCGGCGCTGGCCGCCGTCTCGGGAGTGGAGATAGACGCCCTGAGTGCTGATCGCGTGGCCTTCGCGCTTGCGCCTCGTCTCAACGCCGCAGGCAGGATGGCTGACCCCGCACAGGCGCTGGAGCTTCTGGTCACCGATGACGCCGTCCGTGCCGAGGAGCTGGCAAACGCCCTTGACGAGCACAACCGTCTTCGTCGGGATGCTGAAGCCGATCTCATGGACGCCGCTCTGGCCGAGGCTGAGAACTCGTTTCGCGAGGGCGATCGGGTGCTCGTGGTCGCCGGAGAAGGATGGCACGAGGGCGTACGCGGTATCGTCGCATCAAGACTCGTGGGCAAGTTCGGCGTCCCGGCACTCCTGTTCTGCATCCAGGACGGTGAGGCGCAAGGCTCCGGGCGAAGCGTCGAGGGCGTGGACCTGTTCGAGGCGGTCTCGTCCGTCTCGGACATGCTGATCCGCTTCGGTGGACACGCTGCAGCTGTGGGCGCCACGTTGCCCGCAAGCTCGCTGGCTGCGTTCCGGGAAGGACTCGGGCGCTTCCTCAGCGGGATCCCTGCCGAGGCGTTCGTCCCGCAGCTTTCGATCGATGCGGAGGTGCCGCTGGAGAGCCTGAGCATCGAGCTGGCCGCCGAGATGGCCAGGCTTGAGCCGTTCGGTCACGGCAACCGCACGCCGGTACTGGCGAGCCGTGGCGTCTTCATGAGCGGCCGCCGTTCCGTAGGCAAGGCCGGCGAGCATCTCAAGTTCACCGCTTACGACGGGGTCACATCCCTGCCGGGTATCTTCTTCCGATGCCCGGAGATGGACGCTTTGCTCCAGACCGAATCGGCGGTAGACATCGCGTTCGAGCTGGTTCGCGATAGCTGGCGCGGCGTCGACCGCGTGCAGCTGCGCGCCGCGGATATCGCCCAGAGACCACAGCCGGCCGATGCGCCCGCGGCGGAACTCGTCGACGACCTGTTCGAACACGCGGAGGAGATCCTGGCGCGTGACGAATACGCGGGGATCGGTGAGGCCGAGGCGTTCCACACCAAGCTGGCCGGCGTCACCTTCGAGGGCCGGCAGGAAGCGGTTTTGCGCCTGGCCGCGGGTGCCCCGTTGCGCATGGAGCGACAGCCCGACAACCCGTACGACTCCAATGCGTGCGCGTTGTTCGATGCTTTCGGTGACCAGCTGGGCTTCTTCAACCGGCGCCTTGCTGCCGCGCTCGCCCCGTTCGTCGACGCTGGCGTGCAATACGACGTCACGGTGACCGATGTGACCGGCGGCGCGGAAGGCGAGAGCTATGGCGTGAACGTGCTCGTCTCCCGGCGTGACATGGCAGAAGAAGATGCCGAGCAGGTCGAATCGGCGCGCCTGTACCGAGAGACCCTCGCCACCATGGGTGCCGCAGAGCTGGACGCGGAGCTGCAGCGGGCCTTCATCGGTGAGCTGGGGCTGCATGACGCGCAGTCCGAAGCGCTCCGTCATCTTGCGAACGGCCACAGGACCCTCACGGTCATGGCGACGGGTCGTGGCAAGTCGCTCATCTTCCACATGCATGCCGCGCGTGAGGCCATCGCACGCGGACGTGCTTCGGTGTTCGTCTATCCGCTGCGCGCTCTGGTGGCGGACCAGGCGTTCCATCTCAAAGACGCGTTCGCGCGTCTCGGGATGAGCGTGCGCGTGATCAACGGCGAGACATCCATGGGCGATCGCGACGAGTCCTTCGCGGCGCTTGCGGACGGTTCGCTTGACGTGGTGCTGACCACGCCCGAGTTCTTGGACCATCATGCGGACCGGTTTGCGCGGACGGGGCGTATCGGCTTTCTCGTGGTCGACGAGGCGCATCACGTGGGTCTGTCTCGTGCGGGACATCGTCCCGCGTACGCGCGCCTCGGTCGTGCGATCGAGGTGCTTGGCGGGCCTACCGTCCTCGCGGTGACCGCCACCGCTGGTGATGAGGTCGCAGACGCCATCGTCTCCACACTGGGCATCGAGCGTATCGTGACCGACCCCACCGTCCGAGAGAACCTCGCGGTCCGCGACATGCGTGGCTGTAGCGACAAGGTCGCCTATGTGGCGTCGCTCGTCGCGCAAGGCGAGAAAGCGATCGTCTACGTCAACAGCAGGGACACCACGGTCACTCTGGCTCGTCAGCTGCGAAGCCGTGTGCCCGGGTTGTTCCACCGTGTCGCGTTCTACAACGGCGGCCTGACCCGTCTGGCCAGGCATGCGGTGGAGCGGGCTTTTCGCGAGGGCGACATCTCGGTCGTAGTGGCGACGAGCGCTTTCGGAGAGGGCGTGAACATCCCTGATATCCGAAACGTCGTGCTGTACCATCTGCCCTTCAACGACGTGGAGTTCAACCAGATGTGCGGACGGGCCGGACGCGATGGCGATGCGTCGTTTGTGCATGTCGTCTACTCGGCCAAAGACGCCCGCATCAACCGGATGATCTTGGAGTCGTCCGCTCCTGAGCGCGATGACCTGGCCACGTTGTACCTCACGCTCAGAGACCTTGCCGGCGCAAGTGACTGGATCGAGGTCACCAATGCGGAGATCGCCGAGAGGGTGAAGAAGCGTCAGCCCAAGTCCAAACTCGCCGATAAGGGCGTCTCGGCGGGTATAGGGGTGTTCCGGGAACTAGGGCTGGTGGACAGCGAGGGGACAGGCGCGTATCGCAAGCTCGCGCTGCTTCCGGCCCCGGGGAGCAAGCTCGATCTGGGTTCGTCCACGCGTTATGCGGAGGGCAGGGAGGAACTCGCCGAGTTCGCCGACTTCTGTGATTGGGCGATGAAGGCGGATCCGGCGCTGTTGCTCCAGGCGTTCAATCGTCCTATCCTGCCTAAACAATGCATCGGCGACCCGCGGTAGATGCGGTCACAGTGCCAGGAGGCCTTTGTTGTCAGCCACGCTTGAGGGTATAGAGGCCCAACTCAGAAGATACAATCCCGTCGCGGACGTCTCCGGTCTGGAGGAGGCGTATCGCTTCGCTATGGAAAAGCACGCCGGGCAGACACGTAAGTCCGGCGAGCCGTTCGTCAACCATCCCATCGAGGTCTGCATGATCTTGGCCGGTCTGAACCTGGACACGGCAACGCTGCAGGCGGCTCTTCTGCATGATGTCGTGGAGGACTCAGGGGTGTCTCTCAAAGAGATGCGGGAGCGCTTCGGTCCGGAGGTCGCCGCTTTGGTCGACGGCGTCACCAAGCTGGGGCGCATAAAGTTCGACTCGCTTGCCGAGGCGCAGTCCCAGAACCTGCGCAAGATGCTGATAGCGATGGCCAAAGACATCCGGGTCATCCTCATCAAGCTCGCCGACCGGCTTCACAACATGAGGACACTGGCCGCGCTCGACCCCGAGAAGCGCCGCCAGAAAGCCATCGAGACCATGGAGATCTACGCGCCTCTGGCGCATCGTCTCGGCATCTCAAGCATCAAGTGGGAGCTTGAGGACCTGGCGTTCTACTACCTCGAGCCGCGCAAGTTCCAGCAGATCCAGAAGATGGTCGCCGAGAGCAGGGCGGCACGCGAGGAGTACCTCGAGCGTGTCATCAGGCAACTGTCCGAAGAGCTGGAAGCGATCGGTGTCGAGTCGGACATATCGGGTCGCCCCAAGCATCTGTACAGCATCTACCAGAAGATGACGCAGCGCGGTAAGGACTTCAGCGAGATCTATGACCTCATCGCTCTCCGCGTCATCGTGGACTCGGTCAAAGACGTGTACGGAGCGCTTGGAACGGTCCACTCCATCTGGAAGCCGGTCCCCGGTCGGTTCAAAGATTATGTGGCGATGCCGAAGTTCAACATGTACCAGTCGCTGCACACTACCGTCATCGGGCCGGCCGGTCGTCCGCTAGAGATCCAGATACGTACCGAAGAGATGCATCGGACCGCCGAGTACGGCATCGCGGCGCACTGGCGTTACAAAGAGGGCGGACGTGCCGACGAGTCATTCGACGAGCGTCTCGCGTGGTTGCGTCAGATGCTCGAGTGGCAGACGGAGCTCAAAGACCCGCGTGAGTTCATGGAGGCGCTCAAGATAGACCTGTTCGAGGACGAGGTCTTCGTGTTCACGCCCAAAGGCGACGTCCAGTCGCTGCGCCGTGGATCCACTCCCATCGATTTCGCGTACGCGATACATACGGAAGTGGGACACCACTGCGTCGGTGCCAAGGTGAACGGGTCGATCGTTCCTCTCGGCTATGAGCTTCAGATGGGGGATCGCGTCGAGATCCTGACGAACAAGAGCTCCGGTCCTAGCCGTGACTGGCTGAACATCGTCAAGACCTCCTCGGCACGCAGCAAGATCCGCACGTACTTCACCAAGGTGAACCGCGTCGACGACCTGCAAAACGGCCGAGACGAGCTCACCCGGATACTGCGCAAGCAGGGGATGGGTCTTGGCAGCCAGGGGATGAACAAGGCGCTGGATGCGGTTGCAGCGGAGATGAACCTCCAGACCTCAGATGATCTCCTGGCGTCGATCGGCGCGGGCAAGACGAGCCCCAAGCAGGTCATGACCAAGCTCATCAAGTACATGGCCAAAGACACCGCATCGCCCAAGGAGGCCGAGGAAAAGGCCCCGGCACTGCTTCCCACCACCCCGATGACGCCTCCTCGCTCAAAGCGACGCCGTACGCAGTCCGGCGTCCGCGTGAAGGGCATAGACGACCTTCTGGTCCGCCTTGCACGCTGCTGCAATCCCGTGCCGGGGGACGAGATCGTCGGATTCGTGACGCGTGGTCGTGGCGTGTCGGTGCACCGCAAGGACTGCCCCAACGCCAAAGACCTGTTGGCCCAGGCCGAGCGGATCATCGACGTGGAGTGGGACACAGGTCAGGCATCCACGTACCAGGTCGAGATCGTCATCGAGGCGCTGGACCGCACGCGATTGTTGCAAGACGTCTCCATCGCCATGGCCGACGCAGGAGTCAACGTGTTGTCTGCAGCGGTGTCAACCGATCGGCAGGGCATCGCCACCATGCGCTTCTTGTTCGAGCTGGGAGATATGGAGCAGCTGAGCAAGGTGCTCAACACGGTGAAGGCCGTCGAAGGGGTCTTCGATGCGAAGCGCATGCTGCCCGAGGGTGGCAGCAAGAAGGGTGCGTCCCGATGAGATTGCAGCGCTTGGTGCTTGGCGCGCTTGAGACCAACTGCTTCGTCGTCAGCGATGATGCGGACGGGCGTGCCGTGGTCATCGATCCTGCCGACCAGGCCGGTTCCATTCTCGCGGCCCTTGAGGGTCGCCAGGTCGCGGCCATCGTCCTGACACACGGGCACTTCGACCACCTCGGAGGCGCCGCAGAGCTCATGGCCGCTACCGGGGCTCCACTGCTGGTCCATGATCTGGACGCCCATGCGGTCACTTCCGCCGACAGGAACGGTGGCGTCCAGTTCGGCTTCGATGCTGTCGCTCCGGGAGTGGACCGCAGGCTTGCTGATGGCGATCGCATCGAGGCCGGCCAACTCGTGCTCGAGGTGCTGCACACTCCCGGCCACACCCCCGGCGGCATCTCGCTTCTTGGCGACGGTCATCTGTTCTCGGGCGACACGTTGTTCTCGGGCAGCGTCGGACGTACGGACTTCCCGGGAGGCGACGCCCGGACGCTTCGAGCGTCTGTCGCCCGTCTCGGCGCACTGCCGCCTGAGACGACGGTCCACCCGGGTCACGGCCCGGATACCACCATCGCTCGCGAACGCAAGGTCAATCCCTTCATCCCCAGGGCGTAGACGGGCTTGGACCTTTGCCGGTCTCGCGTGGTCTTTCTCGGCCTGTTAGCCTAAACTGATAGGTCGCATCTACCCCACCGGGAAGGTCTCGATGAACGCACGCGCACCCAAAGGCACAGCCGACATGCTCCCTGAAGTGGCACGTACCTGGGAGCATCTGCAGCGCACCGCGCAGACGCTGTTCGCCCGCTATGGCTACGCACCGGTGTACACGCCGATCTTCGAGCACACCGAGGTCTTCACCCGTGGTATCGGCGAGGCCACCGACATCGTCTCCAAGGAGATGTACACCTTCCAGGACAAGGGCGGTCGCTCTATCACGCTGCGTCCCGAGGGCACCGCAAGTGTGGTTCGCGCCGCGCTGGAGCACAACCTGACCGCGAACGGCCAGTCGGCGAAGCTCTACTACGCCGGGCCGATGTTCCGCTATGAGCGTCCCCAGAAGGGGCGCATGCGCCAGTTCTGGCAGATCGGGCTTGAGGCGCTTGGCATGCCTGAGCCTTCGTTGGACGCCGAAGTCATCATCGTCTTGATGCGCTTCTTCGACGAGCTGGGCCTGCCCCGCGAGAACATGCGGCTGCTGATCAACTCCATGGGCGATGAGGCCTGTCGTCCTGTGTATCGCGATCGCGTCGCCTCGTTCATCCGTGAGCATAGCGATGATTTGTGCGAGGAGTGCAACAGGCGCGCCGAGACAAACCCGCTACGGGCGTTCGACTGCAAGAATCCGCAGTGCAGTCAGATCATGAGCGAGGCGCCGCTGCTTCGCGACGAGCTGTGCGACGATTGCGCGGCGCACTACGCCACCGTGAAGCGACTCCTGGACGCGGCGGGTGTCTCCTACATCGAGGATCCGTCGCTGGTCCGCGGTCTTGACTACTACACGCGCACCGTGTTCGAGGTCCAAGTGGATGCCGGCCTCGGTTCACAGAACGCTATCGGCGGAGGCGGTCGATACGATCGGCTCATGCAGGAGTACGGTGGTCCCGCCACTCCGGGTCTCGGATTCGCGCTCGGTTTCGAGCGAACGATGCTTGCGATGCAGGCCGCCGGCGTCACCGTACCCGGTCCCGCGCTTGCCGAGGTGTACGTCGCGCTCGTCGAGCCCTCGCTTGCAGACGCGGCTTTCAAGCTCGCGCAGGAACTGCGCGATGCCGGCATCGCCGTGGAGATGGACCATCAGGGCCGTAGTCTCAAGTCGCAGTTCAAGCAGGCGGACCGTCTCGGCGCACGTATCGTTGCGGTCGTCGGGCCTGAAGAACTCGCCACCGGGGAAGTAACACTGCGCGACATGACCACCAAAGAAGAGAGCCGGGTGTCGCTGGGTGACATCGCCGGTCAGGCCAGGACGCTGCTCGGCTGAAGCCGTGCATGAAGGAAGGAACCGGATGTTCGACGCACGTTACTCGATCCGTTCACACGTTGCCGGCTCGCTGGGTGTCGCGAATGTAGGGGAGACCGTGACTCTTGCCGGCTGGGTGCATCGCCGACGCGACCATGGCGGCCTCATCTTCGTCGACCTGCGGGACCGTAGCGGTCTTGTGCAGGCCGTCTTCGACCCGGATGCCTCCGGCGAGGCATTCGTAATGGCCGAGCGGATCCGTCCCGAGTGGGTCATCAAGCTCACCGGCCAGGTCAGGTTGCGACCGGAGGGCACGGTCAACCCCAACCTCCAGACCGGAGAGGTCGAGGTCATCATCGCCTCCGCCGAGGTGCTGAACGTCTCGGAGACGCCTCCTTTTGAGATAGACACCGCCATCGAGACTGACGAGACCCTGCGGTTGAAGTATCGCTATGTGGACCTCCGTCGTCCCGAGGCTCTCGATGCGCTGGTCCTGCGCGACCGGGTGACACAGCGATTCCGCAAGTCGCTCGAGCATCGCGGGTTCATCGAGGTGGAGACGCCTATCCTCGGCAGGTCGACGCCGGAAGGCGCCCGTGACTTCATCGTCCCAAGCCGACTGAACCCCGGGGAGTTCTATGCCTTGCCGCAGTCGCCCCAACTGTTCAAGCAGCTGCTGATGGTTGGTGGCGTCGAGCGCTATTACCAGATCGCCCGCTGTTTCCGGGATGAGGACCTGCGCGCGGACCGCCAGCCTGAGTTCACGCAGGTCGACATCGAGATGTCGTTCGTCACGCAAGAAGACGTGCTGGCCATGATGGAAGAGGTCATGCACGAGGTCATGCGTGAAGCAAGCGTGGATCTTGTCACACCGCTGCGCCGCATGACCTATGCGGATGCGATGGACCGCTACGGCTCCGATCGCCCGGATCTTCGTTTCGGCATGGAGCTCGCCTGCTTGAGCTCGCTGTTCGCCGATTCGCAGTTCAAGGTGTTCGCGGGCGCCCTGGGTTCCGGCGGCCGCATCAAGGGCATCAACGCACGCGGAGCAGGCGACTGGAGCCGCAGCAAGATAGATGCGCTCAACCAGATCGCGCTCGACGCTGGCGCCAAGGGGCTTGCATGGGTGGCGTTCCCGACCGAGGGCGACGTCCGGTCTCCTATCGCCAAGTTCTTCACCGACGAAGAGATGGCCGGGCTGAAAAAGGCGCTCGATGTCGAGCCCGGCGATCTCGTGCTGATGATCGCCGACGCACACGATGTCGCCAATGAGGTTCTCGGCGTGCTCCGCCTCCATATGGCCGATGAGCTCGAACTCGTACGCGAGGGTTTCGAGGCGCTCTGGGTCGTGGACTTCCCGTTGTTCAAGTGGGATGCCGAGGAGCAGAGCTACAGTGCGAACCATCATCCCTTCACGCGTCCGTTCGACGAGCATGTCGGATCGCTGGAGGATCATCCGCTGGAGACGCTGTCGTACTCATACGACCTCGTGATGAACGGTCTGGAGATCGGCGGCGGCACGCTCCGCGTCCACGACGCGGCGCTGCAGCGTCGTATCCTCGGCATTCTCGGACACGATGAGTCCAAGGCCGAAGAGGAGTTCGGTTTCCTTCTGGAAGCCCTCTCACTGGGCGCACCGCCGCACGGCGGGATCGCCCTGGGTCTTGACCGACTTGTGATGGTGCTTGCGGGCAAGAGCTCCATTCGTGACGTCATCGCGTTCCCGAAGACCTCGTCGGGTTCGTGTCCGTTGACCGGTGCTCCGGGTTCTGTCTCAAGCCGACAGCTCAGGGATGTCCATCTCAAACGGGACTAGGATCAGCGGGCGATATAGCACCGGATTCGGTGAGATGCTAGGATGAATCAGGCTCTGCCTTGCGTGGACTCGGCTAAACGGTCGAACCAACACTTCTACCGAGGGAGCCCTACATTTCTCGGCGAAGTGGTATCCCGACAAGGGAAGCGCGACTTCGAGATGCGGGCACCCACCTGCCGAGGCAGGTTCACCACGCCGACCACGCAGGGCGGGGTTTCATGGAGCGCCTCACGGTGGAGGGAAGTATGCGCAGAATATTCGTAGCACTCATTGTTCTCAGCATGGCGTTCGGTGTGGTTGGATGTAGCGGCACGGATGAGACCGTTGAGACGGCGGAGACAGATGAAGCCGCTCCGGTTGTAGCTGACGCTGCAGTCGCGGTGGAAGAGGATCTGGACAGGTCCCTGCTGGAGACGGGCTATCCCGCGGCGTTCCCTGAGGTAACCAGCACGGAGATCCCGTCTGCCATCCAGGAGAAGCTTGATGATGGTCGGCCTATGGCGATCTTCTTCTATGACGATACCGAGGTTGTCACCAAGGACCAGAGGACCGAACTCGACGCGGCACTCACGGAGTACCGCGGGCTGATCGACCTGGTGACCTACAACCTTGCCAGTGCTGCAGGCTCGACGCCCAGCGAGGATGTCCAGGCCGCGGCGCTGCTTGCATCTGACCTTGGTGTGTCGGGAACGCCCTACATCATCATGGTTGACGGGAACGGCTTCGTGACCTGGCGTTTCAAGGGATACGTGGACCAGGATGTCATCGGCCGGGAAGTCCTGCGCGCTACGGAGTAGCTGCATGGATGATCTGTTCTCGGAGTTCACAGAGCGAACACTGCTCGAGGGTGCGCCTCTTGCCGCGCGTATGCGGCCGCGCACCCTCGATGAGTTCGTCGGGCAGCAAGACGTCATCGGTCCCGGGACGGTCTTGCGTACCGCTATCGAGAACGATGCCCTTTCTTCTTTGATCCTCTATGGACCGGCAGGTTGCGGCAAGACGAGCCTCGCCAAGATCATCGCTGGCGTCACGCTATCGCACTTCGTCGAGCTTTCAGCTGTGAGCTCCGGGGTGAAAGACGTCCGGGCGGCGATCAGTGGAGCACGCGAGCGGTTGTCCTTCTCGGCGCAGCGAACGATCGTCTTCATCGATGAGATCCATCGCTTCAACCGCTCACA
The DNA here is from genome assembly GCA_041595875.1 of Coriobacteriia bacterium. Classification (GTDB taxonomy): domain Bacteria; phylum Actinomycetota; class Coriobacteriia; order Anaerosomatales; family Anaerosomataceae; genus UBA2279. The sequence goes on from JBFHJN010000009.1 coordinate 35,038, forward strand.
GCAAGACGCCTTGCTGCATGCCGTTGAGGAGCGTCTCATCGTCCTCGTGGGCGCCACCACCGAGAATCCGTTCTTCGAGGTCAATGCGCCGCTTATCAGCCGCTCTCGCGTGCTTGAGCTGCATCCCTTGTCGGACGATGACATACGCCTCATCGTCCGATCAGCGCTCCAGGATAGCGAGCGAGGCCTTGGTGGCGCGTTCATCCTGGACGATGACGCCATGGAGCGCATCGTCATCACCGCCGGGGGAGATGCCCGCAGCGCGCTGACCACGCTCGAGCTTTCGGCGTCGATCTCGCGGACCGCCGATGAGGGCGTCTCGCGGATCACGGTGGATGCGGTGGCCGAGGCGACTCGCACGCGCGCGCTCACATACGACAAGACCGGGGACGCCCACTACGATGTCGTCTCGGCGTTCATCAAGTCGATGCGCGGCTCGGATCCTGATGCGACCGTGTACTGGCTGGCCCGGATGGTGCATGGGGGAGAGGATCCCAAGTTCATAGCGAGACGGATGTTGATCTTCGCTTCAGAAGACGTCGGTCTGGCCGACCCGAATGCGCTGCCTGTCGCGCACGCTGCGGTGAAGGCTGCCGAGTTCATCGGCTGGCCGGAGTGCCGGATCAACCTGGCGCATGCGGCCATATACCTCGCGCTGGCGCCGAAGTCCAACGCGGCCTATCGCGCGATCAACAGCGCGCTTGCCGAAGTCCGCGATGGGGCCTCCCAAAGCGTCCCGGATCACCTCAGGGACCGCCATCGTCCCGGTGCCGACTCATATCCGGCATACAAGTATCCGCACGATTACCCGGATGCCCGTGTCGAGCAGCAGTACCTTCCCGACGGGCTCCAGGGCCGGCGGTTCTTCACGCCATCGGCGACGGAAGAGGACGAGTAGCCGCATCCGCCCGGAGAGCTTCCCGCCGTACTGCTTTATGGGTCCGTGCTTTGTTACACTTGAGCGGTACTGTCGGCAGGTTCGGGCGGAAGCGGTGCGGACACCATGCAGGTACTCGATACGATCCTCTCCGTTCTGCTGGTCGTTCTTGCAGTCGCCGGAATCTACATGGTCCTGCTGATGGTGCGCACACTCAAAGAGGCGAGCACATTCATGAGTGAGACGCGTGAGCGTCTTACGCCGCTGCTTGAGAAGGCCGACGTGACCGTTGATGCCATCAATGCCGAGCTGCTTCGCCTGGACGGCATCGTCACACAGGTTGAAGAGGTGTCCGGCACGGTGAGTTCCACCACCCGGGTAGCCACCGAGCTCATGCGATCACCCGTCAACAAAGCTGCCGAGGTCGGCTCAAAGCTGATCAGGACATTCAGGACTCGCCGTCGTTGAGGTTAATGGCGAGAGACCCCCGAACCGGAGGAACCATGCGATCTGATCGAGTCACACTCACGGTGCCAGCCCGAAGCGAGTTCGCCAAGACGGTGAGGATGACGGTTGCCAAGCTCGCGAGTCGCATCGGCATGTCTTATGACGAGGTCGACGACGTACGGATGGCGGCGGAGGAGGCGTTCATCTACGCATGCGCCCGCGCTGAGGACGGGGACGTCACCTTTGCGGTCGACTTGCTCGAAGATGGGATCGTCATGACGGTCGGCCCTCTTCCTGACTCTGAGGCGCAAGCCGGTGGGCCCGACGCGCAGGGCGGCTACGCTGCTTTCATACTCGAGTCCGTGTGCGACGAGTTCTCCATCGAAGGCACGGACGAGGGCACTCTATTGAGGCTCGTCAAGCGCAAGGATGACGGCTGTGCCTAGGACTCCCCGGCGTACTCAGAGCAGACGACTCGTCTGGGACAAGCGAAGGACGCGCGAGCTGTTCGCGCACTATCGCGAGTTCGAGGACGAGGAGTCTCGTGATGAGCTCATCACGATGTACCTCAACCTGGTCAAGTACCTGGCGAGCAGGTTCCGGAACCGTGGAGAGCCCATCGACGACCTGATACAGGTGGGGACGATCGGTCTCATAAAGGCGATCGATCGTTTCGATACGGATCGTCAGGTGGAGTTCACCACCTACGCGACCCCCACGATCATCGGCGAGCTCAAGCGCTACTTCAGAGACAAGGGTTGGGCCATCAAGGTCCCCAGGCGTCTTCAGGAGCTTTCGTTCCGGGTGAATCAGGCCATCGACCAGCTGACGCAGCGTCTCCAGCGGTCGCCCACCATCCTTGAGATCGCCGAGCATCTTGGCGTCACATCCGAGGATGTTCTGGAAGCCCTCGAGACAGCGGAGGCATACAACTTCGTGTCTCTTGAGAGCGATCGCAACTCGGACGGTAGCGATTCCTTCAGCATTCTTGAGTACATAGGCAAAGACGATCACCTGATGGCGATCGTCGATGATCGGGCAACGCTTGCAGATGCGCTCAAGCATCTGACCCCCCAGGAGCAGCGCGTGTTGTATCTGCGCTTCTTCCAGGGTCTGACGCAGACTGAGATCGCCACCAAACTCGAGATATCTCAGATGCAGGTCTCAAGGCTGCTGCGCAAGACCCTCAAGGTCCTACGTGAGCATCTTGTCGCCGAGGAGGTCTGAGGTGGGTATCGATCTTCGTGGGGCTGACCGTTGGACCAGGCTGTTCGTGGTGACGTGGGGTCTTGTTGGCCTGGGACTCATACTGACAGCGGTATTCTGGTTGCTGGGCAAAGTCTCTGGCGCCCTGGTGCCTTTTGCGCTCGCTCTCGCTCTTGTCTACATCTTTCAGCGGCCGGTCAACTCGCTTGAGGCCCGGGGTTGGAATCGTGGACTTGCGGTGGGTTTCTGCTACTTCGTGGGGCTTGCTGCGCTCGTCATCGCCGGATGGTTCATCGTTCCGCCCGTGGCGGCGCAACTGAGCGAGTTCTTTGGAGCGTTTCCCGGCTACTATGACAGCGCTTACAACGCGTTGCTGGACCTGCAGAGCCAGTATCAGGCTTTGACCCTGCCAACCTGGGCCGAGCAGGCCCTGCTCAATATCCGTGACGGCGTGACATCCCAGTTCATGTCATGGTCCAGCCTTCTGGCCAGAGAGGCGTTCACGGTGGGCGGGCAAGCGCTCGGATTCCTGCTGAACGTGTTCCTCGCCTTTGTGGTGGGCTTCTGGATCCTCAAGGATATGTCCATCATCAAAGAGGAGTTCGTGGCCCTGGCGGGTCCCAAGCGACGTGAAGACGCTTCAGAGGTCGCCTCGCGGGTCTCCCGGGTGCTTTCAGGCTACATGCGCGGTCAGTTGATCATCTCGGCGGCCACAGCCACCGTGGTAGCCATCGGCCTCTCTATCATCGGTGTGCCGTATGCGCTCGTCCTGGGACTGATCGCGGGCATCCTGAACGTCGTTCCTTACGTGGGTCCGTTCTTGTCCTACATCATCTCGGCGATCGTCGCCGTGTTCGTGAGTCCCACCACCGCCGTGCTTGCCGTGGTGATCGGCGTCGCTGCCCAGCAGGTAACAGACATGTTCATCACGCCGAGAGTGATGTCCGAGCAAGTCGACCTGCATCCGCTGCTCGTGATATTCTCGTTGCTCGCTGGCTCGGCCCTTTTCGGCTTCATCGGCCTGCTTGTCGCCATCCCTGTCGCCGCGGTAGCCAAGGGCTTGTTCGTGTACTACTTCGAGAAGTACACGGACTCCCAGTTAGCCAGTGAACGCGGCGCGTTCTTCCGTAGGCAGCCGGAGCGCCGGCAGAGTGCAAGACCGGCCGCTGCCAGTGAGCCGGCAAAGACCGATGAACCGGAGGAGACTGAGTGAAGTCCGCTGAAATACGAGAGAGCTTCTTGTCCTATTTCGAGTCGAAGGGGTGCAAGCGCCTTCCCTCCAGCTCTCTGATCCCCGATGACCCCTCACTGCTGCTCACAAGCGCGGGTATGGTGCAGTTCAAGCCGGTCTTTCTCGGGCTGCGCGATATCGGCACGACGCGGGCGACAACGGTGCAGAAGTGCGTGCGCACCACCGATATCGACATCATCGGCACCACTAACCGGCATCACAGCTTCTTTGAGATGCTTGGCAACTTCAGTTTTGGCGACTACTTCAAATCTGAGGCCTGCGCATGGGCTTACGAGTACTCCATCGAGGTGCTCGGCTTCGATCTTGACCGGCTGTGGTTCTCGATATATGAGGACGACGACGAGGCGGAGAGGATCTGGCGCGATGAGGTCGGCGTTCCTGCTGATCGCATCGTCCGCATGGGTGCCAAGGACAACTTCTGGTCTGCGGGCCCGACTGGTCCCTGCGGTCCATGCTCTGAGCTCTACTACGACCAGGGTCCCGAGGTCGGTTGTGGCTCGCCCGACTGTGCTCCGGGCTGCGACTGCGATCGCTTCTTGGAGTACTGGAACCTTGTGTTCATGCAGTACGACCGCGACGAAGAGGGCACGCTGACTCCTCTTCCCAAGCAGAACATCGACACGGGCATGGGTCTTGAGCGTGTGGCGGCGATTCTGCAGGGTGTGCAGAGCAACTTCGAGACGGACGTCTTGCGCAGCATCATGTCCGTGGCGGAGGAGGTCGCGGGTGTCTCTTACGGACGCTCCGAGAAGACTGATACCTCTTTGCGGATTCTCGCGGATCATGCTCGCTCTGTGACGTTCCTGATCGCTGATGGCGTCTTGCCCAGCAACGAAGGTCGCGGCTACGTGTTGCGTCGGGTCTTGCGACGGGCCATCAGGCATGCACGGTTGTTGGGTGTTGAAGATGCATTCATGAACCGCGTCATCGATCGCGTTGTGGACCTGATGGGCGAGGCCTACCCCGAGATAGTCGAACATCACGACCTGGTTCGCCGGATCGTCGATAGCGAGGAGCAGCGCTTCGGCCAGACGCTCCGGCAGGGCCTTGTCTTCCTTGAGGACGCCATCGAGCAGACCAAGTCGTCGGGTTCCGCGATGCTGGACGGCCATTTCGCCTTCACGCTGCATGACACGTACGGCTTTCCTTTGGAGCTGACCTCCGAGATCGCCACGGAAGCCGGCATGGCTGTCGATACCGAGGCGTTCGACACGGAGATGCAGGCCCAACGGGAGCGTGGCCGGGCTGCTGTGAAAGACGAGTCCTGGAATGCGTTCGGCAACGCGTTCGCCTCGATCACCGCTGCTGCAGGGAAGGTCGAGTTCGTCGGTTACGAGAAGGACTTCGCGGACTCACGGGTCGCCGGGATCATCGTGGACGGTACATCCGTTGAACGCCTTGAGCCCGGTCAGACCGGTGAGATCGTCTTGACGGTCACGCCCTTTTACGGTGAGCAAGGCGGTCAGGTGGGAGATACAGGCGAGATCGCTTCCGCTGCAAGCCGCTTCGCTGTCACGGGAACGCGCATTCCCGCGCCTGGCGTGGTGTCGCACCTCGGCACCCTCGAGGAGGGCACGCTGAGCGTAGGGGACGAGGTCCGCGCGACCATCGACACGCTTCGGCGTGAACGGATCCGCCGCAATCACACGGCTACCCACATCCTGCACTGGGCTTTGCGCCTCGTGCTTGGTGAGCATGTGCGTCAGGGCGGCTCGCTGGTCGCCCCGGACAGGCTGCGCTTCGACTTCACACACTTCGAAGGCGTGAGTGCCGAGCAGCTCGAGAAAGTCGAGCGGCTCATCAACGCCAAGATCATGGAGAACCACCCGGTCCGCAACTACGAGACCTCGCTCACCGCGGCCCGGGAGATGGGCGTGACGGCCCTCTTCGGCGAGAAGTATGGCGACATCGTGCGCGTGCTCGAGGTGGGCAACTTCAGCAAGGAGCTCTGCGGCGGTACCCACGTAGGCCGGAGCAGCGAGATAGGGCTGTTCAAGGTCGTCTCGGAGGGCAGTGTCGGCGCGAACCTTCGCCGCATCGAAGCGGTGACCTCATTCGATGCCATGGAGTACATCTATGGCGAGGAGGAACTCCTGGCTCAGGCCGCGGCGTCGCTCAAGTGCCGGCCGGTAGAGGTCGCCGAGAAGTCCGCGTCTCTTACAAAGCGACTCAAAGAGACCGAGGGCGCGCTTGCGCAGGCCAAGAAGCGAGGTACCGGTGAGAGCCTGACCGATGTCGTCGCCTCGGCGGTCGATGTCGGTTACCCGGTCGTAGTGGCGCGCGTTGAAGCCGGCGACGGGGGAGAGCTCCGGGTCCTGGCGGACGCGCTGCGTGAGCAGCTTGAGGGCGGTGCGGTCGTGCTTGTCGCCGAAGCGGGCGGTTCGGTGCTGCTGCTTGCCGCAGGCTCAGACCAGGCGGTCTCCGCAGGCTTCAACGCCGGTCAGATCATCAAGCAGATCGCGCCAAAGGTGAAGGGCGGCGGCGGAGGCAAGCCGTCTATGGCCCAGGCCGGCGGCAAGGATCCTGCAGGCATAGACTCCGCATTGGATCTGGCTCGCGATCTTCTCGGCATCAAGTGACATCGTGCGCCATCTTGGGCTGGACATCGGAGAAGCGCGTGTGGGTGTTGCCGTCTCAGATCCCGCCGGCAAGGTGGCCACGCCGTTGGATGTATTGGACGCGCGCCGTTTACGGGGCGATCTGCGACCGTTGCGCCGGATAGTCGAGGACTACGAGCCCGGGCTGCTCGTTGCCGGGTTGCCGCTGACGCTCTCCGGTGATGAAGGACCTCAGGCTTCGGCGGTTCGTGAGGCGGCCGAGAGATACGCTTCGGAGCTTCACATACCTGTGGTGTACTGGGACGAGCGTCTATCCTCGTCAGAAGCGAAACGGATCATGAGTGCTTCAGGGGTTTCAGATCGGAAGAAGCGCGGTACGCTGGATAAGCTAGCTGCGGCGTTGATCTTGCAGTCATACCTGGATGCGCACGTGACGCGCGTTGTGGAAGGAGACACGGATGAGTGAGGCCCCTCGCTCTCGTCCGAAGCGGTCAAGCCGGACGGCGGATAAACGCAGTCCGGTTCGTGGCAAACGTGACGACCTGGGCTACGTCAAGAGTCCGCGGCGTTCGCGCGCCGGATCCCGCCGTATCCGCAGCGTCGATGAACGCTCCCGGCACAAGACGCTGGTCGCTGTCGTCCTCCTTGTGGGCGTGCTGCTCGCCGTGGCGATACCCGTGTATGGCGCATGGCAGTTGCTCATCAAAGCAGAGGTTGAGGTGGAGCCCGGCGTCGCCGTCCAGGTCGTGATTCCTGATGGAGCCGGCACCCGCGATATAGCCGATATCCTCGCGGCACAGGGCGTTATCGACAATGCCGCCATGTTCCGTCTGCGCGCCCGGTTGGATGAGATCGACGGCAAGCTGCGCTCGGGAACCTACGACCTTGCGACAGGGATGCCCTATGACGCCGTGGTCGAGAGGCTGCTGGCCGGTCCGCCCATTCCGTATGTGACCGTCACCGTCCCTGAGGGCTACCGACTGGAGCAGATAGCCGCCCGGTTCGAAGAGACCGCCGGAATACCTGCCGAGGAGTTCCTCGACCTTGCCCAGAACCAGGCGCAGTCCTTCTCGGCAGATCATCCGTATCTGGCCGACGTGGAGACCGGGTCGCTTGAGGGCTACTTGTTCCCTAAGACGTACCGGGTGGTCGAGGGCAGTAGCGCCACCGACGCTATCGAGATGATGCTGGATCAGTTCGACCTTGAGATGGAGGAGGTCGACCTGACTGAAGCCACCTCGAAGGGCCTGTCGCTACACGAGGTCGTGACCATCGCATCTATGGTCGAGCGCGAGGCGCGAGTCGCTGACGAGCGTCCGCTGGTGTCCTCGGTCATCTACAACAGGATCGACAGGGGGATGCGCCTGGAGATCGACGCGACTATCGAGTACGTGCTTCAGGAGAACAGGCCAAGGCTGCTCAACAAGGACCTGGAGATCGACAGTCCGTACAACACGTACATGTACGGCGGCTTGCCGCCCGGTCCTATCGCCAGCCCCGGACTCGCGTCGCTTCAGGCTGCGGCTCAACCTGCCGACACAGAGTTCATCTACTACGTGCTCACAAGTGAAGACGGCTCGCATACCTTCGCTACGAACTACGAGGACTTCCTCGAAGCCAAAGAGAAGTCGAGAGAGGTGACCCCTTAGTACCATGGAGCAAGCAGATTCTGCGATCAGGGTCGATGGCGCCCGTAAGGTCTATAAGACGGTTGGAAAGTCCCCCGGGCGTGCCGCCGTGGATGGCATCTCCCTTGAAGTGGAACAGGGCTCGATCCATGGCCTTCTGGGTCCCAACGGCGCCGGGAAGACCACCACTCTCAAGATGCTTATCGGTCTCGTGAAGCCGACAGAGGGGATTTTCGAGATACTCGGAGAGGACTCCACGAGCCCAAAAGGCCGTCGTCACCTGGGTTTCTTGCCCGAGCAGCCTTATTTCCCCCAGCACATCACAGCCATGCAGGCGCTGCGCTTCTACGGTCGGCTTGCCGGAGTGGAGAAGCAAGACCTCGATGGACGTGCGGTCGAGCTTCTCGGCAAAGTGGGCCTGGACGGCACCGAGCGCACGGAGCTTTCGAAGTTCTCTCGAGGGATGTTGCAGCGTCTTGGTATCGCACAGGCGATCATCGGCAGGCCCAAGGTCGTGGTGCTTGATGAGCCTGCGTCCGGGCTGGACCCGGTCGGTCAGCGAGATATCCGGAACCTGATGCTGGAGCTACGAGAGAACGGCACCACGGTTCTGCTCTCCTCCCACCAACTCTCGGAAGTCGAGGCTGTGTGCGATCGCGTGAGCATCTTGAATGCCGGCAAAGTGGCGGCCGAGGGGCACATCGACGAGCTGCTCAACATCAGCGGACAGACGTCCATCCGCGTGCGCGGGTTGGATGAGCTTCCAGCCGCAGTGAATGCGCTCGCCGGTGACGTGGCCGTCTCGGGCAGCGTCTGGGTGTTCTCGGTGGAGGACTCGGCAGTTCGCAGCGTGGTCGATGCCGTCGACGACGCTGGCGGCGCGGTCATGTCGCTTGCCCCCAAACGTGAGTCCCTCGAGGACTACTTCGCGCGTCTCATAGCCTCTGCCAGGACGGGGGTGGCGTCATGAGTCGCATGCTCTCGATAGCACGTGCGGTGATCGCCGATTGTGTCCGCCGTCGCGTTCCCTATGTGGTCGTACTGTTCGCCGGCATACTTGCGGCTGCGATACCGTCTCTGCCCGACTATGGCGTCGGTGTTGAGCCCGAGGTGTTCCGAGAAGTCGCGTTGGCGTTGATGTATGTCGCCGCGCTCGTCCTCTCCCTCGCTCTGGCAGCCAATCGTCTGCCCTCGGAGTTCGAGCGGCGTACCGCGTACTCGGTGCTCTCCAAGCAGGTCTCGCGCTGGGAGTATCTGCTAGGTACATGGCTCGGGTTGACCGCGGTCGTCGCCGCGAGCGTCGCCGCCTTCACTGTTGTCGTTCAGGCGGTCGCGTTGATCTCGTATGGCGACTTCATGTGGGTGCTTTGGGTTGGCACGCTGTCGATAGCACTTGAGATGGGTGTCATCGTGGCTGCAGCCGTGGCCGTGTCCACAGTCAGCGGTCCGGTCGTCGTTGTGGTCGCCTCGGCGCTCATCCTGTTCGTCGGTCACTCTCGATCCACGCTTGTTGGGGGCGCGGGGGCGACCGATCTGTCGCTGTTCTATCCTTCACTCGACTCGTTCAACATCATGCTGCCGGTAGCGTACGGCGGGGGTGTGTCAGCGTTGATGGTGTTGAGCATGGTGATGGTGTTCGCGGGGCTCTCGGGCATAGCGCTTCTTCTTGGCGTCGTCCTTCTCGGGAAGAGGGACCTGTGATGGATGCCCCTGCTGCTCGTGGCGCGAGAACCTGGGTGGTATCGGCGCTCGTGGTCGTGCTGTTGGCTCTCTCGCTCGGCGGTCAGGCCATAGCGGACCAGGTTGAGCCGACGTCCGGCGGCGCCTCTACTGCCGAAGTGGTCAGTCAAGCGGGGTTCTCGTACCTCACGGGCTTTCGTACCTATGCGGCTGCCGTGCTCTGGAACCGGATAGAACCCATCTTGCACGGCTACTACCAGGGTGACGGGCTCAAAGGGCAGCGCTATATGCTTCCTACCTTGAACGCGGTGGTGACGCTTGACCCGGCTTTTGTCGATGCCTACGAGATAGGCGCATGGATCGTTGCGTCAAACGATCATATCGATGAGGGCATTGAGCTTGCCCGCCAGGGGGTCGAAGCAAACCCGAGCTCAGGTCTGCTTCGCGTAGCATATGCTCAGATGCTGGAGACGTGGGGAGAGGATCTTGAAGCCGCATATGAGCAGGCAGTGATCGCCATGCAGCCTGACATGGAGTGGCGCGATGACTCCGAGAAGTACAGCTCGTATGCCATCGTCCGGGACATCATGGCACTGTCAGGGGATGATGCGCGAGTGGCGCTTGTGGAGGCCGAAAGGGCGCGTCTCGACGAAGCGCTCGGCGACTCGTCGTCTGCGGTCCCCCATGACCATGACGGTGACGGTGTGCCGGACCACTAGCATTTCCGAGAGGAACGTATGGCGATACTAAGTCCGTCACAGCGCGTTGCCGACGTCCGGGCCATAGACCTGGGCGCGCTTGAGG
>JBFHJN010000010.1:0-44257 GCA_041595875.1 Coriobacteriia bacterium
GCGTACCGCTGGACGATCATCGCCGCCGGGGTGCTCATGGCTTGCTCGGCGATCACAGCCCGCTCTATCACCCGGCTACCCAAGGTGGAGAGGAACCCGTGGACGGCCTACTCCAAAGCTATCCGGGAGTTTCATTCATGGGGCCGGCTGGGGCGCCTTCTTGTTCCCGAGAGTCTTATCGCTCTGGGGGCGGGCCTCGTTATGCCGTTTGTCGCCCTCTTCCTTAAGCACCGTCTTGGAGCGAGCGTGGAGTACATCGGCATGATCCAGGCCGTCAGCGCGATCATCATGGGGGTCGGAGCCTTTCTCACCCCCGCGATCGCCCGGCGTTTTGGCCTTGCCGGCACAGTGGTCCTGACCGAGATGCTCTCGCTGCCCTTCCTTGTTGCAATCCCGCTGGTGACATCGCTACCCGTGGTGGCCGGTCTGATGTGGGCCCGCGGTGCGTTGATGAACATGTCGTGGCCGATCTACAACCAGCTTTCCATGGAAGGACTGCCACCGGAGGACAAACCACTTGTCGCCGGGTGGATTCGGTTCGGGTGGAGCGTGGCCTGGCTTGCCGGTAGCGCGATAGGTGGCCGGATCATGGAGAGCTCATACACGCTCCCGTACTTCTTCACCGCGCTGCTCTACGCTCTGGGTGCGATTGCGACGTTCGTGTTGTTGCGGGGCATCCAGGCAGAGTCCGCTGGTGCGGAATCGATCGACCGCGCCTCGGCCTGATCGGCGGTGCGCGCCACGCCATGATCTGTGTCTGATTCGGATTGCACCGAATCGGATAAAGACACCTACGCACGCTCATTCAATGCAGCTCTGTCCGGGGGGCCTGAGCTTCTGGCTTCACGGTGTCTTAGTACGGGGGGCGTTATCATGGTCGACCACACCTCTTGGTCGAACTCGTCCTGGCTCTCGTCTCCAGGCTACTCGCAGGAGCGATTCATCGAGCGCATCGGGCTCGACCTACATGACGGTGCTGCGCAAGGAATCGCTTCGACACTGCTCTGTCTATCTGAGCTCCGGCATCAGATCAAATCAGGCGTCAGCTCCGATGAAGCGTGTCTCCGCATCGACCGGTTGGAACAGGGGCTACGTTCGGTACTGGGTGACTTATACTCGCTCATCTTGCAGCTCAGGCCTCCGGCACTCGAGATCCCCGGTACCGAACAGAAGATCCGTGCCTGGATATCTGACGTAGACGATGTCTGCTCGCCGTCGATAGAGCTGGAGGTGGAAGGGGAGGAGCCCACACTCTCCCGATCCACGCAGATTGCGGTGCTACGTATCATCCAGGAAGCTGTAGCGAACGCCAGTCAACACGCAGATGCCCGACACGTCCGGGTGACTCTTCGGTTTGGAGAAGACGCCGTGGACCTTGTGATAGCCGATGACGGCGAAGGCGCGCATGAGACGACGCCCACACAGCACCGCGGCATCGGGATGGATGGCATCAGGTCACGCGCTCAATGGCTGGGAGGTGACGCAGCATTCGATCGGGCTCCTGGCGGTGCCAGAGTGTCGGTGAGAATCCCGGTATGGGAACCAGAGACAGACATATAGACAACCCCGTACGCGTTGCTCTAGTGGACGATCATCCGTTGATGAGAGAGGCTCTACGTGTGGCACTCGCCGGGTCCACCAGGGTCGCGGTGGTGGGGGAGGCGAGCTGTGCCCGCGATGCGCTAGAGCTGTTGCGGAGCGTGGCCACTGACGTGGCTATCGTCGATTATGGCCTCCCGGACCTGAATGGTGCGCAACTCACGGCGAAGTTGCGTGAGTCTATGAGCACCCGGGTGCTCATGTTCTCGTGCCACACCGCGCGTCCATACGTTCGCGAGGCCGTGAGAAGCGGGGTTGCCGGCTATCTCTCAAAGGCGGACACAGACGCGCAATCGTTGGTCGAAGCGGTGCTGGATGTCGCGTCAGGGCACCAGGTCTTCTCGGAAGAGGCACTGGTCTCGGTGACATCATGTGTCCGCGACCCCTTGAATCGCGTGGACCAGATGACGGCCCGTGAGACCGAGGTGTGGCGCCTGATGGCGTGCGGCCTAAACAACAGGCAGATCGCTGAACGGCTGTTCATCACAGAGCGCACTGTCAAGTTCCATGTCAGTCACATACTCAGTAAGACCGATGTGTCGAGCCGATCCGCTGCCGTGGCATGCGCGTACACTTCAGGGCTCATGGGCCAAGAGGCCGACTGTGTGAGTGCATCCGGGTCGTAGAACTCGATGCCGGGGTGTGCGGGTGCCGCCATGGGCTGCCGAGAAGGATGGACTACGCGTCGTCGGCATCAGGGTCGTCGTCCTGGTCAGGGACAACGGCCGGGATAGATACCTTCTCGGGCGGAAGGACCGCTTCAGGCGCGGCCGATTCCTCCAGCGATGGTTCAGATGAAGGGGCCTCGGGAAGAGTGGTGCCGGTCTCAGGTGGTGGGACCAAGCCTTCATCCCCGGGCAGCGCTGATTCCTCGTCCGGCTGGTTGTCTACCAAGACAGCGAGTGATGCATCCAAGACGTACTCGACGTCCACGCCGGAGTCGTGGAAGCGGAAGCGATGCTCACCGTTCGGGAGCGCAGTCGTGTCCAGGTCGAACCCGTAGCAGCCACCGTCGGCATTCAAAGGGATAGGGATTCCGGCGTCGACCCCGTCGATATCGAGCACCAGTTGCTCCGGAAGACAGGCCTCCGGATCATCGAGCGCCAGGGACGATCCGGACCAGATGACGGTCTCATCGGCTGTGATCTCATACGCTCCGGGTGTGTCCGGCTTGAGCGCGACATCGAAGTGCACGATGCCATCAAGTGGATAGGGTGCCGTCTCCGGCTCTACTGGAGCCGGGGTGTCAGGCTCCGTGGCCACCGGTTCTTCCACGGCGGCATCCTCCGGCTCAAGAGTGGCCGTGTCCTCTTCGGCCTCGAGCGTCGGAGACGTGTCCGGCGCCGGAGCATCCGGTGAGGGTGGAGTCACAGGGATCACCTGCAAGGCCAACTGACCCATGTAGTCGCCGGCAGGGAGGCTCCATGAGGGACCTTCGCCGGGAGCGAAGATCCTGCACGCGATCACGCACTCTACAGAGCTCTCCGTGTCTTCGGGGAGGGTTCTCTCGGTGACAAGGACGGGTTCAGCCGACAGGCGTATCCATTCGCCCGACGTTGCGAGCACCCATAGCGGCACGTGTCGGGGCGTGACACCTTCGGCGCTCTCTGCCGTGGTCGTCGAGAGCGTCAGCTTGAAAGAGCCGCTGGTTCTCACTTGAAGCCGCATCGTCCCTTCCTGCCAGTCTGTGGAGTCCAGATCCACGGGTGTCGCCGAGAAGACGATGGGCTCGCCGATGAGTTCGACCTGAGCGGGGCTATCCGGGAGAGCGTAGTCTGGTTCATCCAGTGGCTCATCGGACGGTGGTTGCTCCGCGTCCGTCTCATCCACCACGACCGGAGATGCTTGTTCTATATAGTCCTCAGGGCTGGTCGCGAGCGCGATCCGGGGGACCATGGTCGCGCTCACGCTGACAACGAGCAACAGCCGTGCGCAACGACCCAGCGAGATCGCAAGACGAGGTCGCAAGATGGTCCGGAGGTGTCTGCTCGGACGTGCCATCACTGGATCATCTCGTCACGGGGGTCTGCAGGGGAGCGATGGATACGAAGAAGTGAGTGCGCAATGCCGACCATGCCGATCACGAGCACGCCGGAGGCTGCAGCGATGAGCCATGGCGAGATGATCCAGAATTCGCGCTCGGCCACGAACGGTTTCTCCAGGCCTGCGTCGGCCCAGAACCGTGCCGTGAACCGACCGAATGCCGGGGTGTCGGTCCAGATACGCTCCACATCCAAAGAATCCTCGGGAAGGAGCGTGCATTCACCGATGGGCAGCCGTGCGATGACGGTCGCCCCCTTCAAGATATCAACGTAGCCTTCCATATTCAGATGGATGTTGCCGTTGTTGGCGATGGAGGCACGGACAGGCACAGCCTCACCGAAGTTGGTGGGCGGCACCTGGAGTTCTCGTAGGATGGCCTCCCGCACGAGTTCGTCGACTTGGTCCAGGGTCTGACCTTCGGCGCCGGGAGGGTAGACGATGGCGAGAAGCAGGGCGTTCATTTGAAGAACTGTGGGAGTGCTTCCGGGAGCCACCTCTGTGGGTGTCCCAAGCACCTGGACATACGTGCAGTACGTTCCGTAGTCAGTCGTCTCCGGGGCGTTGATCATGATGCTGACACGGCGGTTCTCGCCGGGCTGGACGATGGGGTTCTCGCCAAAGGAGATCTCAAGCCACGCTCCGCATGCATGGAACGCCTCGGCGTCTCTTGCATCCACGGCGTAGGCCTTGCCAGAGGAGTCCCGCGCGAAGTCCCATGACGCCACGTCGATCTGCATGGGCGTATCACCGTTGTTCAGCACCGTGACGGAGGTCTCGTAGCTTTCTCCCGGAGCGATGAATATCTCCACTTTGCTCGGGATGACGGCCAGATCCGCATATGCGGTCCCCGGTAGAGCCACCAGGAACAACAAGCATGCGATCGAGACCAGTAAGGTCTGTCTTCTCAACGCCCTACCTCCTCCACGCCAGATCCCGGGCGGCTGGCGCCGCCCGGGATCTTCGAACACCTGAGGCGTCTAGATCTGCCATACGGAGAACATCACCCAGCCGGCGTACATGCCAGCCTCGTTCTGCCAATCAGGCTTATCCACGGAGAGCATGATCTCCTCTGTGGTCACACAGTCCGGCGGAACCGCGTGCGGGGCACTTATGAACATGTTCCCCACGTCCTCGCCGTCCACATGGACCTTGAGCGGCAACGGCGTGGCCAGGCCTGTGCCATCCTCCCACGCGCGTCCACCCGCGTCATCGCACCAAACGGGCATGAGGCCTCGTCCGGTGTAGACGCTCTTGACGTACTCGTCGTTGCTCATGACCTTGAGGAACCCGACGTCGGTGCCATCGAGACCCTGGGGGTCTTCATAGCCCTCGACAGGGCTGGTGTTGCCCAGGTAGAAGCTGCACTTCGGAGCACCCGCAGCGTCATACAGACCCACCGACAACGAGTGGACGATGTCCACGTACACGGGAACCTGGAAGCAGATACCCAACTCGTCGTTGTTGTGGATCATGTCCCTGGGAGCGTCGCATGAAGTGACAAGACATGGGCCGGTCCTTACGATCGGCATGAAGCAACAGGTCCCGGTCCTGAGAGTCTCATTCTCTGTGAGTTCGATGATCTCCAGGTCCTGCGGGAGCTCTGCAGGGATCTCCAGCTGATCGATCCCCTCCATGTCCGGTACGGTTGCCAACGCCGGTGTTACCGCCATCATCAGAGCAAGAGCCGTCACAAGTACGAACACGATTGATTTCTTCACTTGTAGCACCTCCTCCCTTACGTGCGGTCATTCCGCACGGTATTTCGCTCTGTCTTTGCGTGAGCCGCAGAGACAGATGCGCACCCTTCATCTTGCTCACCTGCCACGTTTATCGCGCCGTCCCCCCGGATGGATTTTAGGCTGCACTTATGACCGTGCGGATACCTGTACGGACGTACAGGCGGGTCAGGCCTGGTGGTAGTATGGACGCGTGAAGAAGAACCCATCGCATCCACTCAGTGAACCGTTGAGGATGGCCGGAGTGACGGCCGTTCTCTTTGATTTGGACGGGACCCTGATCAACACCATCGACCACATCCTCGCGTCGTTCAGGCATGCTACGGAGACGGTGCTGGGCCGGTCCCTCTCGGATGAGATCTTGATGCACAACGTGGGGATCCCCCTCAAGGCGCAGATGTTCGAGTTCACGGACGACCCTGAGATCGCCGAGAAGCTCTTGCAGGAGTACCGCACCTTCAACCACGCGTGTCATGACGAGATGGCGAAGCTGTATCCCGGCACCCGGGAGGTGCTGGCGCAGATCCAGTCGCGCAAGATACCGATGGGGATCGTCACATCCAAAGGCACGCCGATGGCCAGGCGTGGAATCGAACTGTTCTCCCTTGCGGAGTACTTCAAGGTGATCGTCACGGCAGACGATGTGGTCAGGCACAAACCCGACCCGTATCCGGTCGTTCACGCCGCTGAGCTTCTGGCCGTTTCGCCTCAAGAGTGTGTTTTCGTAGGCGACAGCCCGCATGACGTCGAGGCAGGTCGTGCGGCCGGCGCACACACGGTGGCCATCACCTGGGGGGTCTCTGATGCCGACCGCCTCAGAGCGGCAGGGCCGGACTTCATGATCGACGACATCGCCGAGCTGCCGGCCCTCCTTTTCGCGGGACCATCTCTCTAGCGGGACAACGATCGTGCTCGTTGACTCCAGCTGAGCCTGGGGTACACATGGATGAGTGGGTCTTGGGTCGGACAAGGAGGGTGCTGTGTCCAAAGGCAAGGTCATCGCCGCTGTCGTAGCCGTCGTGCTTGTTGCGGGTGTTGGCGTGGCGATCGCCATCAACGCCCGGAGCGGCGGAGTAGAAGTGAGCGTGGAGAACGCAACAAGGGGCGCGCTCGCGCTCACGGTCACCGCTTCCGGAGAGGTCGAGGCGGACACGGAGGGTGATATCTACCCGCCGACCGCGACGACCATCGAGAGCATCGTGGTGACCGAGGGACAGACGGTGAAGAAGGGCGATCTTATCGCCACTCTTGATACGGCTCCCTTAGAAGTCCAGGTCGCGCAGGCCCAGGCGGCCTATGAAGGGGCTCTTGCGCAGGCCGACGCCGTGCGAGAGACGGCGCCGTCCTCCGCCGATAAGGACGCCGCCAGCGCTGCGGTGAATGCCGCTTATTCGGCCTACGCCGCGGCCCTGGCCCAGTACGAGGCCGTCAAAGAGGCGGTGCCCTCGCAGGAGGCGATCGACCTCGCGCAGTCAGAGGTCGACCAGGCGCAGCTGGATTACGAGGCCGCGCTCCAGGTCTATCAGGACTTCATACTCGCCAACCCGGCTCCGCGAGACGCGGTAGCCGAGGCGACGCTGGCCGTCCTCGGTGCTGTGCGTGATCAGATGTACGCGAACCTTCTTTCGGCGCAGGCGACCCTGGCCCAGCTGCTGGCGGCGCAGGACAACACCGCCGCGGAGGCTGCCGCCAAGGCGGCAAAGGACCAGGCCTGGGCCGGATACCTTGCTGCGCTTGCGCAGCAGTCCGCGCTCGAGAAAGCGTCGGATACGGGGGCCGCCCGGTCTTCGGCGGACTCGGCGGTAGACGTCGCCCGACTCGCCCTCGACCTAGCGATAGAGAATCTTGGGAAGGCCGAACTGCGCGCCCCCATGGATGGGACGGTCGTCTTCAATTCGGCGGCAGGAAGCCTGTCCGCGCTTGGCGGCAGCTCCTCAGAGGGAAAGCCCGCAGTGGGCTCCTCGGTCACCCCGGCGAGCCCTCCGTTCAGCGTGGTCGTATTCGACCAGGTGGTGTTCACTGCGCTGGTGGACGAGGCTGACATCTCGAAGATAGAGGAAGGGCAGCCGGTCTTCATCACGCTGGACGCGATCGTCGGCGAGGTCTTTGAGACCACCGTCGAGCGTGTGGAGAGGACGTCCTCCCTCACGCCCACCGGGGGCACGGCGTTTCCCGTGCTCATGCGGCTGAAGGACGTGGGAGAACGCGCGCTTCTCGGCATGAATGGTTCAGTGGATATCGAGATCAGCTCGATCGATGACGCGATCTCGGTGCCCGTGGAGTCGGTGCTCGATGACGGCGACGGTAGCCACGTCTTCGTGGTGCGTGACGGCCGGGCGGTACGGGTGAACGTGAAGACGGGCACGCTGACCGACACCCGTGCCCAGATACTCACCGGCGTTGCGGCGGATGACGAGGTCGTCATCAGCGGCCTGACCGAGCTTGAAGATGGCGTGACGGTGAAGGTGAAATAGCCTGTGCCCACCGAGCCCGCCACTCCACGCGTGGTTCTTGAGACCCGCGATGTCATCAAGACGTACTTCCTTGAGGGTATCGAGGTGAATGCTCTACGGGGTGTCTCGCTCACTATCCGTGAAGGTGAGATGGTGTCGCTCATGGGGCCTTCCGGATCAGGCAAGTCCACGCTGATGCACATCGTGGGCCTGTTGGACACGCCCACCAGCGGGCAGGTGGTCTTGGAGAACGTGGACGCCAGCACGATGTCGGCCAACCAGTTGGCCGAGTTGCGCAACCGCTACATAGGCTTCGTGTTCCAGTCGTTCAACCTGCTGCCAAGGACATCGGCTCTAGCCAACGTCGAGCTGCCGCTTGTCTATTCGGGCGTGTCGGGGAGCGAGCGGACCCGCCGAGCCAAGGCCGCGCTTGAGAGAGTCGCTCTCGCCGACCGACTTGGGCACTTCAGCAGCCAGCTGTCAGGTGGTCAGCAGCAGCGCGTGGCCATCGCCCGCGCTCTGGTCAGCAACCCGAGCATCGTGCTCGCCGATGAGCCCACAGGGAACCTCGATTCCAAGTCCGGCATAGAGGTCATGGCCATGCTTCAGGAGCTGAACGCGCAAGGTATCACGGTCGTGGTCGTCACGCACGATGATCGCATCGCGCGGCATGCGCAGCGGGTGGTGCGGATCTTGGACGGACGCATCCAGTCCGAGGAGATCGTGCGCCACCGGATACAGGCCGCCGATGAGCTGCGGGATCTGCCTGCCGAGGAGGTTGCAGGATGAACTTCCTCGAGAGCGTCAGGATCGCGTTTCGTGCTCTGGCCGCCAACAAGGCGCGAAGCCTGTTGACGATGCTGGGCGTGATCATCGGCGTGGCCGCCGTCATCTTGCTTGTGGGCATCGGCACCGGCGTGCAAGACGAGGTCACCGGATCGATCGAAGGGCTGGGCTCCAATCTCCTGTTCGTGCTGCCCGGACAGTTCGATTCCCCGACCGGCGGTCAGCCCACCCCGCCGTCCAGGCAGTTCACCATCGAAGATGCGCAGTATATCGAGCGCAGAGTGAGCGGCCTGGACGCAGTCGTCCCTGTCATCCAGGGCGGCGCGACGATCAAGTCGGGCAACCGCAGCATGAGGGTGGTCGTGGCCGCCGCTACCGAGCAGGGCAACGAGGTCTTCTCGGCAACCATCGAGGACGGTCGACACTACAGGCGCAGCGAGGTCCAGGCGGCTTCCCGCGTCGTGGCCCTTGGTGCATCGGTGACCAGGCAGCTGTTCCCCGGCCAGGATCCGATAGGCAAGTCCGTGACCATCCAAGGGCAACGCTTCACCGTGATCGGCCATTATCAGGCGCAGGGCGGCGGCTTTGCCGGTGATCAGGACGCGCAGATCTACATGCCTGTCACCACGGCCCAGCGTGTGCTGGGCGTCGATGACATCGGCACTATCGTGGTGAAGGTCTCTGATTCCGAGGGGATCGACCGCGCGAAGGCTGACATACTGCGGGTGATGAAGCCGCGCTTTGGCGATGAGATCACGGTGTTCTCACAGGAGCAGACGCTGGGAATCCTCTCCGACCTGCTGGGCACACTGACCTACATGCTTGCCGGTATCGCCGGTATCTCACTGCTGGTCGGCGGGATCGGCATCATGAACATCATGCTGGTGTCCGTGCAGGAGCGGACACGCGAGATCGGCATCCGCAAGGCGGTGGGTGCGCGCACCTACGACATCCTCAGCCAGTTCGTCATCGAGGCGGTGGCGCTTTCGGTCATGGGGGGCGGCATCGGCATAGCGATAGGGTGGGGAGGAGCCAAGATCCTCAGCGCCTCAACGCCGGTGCCCTCCGAAGTGACGCCGTGGGCCGTGGCGATGGCGTTCTTCTTCGCGTTCGGGGTGGGCGTGTTCTTCGGCGTGTATCCGGCCTACAAGGCAAGCAAGCTCGATCCCATCGTCGCGTTGCGCTACGAGTAGGCCCGGCTCAAGAGGTGAAGTCGCTTGGGTCCACGTGATCCAAGAAGTCGCGGAACGCCTCGACCTCCTGCTCCTCGTCGACCTCCTCGATGACCACGCCTGACGTGGCGAGTACTTCCTCATCGACGAAGATGGGGCACCCGGCACGCACTGCAAGCGCTATGGAATCAGAGGGGCGTGCGTCCAGGACGAGGTCGAGTGCTTCTCCGCGCAACGTGATCGCCGCGTAGTAGGTGCCGCCGTCGATGCGGGTGACCTCCACGCGGCTCACAGAAAAGCCCATCGTCTCGATCGTGGACAGAAGCAGATCGTGTGTCATCGGGCGGGGGAAATTGACTCCCTGCAATGCGATGAGGATGGCCGTGGCCTCAGGGTGTCCGATCCAGATAGGAAGGACCCGGATGCCTCCTTCGGCAACGACGTCCTCGACAGGGCGCAGCAGTATGACAGGCTGACCGCTGACGGCGTCTGCACTGATGTTGATGATGTTGACCTGGATCACAGCCGCCCCTTTCTCTTACATAGGTACCGTACCACTCAAAGACGAGTACTATTCCTCCAAGCCGAGAGGAAGTCGCATCTCCAGAGGCGGCGCGACTGAGTTAAGCTATACACCTTGGAGTTCATCAGGGAGCCACGTGCCGGTATCGTTATTGACGCTCCGACGGCGCTGGGCTATGGTATCGGAGCGTTTTGCATGGGCCCGTAGCTCAGTTGGTTAGAGCGCACGGCTGATAACCGTGAGGTCGATGGTTCGAATCCATCCGGGCCCACCATGCACACAGACTGAAGCCTCCGGCACGCCGGGGGCTTTTCTTATTGCCGAGGAATCCTGCTAGAGGATGGCGCCCTGCACCCCTGGGAGCGTGCAGCGGGGGCGCACTTTGGACCAGTTCTCGTGTCCTCACTGAGTCCGCCAAACCTCGCTTGACTTCTTCAACGATGGGTACTATACAATACGAGGTACCTAACAATGTACAGTATGCGCAACTCACTGGCCCGAGGGGGAAGTCATGGGAGGGGATTTCGATAGCTACAGCGCACAGCTGCGCAAGGGTGTCATCCAGATGCTCGTGCTGCAGGTGCTTTCTGTCGAGCCCCTCTATGGCTACGCCATCGTGAAGCAGCTCGAAGCGCTGGGGGACTTCGTGGCGGGAGAGGGCACTGTCTATCCGGTGCTCCGCCGCTTGGAAGTGGATGGGCTTCTTGTCAGCGAGTGGCAGCAGCCTTCCGACGGGAATGCCCGCAAGTACTACTCGGTCACGGCTGCGGGTACGGCCTTCCTTGCCCGGTCGCTTGAGGAGTGGAAGCGGATCGACTCGGCAGTCAGATCGATGGAGGGGGAGTGATCTTGATGCCGGCAGTCGCAGCGTCCGATGCCGCCTGGGGTCCGGAGCGCGCGCGCAAGAGCAACAGGCGCTGGGCGATCATAGCCCTCACGCTTGGCCTGGTCGTCGCCGTCTTGTTCAGTGCGGGCACCTGGCTACCGCACGTGTGGACGAGGGTGATGTGGAGCTCGCAGCGCGCTGCGGCCAGTACGACTGAGCTCGAAATCGTCACAGAGCAGGCGACCTACACGGAGGCCGTGCAGGCGCTCGGGCCGGTTTCGTATGAAGCGCCGGGCTTCTCTCGAGACGGCGTGCCTGATGCAGCGGTGTGCGTTTGGCAGAACACCGAGTTCGGTGAGGTGCGCGGCATGTTTATCAACGGTGGGCTTGTGGGCCACCTACTCGTGTTCGAGTAGCGGGGTTCAGGACGAGGGGGGGAGACGTGGAAGACAGCGGATTCGAAATGTATGTACGCGCCCTTCGCAAGGGGCTGCGAGGACTTCCTCGGCCGGACGTCGACGACATCGTCGCCGAGATGCGCTCGCACGTCGAGGAGACCGTAGCCGAGGGCGGCAGCGTCGGATCAGCACTCAATGATCTGAGCCCGGCCGAGCGAGTCGCGGTTGAGATCATCGAGAAGCGGGTGCGGCGTGCCGATGGCGAGACCGTTGGAGAGGCATCAAGAGGCCGCAGGTTCGCCGCGTGGTTGGCCGACATGACGCTAGGTTGGGTGCCGCTGGTCGTGAACCCCGCGTGGCTTGGCGTATTGGGTCTGGTGCAGGTGCGCTTCTGGATGACCGAGGAAACTCGACAGCAGCTGGCGAGGACCCCGGGTTTCGAGATGCCGTCGTTCCCGCTTGTCTCACTGCTTGTCCTGACGCTGTGCCTCGCCTGGGGACTCTACTATTGGCTAGGGCTCCGGCGCTCTCGCAGCGCGAGTGTGGGTATGCGCATGGCGGGTCTCTCGCGCGTGATAACGGCTGACGGTCTCTTGATAGTGCGGACGGCCGACATCGCCGAAGGCGAAGCAGCATGTATCGTCTCACGTCCCAAGTGGTACCTTGCTGCGCCAATCGTGCCCATCCTAGTAGCTTCGCTGCTGTTCGGGTTCTACTTGGAGGTCATGATCGTCGGGTCCTTCTTCCAGCCGTTCAATCCCTTGTTGCCTCCCGAGACGGGAGACAATGGGAGCTCACAGGCGGTCGTATCGGTGTTCTACGACGCAGTGCTCGACGGGGATGTCGAGGTCGCCAAGCGCTACCTTGCGGACGACGCGTCTATCGACATCGAGGCGTTCGTGGCGGATCGAAACGCAGATGCCGTGGAGTCCTGGGCGCTGGGCCCGGGCAATCCATCAGACTACTGGTACGTCGTGGAGAAGCTAAATAGTGGGAAGAAGCGTACCGTGCTAGTACTTGTCGAGCGCGTGGAGCAGCAGGGCGCCCCCGGAGAGACCACGATCAAGTACCGGGTGCGGGATTGTTCTGATGCTCCGGTTTCGGCGGACTTGGAGGACCCGGAGTAGCCACTTGACGCAACAGAAGGCCCGCCGCGAACGCGACGGGCCTTCTTTGATTGCGGGAGCCAGGAAGTCTAGTCCTCCTCGGCCAGCGCCGCCTGAGCTTCCTTCTTCGCCTTCATATTGGCCATGATCTTGCCGAACACCACGAGCTTGACGTAGGCGATGACGACCACGCCAATGCCGATGAGCACCCACCAGTACCACTCCATCATGGTCTCCTTTCCCGGCCCGTTTGCTTACCGGGCCGCCATCTGTGCTTGTACGCGACGGGCAACGAAGCCCACAACCGGTATGAGCGCCACGGTTATGCCGATCGCCACCACGAGCTCGAGCCACACCTCGCTGATCGAGCCGCCCATGACCGAGACCTGCCAGATGGGCTCGATGATCCAGTAGAGCGGGAAGAGCTTCGCGATCCACTGCGGCCACTCGGGGAAGATGTAGAACAGCGTCGGCGCGAACAGGAAGATGCCGAGGCCCTTGACGAGTCCGAACATCATGGCCGAGTCCTTCGCGAACGTGCCGATGAGCAGCCCGATCATCGAGGAAAGCGACGCGGCGACGAAAACGACCACGAGGACCTGAAGCCAGTTCCCGCCGAGAGCCTGGTTGAGTGCGAGAGTCGCGGTGGCCATCACCGTGGCGAGCACGGTTCCAAGAGCCCATTTGGCGGTGAGCACGTCACCGATCTTAGCCGGTGATACCAGCAATGCCATGAGCGTGCCCTGCTCCTTTTCCTCCACCAGGTTGGAACCTGGTATGAAGATGCCGGCCATTACCAGGGCGTAGAACACGATGACCGGAACCAGGCGCACGGAGATAGGAAGTCCCGTGGTGCCGAAGTTCACGACATCCACGGTGACGGGCGCCGTGCTGCCCTCCAGTTCCCGTACAAGGTCGATGGCGGTGACTGTCAGGATGATCCGGTTGGAGGCGAGGCTTTCACCGCCGATGTAGAACTGCAGGTCCGGCTGCTCGCCGCTTCGGACAGCCTCATCGAAGCCGGCCGGCAGAATGAGGCCGGCGTCGAGGTCGTTGGCCTCGACCTGGGTCTTCAGCTCCTCGGCATCGTCGAGAACCGTCAGGCTGATCCCTTCCATGCCTTCGGTCTCTGCGGTGATCTGCGAATCGCCTTCGTCCACTATGCCCAGTCGCGGCTCCGGGTTGAACAGCGAACCGAACGCGACCTGCAGTATCAGCGTCAACGCGAAGGGAAGCACGATCATCCACAAGAACAGCGGTGAGCGCGGTCCTATCGCCATGTCTTTGCGTAGCACTTTCCAGGTGAGTTTGGGGCTCATAGCGATTCCACCTTTCGCTTCAGGGCCAACAGGCCGGCGCCGAACAGAACCGCCAGCCATATCACCGCATACGCGAGTGAGCCCGCAGCGTCAGACCATGTCATTCCATAGTTGAACGCCCCTACCAGCGTGTTGATGATGGGGTACGTGGGGAGGACTTTGACCCAGGTGGCCGCCGTGCCGGGGAACATCACCGAGAACGACGGTATGAGCAGCGGGATGACGAACACCATGCTGTAGAACAGCTGGCCCATGAAGTCCCGGCCGGATGATCCCACGAAGAGCGCGACTCCCGTGAACATCATCGATCCGATCAGCAGCACGGCCAGAACCAGCGACCAGTTCTCCGGGGTCAGTCCGCCTACCAACAGAAGCACGATCAGACCCTGACCAAGCGACATCAACGTGCCGAATATCGTCTTCGCAATGAGGAAGTCGCTTGTCTTGGCGGGAGTCACCAGCACGGCGGTGACCGTGCGCTGCAGGACCTCTGTAGAGATGAGCGACGCCATCGAGAAGGTCTCCATCAGCAACACCATGAAGATGAGCATCGGCCGCAGCTTGTCTTTGAGGCTGACTTGATCACCTACACGGTCGGTGCCCAGCACGATGCCCGCTTCATCGGTCATCGTGACCGGAAGCTCCTGCCCGGCAAGCTGGTAGGCGGCTTCGCGTACAAAGCTGGTCATCGCGCCCTGGATCTCTTCCGGAACGTTGGCGTCCGAGTAGACCGTGACCGTGACGCCGCTTCTCTGGGCGGCCACATCCGCTATGAAGCTTTCGGGGAACGCGATGCCGATGTCGAGATTCAGCTTTTCGGCGTCTTCAGGCTTGTCCTCGTCCGCTTCGGGGTCGCGCAGCACGAGGTCGCCGTCGTCGGTCTGCCACGCCTCAAGCGTGCCCTCGACGACCGCCTGCATGTCCTCCTCATCGTCGAACTCGATCAGCAGCAGGCCTTCTTGTTCCTGGCTCAGGTCGGCATCGTCGAGTTCGGCGAGCTGTGCGTCAGTGGCGCCCATTGCCTTGAGCGAGTCCTTGGCGTCGGCCACCATCGATGACACTGAAGGGGAGACCGCAAGCGTGATGGTCTCATTCACCGACGAAGGCAAGAACGTGTACGCGATGGGGATAGCGATGAGTACGAGCAGGGTCAGGAACAGGTATACCTTGTCCCGCGAATACGCTTTCAACTCCTTTTTCAGGAGTGCCCGGATTATCGCCGGGCGCGAGACGATGCGGCTCATCCCTTAAGCCCCCTGCCGGTGAGTTCGATGAAGATGGCTTCCAGCGTGGCCTCCTCGGTGTGGATCGTGAGGAGGTCGGGAGATGCCGCCAACTCGGCCAGCTTGGCCGAGGAGCCTTCGTCGGCCAGCTCTATGTGCTCTTCCCGCACGCCGCTGCCCTCGCGGAGCCGCACCTTGACCGAGCGGGTGCCGTACTTGAGCTTGAGGTTCTCGGCGGTGTCCAAAGCGACGATCTCACCGTCGTTGATGAATGCGATGCGGTCCGAAAGCTCATCGGCTTCGAACATGTCGTGCGTGGTCAACAAGACGGCGGCGCCTCTATCGGCTTCTTCTTTGATGGTCTTGCGTATAGACGCCGAGGTGACCGGGTCCAGACCATCGGTGGGCTCGTCGAGGAAGAGCACCTTCGGCTTGTTGATGAAGGCGCGAGAGATCATCATGCGCTGGCGCATGCCCTTGGAGAAGCTGTGAACGCGGTCCTTCGCGCGCTCGGCCAGCCCCACGCGACGCAAGACCTCCATCGTCTCCGGCTCCTTGATGCCGAACAGCGATGCGTAGAAGTCCAGGTTCTCTTTGGCGCTCATGTTCAGGTAGAGGTTCTTCTCCTCGAAGCAGACGCCGATCTGCGCCTGGAGGTTGGGATCGTCGGCGGCGATGTCGATACCGAGCACCTGTGCCTTGCCGCTCTTGGGCCTGACCTGGCCGGTCAACATCTTGATGGTCGTGGACTTGCCGGCGCCGTTAGGGCCAAGGAAGCCCAGGATCTCGCCGGGCTGCACGTCAAAAGAGATGCCCTTCACGGCTTCCAGGTCGCCGTATGAGAACCGGAGGTCCTCCACATTGATGGCGGGCTCTGTCATCGTCCTATCCTTTCGTCCCAGCGTTCCATGACCGATTCGAATTCCTTCTGGAAGAAGGAGTACACGTCGTCCATCTCATTGAGGCGTTCCAACGCGAGCGGGGAGTCGGTTCCCTCCTTCGCTTCGCGCACGACCGACGTGATGTAGCTCATCGCCGCGAACTTCTTTGCCAGGATGTCTCCCCAAACGCCTTTCAGCATGCGGTAGTGGGTCTCGCGAGAACCGGGAACCCGGTATTTCTCCACAAGCGCGGTGCCCACCAGAAACTGCATCGCGTTGCTTACCGACGCCTTGCTGATGGAGAGCTCCTCCATCAGTTCGCTGGTAGAGAGCCCCTCTCCGGGCGCCATGGTCAGTGCGGCATAGACGCGAGAGATGGAGTGTGGGAACCCCACCTGCTCCAGCATGCGTGCGAGTTTTTCTCGCAAGACAGAGCGCCCTTCCGTGTCGCCGTCCTTGGTCACCGGCTCCTCCTCTCATAAAGCAGATATAGAATAACGTTCCCAACGTTCAGGAAGTTCTAAACGTTCGATATGAACGTATCAGGCGGGTGGCTTTACAGCAAGAAATGCCGAGAGGACCCCGAAGGATCCTCCCGTACGGCGATGGGCGGTTTTCAGTAGCGAAGCATGGCGGCGAAAGCCTCGCCCCGGGGGAGCTGCGCCGCCGGGAGCGCGTAGACCTCGGCTCCGGAATGAAGCGCCTCGAACGCCGCAAGGTCGAGCAGGTCCTCGTCTCCGGACTGCCGGGAAGCGTGGATCGATGCGGCTCCCGTCTCGGCATCGTAGCGGCCCCAGAGCTCGCGATCGCTTGCGACGAACAGGGTGTCGACCCGTCCGTGCATCGCGGCCGGCACGAGCGTCTCGGGGTCGCTCGTGGTCTTGCTGGAACCCCATGCATCATCGAGTTGCCGGGCGGCCCGGTCGCGGCCTTCTCTGAACAGCGGGAGTGCGATGTCCCAAGCCTCCCGGGACAGGTCCGTCGCATTCATGTTGTCGGGGCTGCCGGTGACGGCCGTTTGCGCAAGGCGGGGATGGCTGTTCACCTCCCGGTATATAGGAAGCAGGTAGTCCACGCCTGCGAGAATGAGCGGCGCGTCGTCATCTTGCAGGTACTCGGCGACTCCTTTGTCGATCTCTCTGAAGTAGCGCATGATCTCGTCTTTCACGTCGGGCTCACCCGTGCCGTGGAAGACGGCAGGCCGCTTGCCGCCCGTGCCGCTGGTCCCCGTATGGAACTGCAGGGAGGATCTCTCCAGGTCGTCCCAGCGAAGCTCCTCGGCAAGGCTTGTGGGGACGCCTTCCAGGTCGACCTGGACAAGGCCGATACGCGACCCACGCATGAGACGGATACGCTTCTGGCTCAATGTGAGCAGCCAATAGTGGTGCTCGGAACCGATGACACCCAGGAGCGGCTTTAGGTAGAAGCGCTCGTCGACGATCACGCGGGGAGCGACCTCCTCCGGCATCCTGAGTGCTTTGACTCCATCACGCCCGATAAAGAGTGCAAGCCCCACGTCGCTTCTCAGCCAGAATGGACGGTCACCCAGCAGCTCCCGAGCTGGCGCCAGCAGGGCGATGGCGTCCGGTGAACGCATGCCGCCAGCCGTCAGTTCCTCTTCAGCCTGGTTCAACGCGTTTTTCAACGCTGTTTGATCGGCCTGGGTCTCAGGGCCGAACCGATGTGTGGGAAGGTAGATCGAGACACATGTCCCTTGGCCGCGAGTAGCCAGTGCGGTCAGGTCTTCACGGGTGAGACTATCCATGGATTGCCCCTTTCCGAGAGGTGCGGAAAGCTTGTTGTCCGCGCCGCAACGTAAAGGGGATATACCCACGCGTCGGCGCATCAGCCCAAAGGCGGCTAGACTCGGAGGAGTCGCGCGTTCACGGCCACGATGACGGTCGATGCGGACATGAGCACCGCTCCGGCGGCCGGAGACAGGAGTACGCCGAAGCCAGCCAGCACGCCGGCGGCTAGCGGAATGGCCACCACGTTGTACCCGGTGGCCCACACAAGGTTCTGACGCATCTTCCGATACGTGGCTGCCGAAAGGTCGATGATGTCTGCCACCCGCTGCGGATCGTTACGCACCAACACGATGTCGGCCGCCTCGATGGCCACGTCGGTGCCTGCTCCTATAGCGATGCCTATATCGGCCGTTGCCAGCGCGGGCGCATCGTTGACCCCATCGCCAACCATGGCAACGTGGAGTCCCCGGGCGCGTACTTCCTCCACCTTGCGGGACTTGTCGGCAGGGAGCACACCTGCGAAGAACTCATCTATCCCCACCTGTCCGGCGACCCATCGGGCGACGCGCTCACTGTCGCCTGTCAGCATGATGCAGCGCACGTTCATCTCTTTCAGCCTCGTCACGGCTTGCACAGACTCGGGACGCACGACGTCGGCTAAGGCGATCGCGCCAAGCAAGACAGCGTTGGCCTGCACATAGACCACGGTCTTGCCCTCCTCGGCAAGCAGGACTGGGGCGTCGGAAGGGATGGGGACCCCCTCCTCGGCAAGCACGCGGGGGCTGATGACACGTACGAGCCTGCCGTCCACGCGGGCTTGTGCTCCGCGACCGGGGATGGCCCGGAAGTCGGTCGCCGGATGTGGGATCTCCATGCCGGCCGCGATTCCGCGGGCGATGGGATGCTCACTAAGCGCTTCGACTGCCGAGGCGAGCGCAAGGACTTCGTCTGGCGGCGTGTCGGTGAAGGCCAGTACGTCTGTGACGCCGAAGCGGCCCTCGGTGAGTGTGCCGGTCTTGTCGAAGATGACCGCATCGATCATGCGGGCAGACTCGAACGCCGTGCGGTCGCGCACGAGAAGACCGCTTCGGGCTGCGATGGATGTGGAGACGGCCACCACCAAAGGGATCGCCAACCCGAGGGCGTGCGGGCAGGTGATCACCATGACCGTCACCGCACGCTCGAGTGCGAACACGCCGCCACGGGAGCTGGCCAGCAACCATGCCAGGAACGTCAGGCCGCCCGTTGTGATCGCGACGATGGTCAGCCACATGGCGGCCTTATCGGCTAAAGCCTGTGTTCTCGAGCGCGCGCCCTGGGCTTCTCGGACAAGCTCTGATACCTGAGAGAGGAAGGAGTCAGCGCCTACCTTTGCAACACGGACCGAGATACTGCCGTCCGTGTTGACCGAGCCGCCGATGACCTCGTCTCCCGGCGACTTGGAGACCGGCTCGCTCTCGCCTGTGACGAGAGACTCGTCCACAGACGTGGCTCCATCCACCACCTCGCCGTCCACGGGGAGTCGCTCGCCGGGCTTCACGAGCACCCGGTCGTCGATGGCCAACTCGCTCACCGGGACATCGGAGACGCTGCCGTCTGCTGCGAGCAGGTGCGCCTCTTTGGGCATGAGGCGCGCGAGCTCTTCCAGCGCACGTGACGCTCCCATCACCGAGCGCATCTCCACCCAGTGGCCTAGCAGCATGATGTCGACAAGCGTCGCCAGCTCCCAGAAGAAGTCACCGCCGCGCAGGCCTAGCGTGGTCGCCGCGCTGTAGAAGAATGCAACGCTGATCGCCAGCGCCACCAGTGTCATCATCCCGGGCATGCGGCTACGCAGTTCTGCAACCATTCCCGAGAGGAACGGCCATCCTCCGTACACGTAGATCGTGGTGGCCAATGCCAGCACCAACCACATGTCTCCCTTGAATGCGAGGGGAGGTGTAGCGCCAACAAGCTCCCATAGCATCCGGGAGGAAGCGAGGATGGGAAGGGTCAGCGCAGTGGCGATGAAGAACCGTCGCCGGAAGTCCGCCACCATCATCTCGTGGTGCGTCATGGCGCGACGTTCGTAGCGGATTGCATGGACATCTGTATGACGTCTAGGCCAAGCTGGAAGCCTGCCTGAGAGCGGGATAGGTGAGGTTGGATGAAATCAGGTTTGGTGCAGCGCGCGTCCATACGGACCTCATCGATCGTCATTGCCTGCAGTGCAGCACGGCCGCCCTTAGAAGAGTAGTCTCTTCTTCGGGCATCTCTATGGTCGTGATAGACCCGTACCCGCTTCAGTGTCGGCCGTATCTGTTCGGCCGAAAGTACATCGTGTACGGACGTCGGATGACCCGCTAGAAATACCGCGATCAGCATGGGGCATATAAGATGGGATCTCGTTCCCCTTTCGTACGAAGGAATGGCATGGCACCTACCGTTCGCATGCGCAGGCTTGTTGCGGCCTCTCAGGTCGTCGCACTGTTGCTGACGTCAGCCCTGATCGCCACCCCGGCATCCGCCCGGTCCGATTCAGCGTCTGCCGATGCGCATGGCGTCATCATCATGTGGGAGGACGGGGCCGTGCATTCCGCCGCTGCCGAGCAGGGCATGCAGCGCCTGGGAGTGCTATCGGGGCACACCTTCTTGGATGGGCAAGCCACAGTGATAGAGGCGGAGCCCGAGGAGATCAGCGGTCTCATCGAGGAGCTCTCTGCCATACCGGGCGTAGCCTCGGTCGAGCCCGACTATCCGGTCTCCATAGCATGGGAGCCCAACGACCCCTACTACCAGTCCGGGGCGCAGTGGGCGTATTCGCGCATCCAGGCGTCACGGGCATGGGACGTCGAGCAGGGAGATGCCAGTGTGCTTGTGGCAGTCGTGGACACCGGAGCAGACCTGACGCACCCGGATCTGAGCGCCTCGCTGGACAAGGTCAACGATCGCAACTTCCTGTTGTCGTTCACCGACCCGGGATACTACACGGCCGGAGACGACAACGGCCATGGGACTCATGTTGCCGGGATAGTGGCCGCATGCACTGACAACGGCACCGGTGTGGCGGGCACGGCGCCGGGAGTCCGGATTCTGCCGCTCAAGGTCATGAGTTCCACCGGCGGCGGGGACTCCTCGGATGTGGCGGAGGCCATCTCGTATGCCACCGATGTTGGAGCCGATGTCATCAATCTGAGCCTTGCTTTGGAATACGGAGTCCAGTCCGCAGCGATACAGACCGCCATTCAGCAGGCCGCTGCGGCAGGCGTGGTGGTGGTGGCGGCTTCAGGCAACAACTCCTCGAGCAGCGTCAGATATCCGGCTGCGTATCCCGAGTGCATCGCGGTTGGCGCAACGGGACCTACTGACGCTCGAGTCAGCTACTCCAACTATGGTTCGGCGCTGGACGTTGTGGCTCCGGGTGGAGCGGTCACAGTCGCAGACGAGCAGATCCTGTCGACGTATCCGGTGTCACTGAGCTCCGGCGTGGGCTACGGGTACATGAGCGGCACTTCGATGGCCACCCCTTACGTAGCCGGAGCCGTGGCGCTGCTGAAGTCATACGACCCCGCTGCAACCTCAGCAGAGATCCGCTCGGCTATCGAGGTCTCGGCAAAAGACGTCGGTGACGCCGAGTTCGACGTGTACACCGGTCACGGGTTGCTCCAGCTGCGCAACGCCCTGGACTACCTGGCGGGTACGGATACCACGTCCCCGACCACGACCTCCAACATCGTGGCGCATTACGATGATTCGGCATCGATCACGTTCAGCGCGTCGGACCCGGGCGGGCTGGGGGTTGGGGCCACCTACTACAAGGTCGACAGCGGCACGACTCAACGGGCCAGCGCATTCACGCTGACCGGTTACGGCAGCCGTACGGTCCAGTATTGGTCAGACGATGTGGTGGGAAACCAGGAGTCTCCCAAAAGCGAGACCCTGTTCATCGATGACACCTCTGCCCCTGTCACCAGCAGCAACGCCGCGGCGGCGTATGATTCCACGGCCACCGTGACCCTTACGGCGAGTGACGGGACCGGCATCGGTGTGGGGTCCACCTGGTACTCGGTGGACCACGCGGCGCTCGTGTCGGGCACCAAAGCCGTGGTCACCGGAATGGGGGAGCACACGCTCTCGTACGGCTCTGTCGACAAGCTGGGCAACAAGGAGACCACGAAGACGGTGAGCTTCACCGTGCGCGGCGTGCCGGTCGTCTCGCGTGTCTCCGGATCGAACCGATACGCCACGGCAGCGGCGCTGTCGGCGCTGACGTTTAGCGCAGGCGCCGAGTCCACCGCGATCATCGCCAGTGGCGCTGACTTTGCGGACGCGCTGTCTGCTTCCGGGCTTGCCGGCGCGATGGACGCACCGCTGCTCCTCACTGCGAAGAGCTATCTGCCCTCCGAGACCTCCGCCGAGCTTACGCGCCTTGGCGTCAAGCGGGCGATCATCATCGGTGGTACGGCTGCGGTCTCCACTACGGTGAAGAGCGCCTTGCAGTCCAAGGGCATCTCCGCCGAGAGGATCCAGGGAGTCGACCGCTATGCGACGGCAGCGGCGGTCGCGGCGAGGGTGGCCGAGGAGCGTGGCTCTGATCCGCTGCCGGTGGCCTTCGTGGTCCGGGGCGACGCGTTCGCTGACGCCCTCTCGGTCTCGTCGCTTGCTGCGTCGCAGGGCTACCCGGTCCTTCTGACGAAGACGACCTCGTTGCCTTCGGCCACGAGAAGCGCCCTGCTCGACCTGGGAGTCGACGAAGTCGTGATCGCCGGAGGAACGGCGGCGGTCAGTACAAGCGTGAAATCCGCCATAGAGGCGCTGCCCGACGTCACGGTCACACGCCGTTGGGGCGAGACACGTTATGAGACGGCGGCCTCCGTTGTGGAGTACGGCCTGACCAGGGGATGGGTGTCGCCGACCTTCGTGGGCGTGGCGACCGGCGCGGACTTCCCGGATGCACTGGGCGGCGGCGTTACCGCATCCCGGAACGATGGCGTGCTCGTGCTCTCCGAGCCGCTCAAGCTCTCGTCACCCACGTCGACGGTCATAGTGAAGTACGGCTCGGATCACTTGCCCATCTGGGTGTACGGCGGCACCAGTGCCGTGTCTTCCACCGTGCAATACGCTTTGCAGGCACTGCGGTTCTAGCTACCCGCCCAGCATGGTCACGATGATCCCGTGCTCCTGGCCGTCGCTGCTTATGCGAACGCGTCCGTCAGCTGCGAGACGGCCGTCCAAGGTGACCCGCTCCACGCCGCGGTTGACGCCTCGCGGGTTCTCCACGCGGATCTTGTAGACAGAGCCGTTCACGCGGACATCCATCTCAAAAGACGGCCACGTCTTCGGGATGCACGGATCCACCGTGATATAGCGTTCGCCATTCTCGGCCACCATGCTCAGGCCCAAGATCGCGCCGACAGCCACACGGTAGAACCATGCGGCAGACCCCGTGTACCATGTCCACCCGCCCCGGCCTGTGTGAGGCTCCACGGCGTAGACGTCTGCGGCCAGCACGTACGGCTCAACGCAGTAGACATCCACGGCGGCGCGGTCTTTGGTGTGGTTGAGCGGGTTGATCAGGTCCAGAAGCGACACCGCCTGGTCGCCGTCACCCATGAGCGCATGCGCGAGCACGACCCAGGCCGCCGCATGCGTGTATTGCCCGCCGTTCTCGCGAACACCCGGCACGTAGCCTTTGATGTAGCCGGGATCGTGCGCCATCTTGTCGAACGGCGGCGTGAGCAGCCGGATCAGCCCGTCCTCCCATTGCACAAGCTGCTCGTCCACGGACTCGAGCGCTCGCCGGGCCCTGGATGGGTCGCCTTGCCCGGAGATCATCGCCCATGCCTGCGCGATAGCGTCGATGCGGCACTCGTCGTTCTCGGCGCTGCCCAGCGGTGTCCCGTCATCGAAGAACGCCCGTCGATACCACGCGCCGTCCCATCCCTCGCGTTCGATCGCCGAGACGAGACCCGACGCCCGGGCGATGTACTCCCCGGCGCGCTCGTCGTCCCCGCGCACCTTTGCGACCTGAGCGAACGCCCGCAGGGTCACGTCGAGGAACCAGGCGAGCCACACGCTTTCGCCTTGACCGCCGATCCCGACACGGTTCATGCCGTCGTTCCAGTCGCCTCCACCCATGAGGGGCAGGTCGTGTGCGCCAAGCGGGCGCCCGGCCTCCAGCGCCGCAACGCAGTGATCGTAGACGGTAGCCAGCCTGGTTGAGGGCTGCGGCTGCAAGTACGCGTCCTCCCTGCCTTCGGGCACGGCGGGCCCTTCAAGGTACGGGGTCTCGACGTCCAGGATGCTCAGGTCGCCCGTCATCCGGATGTACTCGGCGACCACGTAGGGCAACCAGTGTCGGTCATCGGTGAACCGGGTCCGCACGCCTCGGCCCGAGTACGGCTGCCACCAGTGCAGCACGTCGCCTTCGGGGAACTGGCGGCGGGAGGCCTCGATGATGTGCTCCCGGACAAGGTCGGGCCGCGTGTACATGAGCGCCAGGCAGTCTTGAAGCTGGTCGCGGAAGCCCAACGCGCCGGAGGACTGGTAGGTAGCGCTTCTGCCCCAGAAACGACACGCCAGCGACTGGTACAGCACAGGGCCGTTGAGCAGCGCATCCAGCGCCGCATCCGACGTTCGCACCTTGACGGCGTCCAAGATCGCATCCCAGTGGCCGCGTGTCTCGGCAAACATCTCCACCACCACGCCGCTCTCGCGGTAACGCCGGACCAGGTCGTGCGCGTCCTCGATCGTCTCGGTCTGGCCGAGAAGGAATACGACCTCCGTGCCCTCACCCGGCTCCAGCGCGATCCGGTGCATGAGCGCGCCGCAGTTGTCGATGAAGCGCCCGGTCTCCTCGCCCAGATGTCGACGGTCCATGGCCGCGGGATGGCGCGGGTCGCGGTTCCGGCCGACGAACTCGGTCCGGCTGGCGGTGTAGGAGTCGACCGTGCAGTCGCACGCGAGGAATGCCGGGAGTCCCGGGAAGTCCGCATTGAACCAGTTGTGAGCCAGGAGCATCTGCTCGTCGGCGTCCCACCAGGTGGTGACGCGCTGCTGGGCGTTGCTGCGCGAGTCGCCCAGGCTCCACTCGACGAACTGGGTGACCGAGAGCTCACGGCGTCGATCGGTCTTGTTGGTGAGGCGCAGTCTGGCCACGCGCACCGGATCGTGAGGAGGCACGAACCAGTCCAGCCGATGCTCGATGCCATGCGTGGTGTGCTCAAAACGGCTGTAGCCACGTCCGTGCCGAATGACGTAGGGCTGCTCGTCCCTGATAGGCAGGAGCGTGGGGCACCACAGCTCGCCGGTACGCTCGTCCCGGACGTAGAGCACTTCTCCCGAGCCGTCGGACACAGGGTCGTTGTTCCACGTCGTGATGCGGTTCTCGTGGGAGTTCTTCGCCCAGGTGCAGCCTATCCCGGCACCGGAGACCATAGAGCCGAACCCGGCGTTGGCCATCACGTTGATCCATGGCGCCGGCGTGGTCTGGTCGCCCTCGAGCACGATGACGTACTCGCCTGTGTCGGGGTCAAAGCCGCCCACGCCGTTGTCGAAGGTGAGCGCGGGCCGGGTGAAGGGCTCCGCGACGTCGATGATCGGGTTGTCTGTGGGAATGAACGCATCAGACATCGGCGGCCGATGACCGCGTTGATTGAGCTGGAGCAGCAGCGGTCCGCTGTCGCCCACCAGGACCACCCGGGCCACGCTTTCAAGCAGGTTGCTCACCTCGGCGGGCATCTGGTCGGCGGTGCGCAGGAACACCCCGCCGGGTCGATCGACCAGCTGCAGGGCATGGCCGGTGCGCATCAGCGTGCGCAGTCGGCCGTCCAGCTCAGAAGAGTAGGCGCTCGCCTTGGTGTTCAGGATGACGAGGTCGGCGATGAAGCCCTTGCTGCGCCAGTACTGGTGGGCGAGGAGCGCCTGGCGGACCAGCGGCGTCTCGTCGAGCCGTTCCACCTTCACCAGCATGATGGGCAGATCACCGGAGATGCCCAGCGACCACAGCCCGGACATCGGCAGCCGGTTCTCGGTGGGCGTGACCACCTTGAGGCGGGATGCCGGGTCGGTGAGCAGCATCCGGGAGGCCAGACGCTGGAAGGTCACGGCCTCTTCCGGGGTGACGCCCAGGTCTCGCAGCTCGATCTGGCTGGTGGACCAGGCAAGGTCAGCCGCGCGCTGGGCGCTGCGGATGTCGTGGTACTTCTCGGCAAGGGCGACCGCGCGTTCCCGGCTGCTTGCAGCGCCGGTGACGTAGGCGACATGCGCTGTCTCGCCGGGTCCGACCGTCAGCACCTGGCGGATCGAGCAGATGGGGTCGAGCACGGCGCCCACGGTTCCCGAGAGCTGGCCCGAACCCCAGATGGCGTTGGCGCTCGCGGGCGTGTGCAACCGGCCGAGGAACCGCGCGCGGTCCGTCTCAAAGGCCCACTCGCATCGCTCGCCCGGGTCGCATGCCAGCGTGTGGAAGCCCCAGTCGCGCCGTTCTTCCGCCGAGCGGGGCCGCCGTGTGAACAGCAGGGTCTCCAGCGACTCGACCGCCTCGGTCTCAACGAACAGGTTGCTGAAGGCCTTGTGCGCGTGATCGGCGCCGCGGTCGGCGAGGGTGACCTCGAAGTAGCTGGTGACTTCCAATTCCAGCGTGGATCTCCCGTGGTTGGAGACCGCGATGCGGCGTATCTCGGCATCGTCTTCCGGCGAGACGATGACCTCGGTGTAGGTCTCTATGTCCCCGTCGTTGCGGCGGAACTCGGCTTTGTCCGCCGAGAAGGTCACGTGGTAGTCGTCGGGCTCGGTGAGGGTGGGCTGGTAGGCGGAGGACCAGATAGCGCCGGTTCCCAGGTCTTTGAGGTAGACGAACGTTCCCCAGCAGTCGCGGGTGACGTCTTCGCGATACCGCGAGACGGTCTTGTCCATCCAGCGGCTGTATCCGCCGCCGCCGTTGGTGACCATCACTGAGTACGTGCCGTTGGACAGGAAGTGCGTTGCGGGCGTGGGCGTGTCAGCAAGCGGATACGCCCGCGTGACAGGTGGGGGCGTTTCGCGCACCGAGCGCACGAACTCGACTTCTTCCACTCGCGGTTCAGCCAGCGTCACCCGACGCGGTATGCGCTCTTGCAACAGCAGCTCGGCGGAGCGCACCACCGGATCCGCATGGAAGCGCGCCACCATGCGGTCCTCGGTCAGCATGTTGCCCAGGGCGACCATGCTCATGCCCTGATGGTGCGCCATGTATGCGCGCACGATCGCTCGTTGCTTGCCGGCGGGAACCCGGCCCGGGGTGTAGTCGACCGCCTCGTAGTAGCCGTAGTGTCCTTCGGCGCCCTGTTTGGAGAGCGCCGCCAGGTTGTCGAGCGCCGCGGCCGGGTCGATGGGCAGCGCCAGCACGGTGGCGTACGGGGCGATGACGATATCGTCGGACAGGCCGCGCTTCAGGCCCAGACCCGGCACCCCGAACGCCTGGTACTGATAGGTGAGCTCCACGTCTTTGGCGTTGAAGGCGGACTCCGAGACACCCCACGGCACGCCTCGCTGCTTCCCGTATTGGATCTGGCGACGGACGACGTTGTGGTAGGTCTGGTTGAGCAGCGTGCCGGGCCGGTCTTGCATGACCAGTCGTGGCATCAGGTACTCGAACATGCTGGCGCTCCAGCTGACCAGCGCCTTGCCGCCGCCGGTGTTGGTGATGGCTCTGCCGAGGCGGAACCAGTGCTCCTGCGGCACGTCACCTTTGGCGATGGCCAGGTAGCTTGCGAGTCGGCACTCTGAAGCAAGCATGTCGTAGAAGGACGCGTCGAGCTTTCCTTCCGCAGTGTTGAAGCCGATGGAGAACACCATCCGGCTGTGGTCGAACAGCATGCCGAAATCGGTGTTCTCATACATCTCGCGCGCGATGTCGCCGTCAAGGCGCAGTTCGGCCAGGAGGTGCCCGGCGGCAGCACGCCGTTCGCGAAGCGTGAAGGCGAGGTCGCGCGCCCACTCCGATGCAGCGCCTTCGTCTTCGGCAAGGTCGTCCAATGTGGTGAGGACGACTTCGAGCCCCTCGGCAAGGCCGACGAGACTGGGGACATTGGAGGTGAGCGGCGAGAGCGCGCGCTGCACGCCGGGGCCGTCTAGGCCCTCCGGGAGACGAAGCAGCAGGTCCGCCCACGGCATGTAGGTCTCGATGATGTCTTGCGCCCGGCGAAGCCCCGCCGCGACATTCTGGACGGCATTACCCACGCGATGCAGCGCCACTGGATCGCCCTGGAGCGCGGCAACTCTGTCAGGGAGCGCCTGCGTCATCGCACCCAGGCCCCGCAGGGAGGCTGCCCACTGCCCCGCGTTGCCCGGCCGCTCCTCCATGTTCAGGCGTCGCAGGAGCTCTTCAAGCCCGACCCTTAGTCCGGCAACAGCCTCTGTGTCGCCAAGCCTGTCGCGTGCGGAGAGCATCTCTTCAAGCGCGACCCGGATGCTGTCCTCAAGGCCGTCGAGCACTTGCGGGCCGAGCATGGGTCCCTCGGCCAGCTCTGCGAGCCCCACTCTGAGAGCGACAAGATGTCCGGCCAGATTGCCGCTGTCCACTGTGGAGACATACGTGGGGCGTAGCGGCTGCAGTGTGAGGGTGTCGTACCAGTTGTAGAAGTGGCCCCGGAAGCGCTCCAGGCCCGCCATGGTCTGCAGCGTCTGAGAGGTGCGTTGCACGGCCTCGCTGATGCTGATGTAGCCCAGGTCGTGCGCGGTAAGGACCGCGATCAGCTGCAGGCCGATGTTGGTGGGCGATGTGCGGTGCGCAACCTCGCCTTTCGGCTCTTCTTGGTAGTTGTCGGGGGCCAGCCAGTGATCCTCGGCGGTCACGAACGTCTCGAAGAAGCGCCAGGTCTTGCGGGCCATACGCCGCATCGACTTCACATCACGACTTGTGATCGCCGGCTGTTGGGGTTCGATGGGCATGCTGGCACGCCATGCCGAGAAGGGCCCGGTGAGCCACAACGCCAGCAGCGGTGCGCCGGACGCGAGCGAGATGGGGTCGAAGACCGCAGCCAGCGTCATGCCCGCGATCGTCACTGCAAGACCGGGCCACATCCGGCGGACGAAGCCTTCTGCGGAGTTGCCCAGGCGACGCTCGACGTCGGCCGCGGTCTCCCACTCAAGCAGGTTGCGACGGGAGAAGATCATCCGCCACAAAGAGCGGATCATCGCGTCCGCCATCAGCCAGGCCTGGTGTGGCAGCACCGCGAGAGAGAGCAGCGCGCGCACGGTGTCCCGCCAGAAGTCCCGGACGATGGAGTGGGCGTCGCCACGGACCTGCGCGCCTCTGGGCCGGAAGAGCAGGGAGTCGGCCACGCTGAAGTAGACGGGGAAGAACACGATCGCCAGCACGACCGTGAGCACGCACCAGTCCGGACCCGGCAACAGAATCCAGCTCGCGAAGACGAACAGCATCATGGCGGGCGGGAACAGCGAGCGACGCAGGTTGTCGATGATCTTCCAGCGATGCAGCGCCGAGAGAGGATTGGCCTGGTGGCCGTTCGCGGTGGGTACTCTCGGCAGTAGCCAGGGAAGCGTCTGCCAGTCGCCCCGGACCCAACGGTGGAGTCGTGCGGAGTGCGAGGCGTAGCTTGCCGGCTGGTCGTCGAGCACCTCGATGTCGCTGGCCAGAGCGGTCCGCAGATACGAGCCCTCCAGGAGGTCATGGGAGAGCAGCGTGTTCTCAGGGAACCTGTCCTCGAGCACCGTGTTGAAGATGTCGACCTCGAAGATGCCCTTACCGGTGAAACTGCCCTCGCCGAACACATCCTGATACGTGTCCGAGACGGCCCCCGCATACGGGTCGATACCGGTCACGCCCGAGTACAGCCATGCGAACAGCGAGCGTTCGGAGCCGTCCAATGACATCCCGACGCGGGGTTGCACAAGCCCGTAGCCGCGGTCGATCCGGTGTTTGGCGGGATCATAGTGGGCGCGATTCAAAGGATGGGCGATGGTGGAGATGAGCTTGCGTGCGCCGTCCCTTGGCAAGATCGTGTCCGAGTCCAGAGTGATGACGAAGGTGACGCCCGGCAAGAACGCCGGATCGCCTTCGCGTATCTCGAAGCTGGTATCCGTCGCGCCCCTCAGCAGCGCCGCGAACTCTGTGAGCGCACCGCGCTTCCTTTCCCAACCCATCCAGGCGTGCTCCACCTTGTTGTAGCGTCGTCCGCGTATGAAGAGGTGGAAAGGCCCGGTACCGTTGGAGCCGTACTGCGCGTTCAGTGTGGCGATGCCGTTGGTGGCCGCCTCGATGATCGCCCTGTCGCCCGGGGCGTGACGGTCGTCGCCTCCACGCAGGTCACCCAGCAGCGCGAAGGCTATGTGCGGGTCGTTGTTGGCCAGATAAGCGACTTCCAGGTTGTCAATGACGTGCTGCGTGGCGTTCTGGGAGGTCAGCAGCGCCGGGATCACCACCATGGTGCGGTGCGCTTCTGCGATAGGCGCCCTGAAGTCGATCTTGGGCAGTATCCGGGCGGGCCATAGCGATGAGGCCAGGCGGTTCACCAGGTTGATGGCAAGATCCGATACCGGTATCAGGGCAAGGAGCACGACCACCGCAGAGCCCCAACCGCTCGCGCCCCTCTGGGCTACCAGCCAGCCCATCCCCAGGGCAAGCAGCACTGTGATGAGGGTGAGCAGCCCCCAGTAGATCAGCCCGCGGCGCGCAAGAGGGCCACGATAGGCGATCTCCCGTTTGCGTGGGCGGTAGTCGATGCTCGCTTCAAGCCGGTAGCGTCCCTCCGATATAAGGTAGTAGCCCACATGGCCCGCTACCGGATCCGCGGGATCGCGGACCAGCGCGTCCAACGCCCAGCCCATGACCGCCTCGGCCACCGCGATCTCGCTACGGCCGCACCGCGAGGCCAGCCCCTCTATCGCGTGGCGGTACCGGTCGCGGGACGCGAACTCCATGCGCGGATAGATGCCGGCCGGGTCTTGTTGGAGGATGTGCTCCACAAGCGAGCAGTCCTCGAAGAACTCCCTCCACTCCAGCGCGCTCAGGAAGCGGATGCTGGTGATGGAGTTGGCTATCGACACCTGGTCGGAGGCCTGGATCTGGTGCTCCGCCAAGACGAGCTGTTCAAGGTCGAGGCGATGTTCTGCAAGATGCCGCTCCAGGTAGGCGATGACCGGCTCCACCGCAGGATCCTGACCACGGAGCCGCTGGAACAGGCGGATCACGAACACGGGGTCCACGTCTTGGTGGGAGCGCTCTAGCTCTTCTAGCAGCCCCGGAAGGGCGCGCGGATCGCCGATGGTGGCCTCCAGGAGCCGGTTGGCCCATCGATCCGCACCGGTCCCGGCGTCATGGACGGCGCACGTCCGCATCGCCAGGCGGCGCAGGTTCTCCACCAGGCAGACGCGCAGCATGATGGGCACGGCCCAGACTTCGCCTATCGAGAGAGGAGCTGACTGCTGGAACGCCATGATGAACCGGACAAGGCTCTCCCTGTCGACACGAGCGTCGGTGTGGGTCACCAGCGAGGTCACGGTCTCGTAGATGCGCGGAAAGCCCTCAAGCGGTCCTGACGTCAGGCGGGCGAGTTCCATCCCGTACTCGGCAGGCAGATCGTCTTTGATCGCCCGTACCTGTTCTTCGATGAGGTAGAAGTTGTCCAGCAGCCACTCTGCGGCCACCGAAACGGGGACATCCGCGCGTACGTCTTTGGCCATGTCCGAGTAGAACGCTCGCAGATAGGTATGCGCGCGCGTGGTCACGTCGATGAGCGGTGTGGGCTTCGGTCCGCCCTCGGTCGTCCACTGTTGTGTGTGACCGAGTCGCCGGGCGATCTGTTCCAGCCGGTCGCCGGTCAGCAGCTCGCCCCTCAGCGGCAGGTTGCCGGCTGCGAGAACGGCGTGCTCGTAGTGCTCGGCTGCCATCCTCTTCCGCCCTCCCTCTCGGCTCGTCCCCCTGTGTTGGCCTAAGACCTTATTGTGCCACGTATTCCCCAACACGGACGCTCTAGCCAGGCACGTTCCTTGCTTATACTGTATGGGGTATGCCTTTTCTTGACGGCTCACAAGGAGGAACGGATGACTCGCAACAACCGGCTCACGATCCTGGGCGTCATGTTGATGTTCGCCATGCTGGTCCTGTCCGCCTGCAGTTCTGAGACAACGGTTCAGAACAACGACTCTACCCAGACCGACACGGTAGAGGTTGCTGCTGCAGAACCTGCAGACAGCGGACTACCCGTGATGTATGAGTTCTATACCGACTGGTGACCCTCGTGCAAAGAGATGCAGCCTGTGGTCGACAGGCTCAAGGACGAGTACGAAGGCAAGGTCGAGTTCAAACTCTATGACGTCGAGAAGAGCGAAGAAGGGGCCGAGGTAGCCCAGGGCTACGGTGTGCAGGTAGTCCCCACGTTCGTGTTCACCAACGCTGACGGGAGCTTCTCGGATCAAGTCGTGGGCGCACTCACAGAAGAACGGTTGCGCGCATCCCTGGATGCCCTGCGATAGGCTCTCACCCGGGGCGGGTATATTCATTATGCGATGCGGAACGGCCGCATCGGCATAGCGACATCTTCGAGTGCGGAGGTGAAGCCTGCAATTGAAAAGTGACGAGAGTTGGGTTTCGCCGGGATGGCAGATGAAGGCTTCCGGACGGCTGTTGCGTGAGTTCGTGTTCAGTCCATCGTCTATTCGGACGAAGTACGTAGTGTCAGTACGCAGGTAACGTGAAGGGGCACGGCAGTCGGAAGACTCGGGCATAAGCTTCTGGATCAGTCAGGGTGAGGCCAAGAGGGCACAAACTCACTTGGCCAAGAGCTCCAAAGACAGGCCCAGCGCATGGGCACCTCGAGCGGTGCGAAGGCCATCCCGGATGATCATACAGGGGGCGGGCGGATGAAGATCCGTTCGCCCCCTTTGCGATTCTAAAGCGCCTCTGCGCCGATCTCTCCGGTACGGACACGCAAGACGCCCTCCACAGGAGAGACGAAGATCTTGCCGTCGCCCACGTTGCCTGAGCGAGAGGCGCTCACTATGGCATCGATGATCGCGTCAACCTCGTGGTCATGCACCACGGCTGTGATGTAGAGCTTTGGTAGGAGGTCCACCACGACCTTCTCGCCACCGACATTGGTCACAACGCCTTGCTGGATCCCGTGACCCTTCGCGTCGACAACGGTGAGGCCGGCATGCCCCGCCGCAACGAGAGCGTCTTTGACGGCCTCGAGATTCTCCGGTCTGATGATGGCTTCTATCTTCTTCATGGCGGCTCCTGCTGCTGGTCAGCTAGTTGTCGAGGGCATCGCCGAAGGGCGCAAAGCGGCTTCCCCGCTCTCCCCTGTGCGTACTCGCACGGCGCGTTCGATAGGCGTCACGAAGACCTTGCCGTCTCCCATTCGACCCGTGCGCGCGACCGCCTCGATCGTCTCGGTCACTTCCCGGACATCCGATTCAGGGACGATCGTGATGACGACCGTCTTGGGCAGTAGGTCGACTACGTACTCCTGACCGCGCCACTGCTGGTGCACGCCTCGCTGAACGCCGTGTCCTGACGCCGAGTAGAGCGTGACGCCGCTGCAGCCCGCTTGCTTCAGAGCCCGCAGGACCTCGTCGACCCGTTCGGGCCTGATGATCGCTTCTATCCGCTTCAACGTGTTCGGCTCCGGTCGATTGTATGGTCCGTGACGAGTCTCGAACCTGTGTGCCTGTACTTCGATGCTAGCGCCCTGCTGTTTCGAGTCTGTTTCCGGCAGGGCAGGGCTGAATGAAGACTGCGCTGCAATATGAAAGAGGCGGGAACCGGAGTTCCCGCCTCTTGATAGAACCTAAGAGCAGCTTAGATCGCGCCCTCGCCACACTCGCCGGTACGGATGCGGCAGACTTCCTCTACGGGGTAGATGAAGATCTTTCCGTCTCCAACAGCTCCGGTACGAGCCGCCTCCATGATCGCCTCGGCGATGGGTTTAGCCATCGCATCGGCCACGATCACCTCGAGCTTGTACTTCGGAAGCAGATCCACCTTGTA
The DNA here is from genome assembly GCA_041595875.1 of Coriobacteriia bacterium. Classification (GTDB taxonomy): domain Bacteria; phylum Actinomycetota; class Coriobacteriia; order Anaerosomatales; family Anaerosomataceae; genus UBA2279. The sequence goes on from JBFHJN010000010.1 coordinate 33,787, forward strand.
CTCGCGCCCGCGGAACTGCTGCACGAGACCCTTCTGCTTACCGTGGCCCTCGATGCGGGTGAGCATGAGCCCGGGGCAGTCAAGGGTGTCGAGCACCGCTTTGACCGCGTCAAGCTTCTCAACCCGGATAACAGCCTCTATCTTCTTCACGCCACGCACCTCCTTGATGAACTCATAGTCACCCTACTCCTCTACCAAGATGAAGTTGGGATACGCAGAACCACCGTGCTCCACCATATCGAGGCCGGAAAGCTCCTCTTCAGGTGAGATACGGATACCCATAATGAGGTCCAGCGTCTTGAACAGGACGAAGCCGAGACCGAATGCCCACGCCATGACCGTGACAGCACCGGTCAGCTGAGCGACGAGCAGTTCGGTGCCGCCGCCGTAGAACAGGCCGGCAACGCCGTTGTAGGTGCCATCGGCCCACAAGCCAACAGCGATCAGGCCGAAGATGCCGTTCACGCCATGCACGGAGAACGCACCCACCGGATCGTCAACACCCAGGTTCTCAACGAGCAGTACCGAGACCACAACCAGGACACCGGCGATCATACCGATGAGGACGGATGCTCCACCACTGACCCACGCACAGGGAGCGGTGATGGCCACAAGGCCAGCCAGCGCACCGTTGATGCCCATACCGACGTCCCAGACCTTGGTCTTAGCGTACGTGATCAGCAACGCCACCGCTGCACCTGCGGCAGCAGCCATGTTCGTGTTCACGGCGATGACGGCGATACGAAGGTCATGCCCGGAGAGCGTGCTGCCGGGGTTGAAGCCAAACCAGCCGAACCACAGGATGAATGCGCCAAGTGCAGCAAGAGCGATGCTGTGACCCGGGATAGCGCGCGGCTTCCCGTCTTTGTCGTACTTGCCGAAGCGCGGTCCAAGAACGATGGCACCGGCAAGGCCTACGAAGCCACCAACCGCGTGGACGACACCGGAACCGGCGAAGTCGAGGTGACCCAGAGCCGACAGCCAGCCGCCGCCCCATACCCAGTGACCATAGATGGGGTAGATGACCGCTGAAAGCACGACCGAGTAGATCAGGTACACGTTGAACTTCAGACGTTCGGCGACCGCACCGGAGACGATGGTTGCAGCAGTCGCAGCGAACACGACCTGGAACATGAAGTCGCGGTAGACCGTGACGTCATAGTTGTCCCCACCCATCAGAAAGCCGGTGGTACCGATCAGTCCGCCCTTGTCGGCGCCGTACATGAGTGCGAAGCCGACAATGAAGTACGCCAGTGAGCCCATGACGAAGTCCATCAGGTTCTTCATCATGAGGTTGGTGGTGTTCTTGGCCCGACAGAAGCCGGCCTCCACCATTGCGAATCCTGCCTGCATGAAATAGACGAGGAACGCCGCGACGAGCATCCAGATGAAGTCGATCGGCGCACCCGCATCCGCCTCAAGAGTAGCGACACCGCTGGGATCAGCAGCCAGCGCCACGGCGGGCAGGGCGAGCATCAAGACAGCGATCAGGCTGCCGAAGAGCGCGAGTTTACCCTTACGCATAGAGCTTACCTCCCTTAGATTCCCGAATACATGTGTGATGGCTGAGATCATCCTGTGTTGCACCTCCTTCGTACGGACGTCTGTGTTAGCCCTTCATGACGGCGTATCGACACGCCATCGAAACCATCGAACCAGCTCAAGGTTTCCAGGCATGTAAACGCCTGTTTCGTCTTGGTTACGTGTGGATTGTGAGCAGATGAACGAAGTAGCGCCGCGACAAGGGGGAGCGTACTTGCGCGCGAGATGCTATACTGCGCGTCGCGGCAAAGCCGCACATACCGGGCGAGTGGCGCAACGGGAGCGCACCTGCTTTGCACGCAGGGGGTTGAGGGTTCGAATCCCTTCTCGTCCACCAGAACCGCTTACGTGGGGCGCGACTCGAACAGGGTCGCGCCCCACTCTTGTGCTCACAGTCTTCACAGCAGCCGTGTGGTTTCTTCAGGTGAGACTTGTGTCGAAAGGCATCGACTATCATTAGCTCAACCGACACCTGGAGTGAGAATGCGCATCCACGCTATCAAGCACGTCCCCTTCGAGGGGCTGGCCGGAATCGCTGATTGGGCCGGGTCACGCGGTCACGAAGTGACCGTCACGATGGCGCCCGCCGGCGACTTCCCGTTGCCTCAGACCTACGACCTGCTCGTCGTCATGGGCGGGCCCATGGGTGTACGTGACGTTGACAAGTACCCGTGGCTTATCGCCGAGAAGGAAGCTGTCAACGCCGCGATAGACGCGGGCCGTGGTGTGTTGGGTGTCTGCCTGGGCGCTCAGGTCATCGCCGATGCGCTTGGCGCCGCGGTGCACAGGAACGATGAGCTTGAGATCGGCTGGTATCCGGTCGAGCTGACTGCGGCAGGGCGGTCCTCGTCTGTCTTCGGGGCGCTCCCGTCATCGTTCGTGGCAGGCCACTGGCATGGAGACACCTTCCAGATCCCTGACGGAGCCGTGCGCACGGCGTCCAGTTCGGCGTGCATCAACCAGGCGTTCGAGTACGACGACGGTCGTGTCGTGGGCGTCCAGTTCCATCTCGAGTGGTCGCAAGATGCGCTATCCGAACTCATCGGCCATGCGCGAGAGGAACTGCAGGAAGGCCAGTGGGTACAGACAGAGAATGAGCTGGTAGGTCCCGGTGCGCCGTTCGGGGAATCGACGCGATATCTGACGATGCTCATGGATGCTATCGAGGGAAGAATCGCGCAGCTGTAGGGGAGGGGTAGTACGGATGGCCGACATCGTCGAAGTCCGCGGTCTCGTGAAGCGTTTCGGGGAACTGACAGCGGTCGACCACGTCGACTTCACCATTGCAGAGGGTGAGATGTTCGGTTTGCTCGGCCCTAACGGAGCCGGCAAGACGACGACCATCTCCATGATCTCGTGCCTGCTCGAGCCGACCGAAGGCGAGATAACTGTCGCGGGCCATTCGATCCGTGAGCAGCAGACGGCGCTCAAGCGCACCCTGGGCGTCGTCCCGCAAGAGATCGCCCTGTATTCCACGCTGTCCGCTGCCGAGAACCTGGCGTTCTGGGGTCGGATGTACGGGCTGTCGGGGGCAAAGCTCAAGTCGGCTGTGGAGGAGGCGCTGGAGCTGGCAGGGCTTGCCGATCGCTCCAAGGAACGGGTGGAGAAGTACTCGGGCGGGATGAAGCGACGGATCAACATCGCCGCAGGCATCCTGCACAAGCCCAAGGTGCTGCTGATGGACGAGCCCACCGTGGGCATCGACCCTCAGTCACGCAATCACATCCTCGAGACCGTCAAAGACCTCAATGACTCCGGCATGACGGTTCTCTACACCAGCCACTACATGGAAGAGGTCGAGTACCTGTGCGACCGGATCGCCATCATGGATCACGGCCGGATAATCGCGATGGGAACGCTCAACGAGCTGCGCGATGTGGTGGGCGGCATGGATGTCATCTCGGTCAGTGTGGGTGAGGTCAGCGAAGGGGTGCTCGCCGCGGTCGGCGCCATCAACGGGGTCAAGGGCGTGAATCGCTCGGAAGGCACGATGGAGGTGCTCACGCCGGGCAGCGGGTCGATTCTTGGCAAGCTGGTCGCCACCCTCGAATCCGAGGGCGCGCATGTCACCTCCGTCACCGTCACGGAGCCCAATCTGGAGAGCGTCTTTTTGCACCTCACCGGCAAGAGCTTGCGAGACTGACATGACGCGGGTCTTCCACATAGCCGTGAAGGACTTCAAGATCCTGATACGCGACAAAGCGGCCTTTCTCATCATGCTGGGCATGCCGCTGGTGTTGATCTTCATCCTCGGGTCCGCGCTGGGTGGTGTGGGTGAGAGCGAGAGCATCGATATCCCCGTGGCCATCGTCAGCGTGGACAGCGGCGAACAAGGAGTGGTCTTCGCTGACGCCATCGCCGACGTCGAGGAGCTCCAGGACGTGTTCAACCTCGCTGTCCGAGACGACCTGGCAGCGGTCCGTGCCGAGGTCGAGCGCGGTGATCTCACCGCTGCCCTCGTCATACCCGAGGGCTTCACGGCTGCCCTCGAGGCAGGGGAGCCTGTACAGCTTGAGGTCCTCCAGGACCCCGGCTCCGAGATGACCGCCGGGATCTGGGCGGGTGTCGCGCGCGCGGCGGCGGCGAATCTCTCGGCGGGTCAGATCATGCGCATCACCGCCGAGGGGTTGCTTGCCGAGGCGGGCGTCACCGCCGGGCCCATGAACGATCAGGGGACAGGCGACGGGCAGGTCGCGTTTGATGCGGTGAAGGTCGAACAGGTGGAGGTAGAGCAGGAGAAGCAAGTCTCGATGATCGACTACTACGCAGCCGGCCAGACCGGGCTGTTCCTGTTGTTCGGCGCCATGTTCGGGGCGTTCGGCTTTGTGAAGGAGCGCCGGGAGCAGACTCTTGCGCGCGTGCTCGCAACGCCCGCATCCAAGGCCGAGGTGGTGGCCGGCAAGAGCCTCGGCATCTTCGCGGTTGGCGCCGCGCAGTTCTTCGTTCTCTTCTTTGGGACCAGGTACCTGTTCGGCGTGGACTGGGGCCCCACGCCCGGAGGCATCGTCCTCATCGGTCTTGCGGAGGTCTTTGCGGCTACCGGTCTGGCGATGACGCTGTCTGCTCTGGGCAGGAGCGAGCGGGCCATAGGAGGCATCGGCCCCACGGTGATCATGCTGTTCGCGGCGCTTGGTGGAGCGATGATACCCGTGGGGATGATGCCGTCATGGCTCATCCCGCTGCAGTCGGTCACGCCGGTCTACTGGGCTGTGGGTGCGTTCCTCGACCTGATGCGTGGTGAAGCGTTGGCAACCGCGCTCGTTCCCTTCGCGGCCATCATGGGGCTTGGTGCCGCGATGTTCGCCTTCGGCCTTTGGAGGCTGAAGTACGAATGATCCGCAAGATACTGGCCATAGGCTGGCTCAACGTCCAGCAGATGATGCGCAACCCTGCCGAGCTGATCGGGGTGATCGTGCTCCCGGTCGCGCTCACGCTTGTCTTCGGGTCGGCTTTTGGTGGCGGCGAGGCACAACCTCTGCTGATCCCGGTCGCCGATGAGGACGGCAGCAGCTATGCGATGCAGGTAAGCGGTCTGATCGATGCCGAGGAGTCCTTCGAGGTGACCTCTGTCTCCCGAGAGGAGGCGGAGCGCCGCGTCCGGGAAGGCGAGAATGCGCTTGCGGTGATCGTCTCCGACGGGTTCGGCGACGACGTGGAGAGCGGCGATGCCACCATCAGGGTGATGCGCAATCCCGTGTCCGAGAACGCGTTCGCCGCGATGGCGGTCATCGAAGGCGTGGCGGTGAGGATGTCGGCGGATGTCGCTGCGGCGAACCTGCCCTCGCAGATGCCGTTTCCCACGGCCCCGTCCACGTTCGCCGAGAGGTACAGCGCGGCCGACGGACTCTGGGAGCCTGCCCCGCCGGTATCGGTGGTGGGAGAGACGGTCGTGGCCTCGGACGTGCGGGGTGATTCCGAGTTCGCCTCTAACAACACGCAGTACTCCACGGGCTTCACTGTGATGTTCATCATGTTCGTCACCTTCGGCGGAGCGAGCGGCATCCTGGAGGAGCGCGAGCAGGGCACCCTGCGCAGGCTCCTGATCACTCCGAACAACAAGATGGTACTGGTGGTGGGCAAGATATTCGGCATCGTGATGACCGCGGTGATCCAGACCCTCATCCTCGTAGGCATAGGAGCGGTGGTCTTCAACGTGCCGTGGGGCAATGCGCCCCTGGCCGTGGCGCTTCTGTTCCTCTCATACATCCTCGCCGTGACCGGGCTTGCCATCCTGCTGTCCGCGCTGGTCCGCTCGCGCGATCAGCTGTCGGGGCTCATGCCCCTGCTCTCCGTGGGCCTGGCGATGCTTGGTGGCAGCTTCTGGCCGCTGCAGATCGTCTCGCCGGTGATGCAGACGATAGCGAAGCTCACCCCGACGGGCTGGGCGATGATCGGCCTGACCGATGTGGTCGCTCGCAACCAGGGGATGCAGGCGGCACTTCTGCCCGCGGCGGTCCTTCTCGGCTTTGCGGCTGTCTCGCTCGGCCTTGGCACCAGGCTTCTGAAGTTCGAGTAGGCACGCCCACGGGTATCTTCCCGTCAGGCTACCCACGGGAGTGCGCATGGTTCCACAAGGTGTGATCGAGACGATCCAGTCGTTTGCCAGCTGGACCATCGTCGCGCTCATCGCGTTCCTGGTATTCCTGGTCGTCCTTGGCCTGCTCAACGCCGTCTACGTCATCTTCCTCACGCTACGCTCGCGAAGCGCGCGTCTTGACGGTGGGGAGCACGCCAACGCACCGTTGCCCAAGGGCATCATCTCTATCTACTCGTACCTGCATCTTCTTGCAGACATCCTGCTTGTCATCGTGGGCGTCGAGCTGATCGAGACGCTCCTCGCGTTCCTCAACAGAGAGAGTCCCAAAGAGTACCTGACCGGCGTCCTCGGCGCGGCGCTTGTCGCTCTTGCGCGTCGCATCATCGTGTTCTTCAATCCTGAGGCCGCCAATCCCCATGTTGCCGAGATGTACGCGTACGCTGCGCTCGTCACCGCACTTGCGGTGGCGTTCGCCGTCATCCAGCATTTCGGGTAAGCGGCGGTGAACGCGCCCTCTCGGGTAGGCGGCGGTGAACGCGCCCTCCGCCACGGTTGCCGTGGCAGCCGGCTTGCGGCAGAGTGAGTCGCGTGCGGTGAGGCGCGCAACCCCTACTCCGGAGGCAGACCCGAATGAGCGACCGTCCCGACGCACGGACCATGCTTGCCGTCACGGCGACCCTCATCTTGTGGGCGTCTGCGTTCGCGGGGATCAAGGAGGGTCTGGCCGGATACGGACCGGGCGAGCTGGCACTCCTGCGTTTCTTGACGGCGTCGGCTGTGCTTGCGGTGTATGCCGGCTTCAAGCGTATGAAGCTGCCTGCGTTGCGGGACATACCGCAGCTGGCTCTTGCGGGGAGCCTGGGGATCACCATCTATCATCTCGCGCTGAACTTCGGCGAGCAGACCGTTACGGCCGGAGCCGCCAGTCTACTGATAGCCTCAGGGCCGGTGTTCACGGCACTGATGGCGGCGATTTTCCTCGGCGAGCGGCTGACCGCATGGGGCTGGACCGGGATCGCGGTGGCGTTCTCCGGAGTCGCGGTCATCACTCTTGGTGAAGGCCAGGGCCACCTCACCTTCGAGCCGGGTGCGCTTCTGATACTCGTCTCGGCGGTGGTCACAGCGGCGTACTTCATAGTCTCCAAGCCGCTCTTGCGCAGGTATCGGCCGCTGGAGTTCACCTCATACGCCATCTGGCTGGGGACGATCCCCATGCTGGTGTTCACGCCCGGCCTGCTCCAGCAGCTTGCGGTCGCGCCGGCCAGGTCCACCATGGCGGTCGTCTATCTGGGTGTCTTCCCGGCAGCGGTTGCGTATGTCCTGTGGTCCCACGCGCTCGCCAAGCTGCCCGCATCCATCGTCTCGAGCTTCCTCTATGTCTCTCCGGTGCTCGCCATCGTGATCGCGTGGCTGTGGATCGCCGAGATACCCACGCTGCTGTCGCTTGTGGGCGGCGCGGTCGCGCTTGTGGGCGTGACTTTGGTGAACACCCTGGGCGTGCGCAGCCACGAACGTCGCCCGGCGGCGCGCTAGCCGGCTACGTTGAACCCTGTTTCGCCCCGGGGTTCCTCGGCAAGGCTCTCCACGCGTTCGACAACCGCATGCGTGGGGCCGATGTGTGCCCAGGCCAGCATCGTCCCCACTGCGTGCGGGTCTCCCTCGAAGACGGCCTCTACGCGCCCATCAGGCAGGTTGCGTACCCATCCGCCCAGGTCGAGCTCGCGTGCGTGTTGGAGCGTGGACGCACGGTAGAACACGCCTTGCACGACTCCGGAGACCCATATGTGAAGCCGGATGATGCCTTCTTCCATCGCCACGACCTCCTGTTACATTGCGTTGACCCACCCAAAAGCGTCATCATCAGAGTATCGTTCCAAACTATCGAACGCATGCAAAGGGAGCAGTGTGACCGTCGGGAGGGGTCCACACATGAGAGCGGGGGAGCGGCTTCCCATCACGCCGGGCATGGAGTTGTATCATGTCGCGGCTCAACTGCTCCCCCTTCCGACATTCGCATTCGATGCGAGCGGCGATCTGGCCGTCGTCAACGCAGCAGCAGAGGTGCTGCTTGTCACGTTGCCGGATGGCTCCCGCAGACGGCCGATGACCTTTGACGGCATGGACCTATGGGAGCTGCTCTCCGGAACCCTGGAGCGCGGCGCACAACAGGCCACCCTCCATACGCGCATGCGTCTATCCAACGGCCGCAGCGCCGAGTTCGATTTCTGGGTGTTGGCGAGCTGGGAGTTCGCCGACACGCTGGTAGGTGCGCTTGTCTTCGCCGGGGAGTTCCCCGACGAGCTGGAAGGCCAGCACAAGCACCAACCGCTTCACGAGAGCACGGATTCTCTCGAGTACTACCTGGATCTGGTGACGGCTTCTCTGGAGTGTGACGCTGCATACATCGCCGAGGTGGACTCGGAACGCGCCGCGTATGCCAGAGTGTTGTTGTGCGCTTGCGACGGGGAAGACCAACAGGGCGCTGAATGGAACCTGAACGGGACCCCGGCTTCCGCGGTGTCCAGCAAGCGTGTCGTGTGCTATCCGTTCGGGCTGCAAGATCGGTTCCCCGAGGACGCATGGGTGCGCTCCGAGGGCTTTGTTGCATATGCCGGCACCCCGATAGTGGATCCTTCAGGTCGTCGCATCGGGATTCTCGGATGTCTATGGCGAGATACGCTTGAGAGTCCCGAGACCGTTCGCGCAGTGCTTGGCCTGGTGGGTGCGCGTCTGGCCCCCGGACTGTGGCAGCGGCGCTCGAAGCGTGAGCTGATGGAGAGCGAGGAGCGCTACAGCGCCCTGTTCCAGCACACACACCTTCCGATGATAGTCATCGATCCAGAGTCATCGCAGATCGTGGAAGCCAACGATGCGGCCTGCGTCTTCTATGGCTACCCATGCGAAGAGTTCACCACCATGAGCATCTTCCAGATAGACACGCTTGCGCCCGAGCATGTCCAGCAGGAGTTGCGGCGCGCTCTGGCAGGAACCCGGGACTACTTCCAGTTCAAGCACAAGGTGGCCAACGGCGCGATTCGCGAAGTCGAGCTGTATGCCGGGCCCATCACGATGAACTCCCGGGACATGATCTATGCCATCGTGCACGACGTGTCAGACCGACGCAGGGCTGAAGAGGAGCTGGAGCACTACCGCCAGAACCTTGAGCGGCTGGTCCAGCAGCGCACCGGTGACCTGGCTCGCGCCAACGCGGAACTGGAGCAGGCCACGCAGGCACGCGACGTCTTCTTCGCGAACATGAGCCACGAACTGCGCACCCCGCTCTACACGATCATCGGGTTGACCGACATGCTCCTTGGCGGGCTCGTCGGAGGGCTGGATGACGAGCAGGGCAAGCAGGTCGCCATGGTCAACGAGGCCGGCAAGACTCTGCTTGAGCTCATCAGCGACGTTCTCGATATCTCGGCTATTCAGGCCGGTCAGTCTGGTATCGCCGCGGAGCCCTTCGATGTCGTGGAGGTTGCCGAGGCCACGCTGTTCAGCATGCGCGCTCCCGCCGAGGACAAGGGGCTGGAGGTCCACTTCACTGCCGTCGAGCGCCCGACGGTGATCACGAGCGACCGCTTCAAGCTGCAGCAGATCCTGATGAACCTCATATCGAACGCCATCAAGTACACGGACTCTGGTTCCGTGCAGGTGCGCGTCTCGGCGCTGAGTGAAGGCAGGGTCTCGGTCTCGGTCATAGACAGCGGCATCGGGATTCCTGAGACGGAGCTCCCTTACGTGTTCCACGAGTTCCGCCAGATGAACCGCGGCGATTCCGGCACGCATACCGGTACAGGCCTTGGTCTGGCCCTGTCGCGCAGGCTCGCCGACGTTCTGGGCGCGGAACTCATCGTGACTAGCAGCCCTTCCAGCGGCACGACCTTCACGGTGATCCTGCCCGAGGAGATCACAGGTCCAGAGGAGTGAGAGAAATGCTGCAAGTACGCAGGTGGCTCGATGTCGTTCCCGTGCGTCGTTCCCGCCGCAGTTTCAGCGACGCTCCGGTCGCCGAGGGAGAGCTTGATGCCCTTGCGGCGCTTTGCGCTGAGTTCCGACCGTTTGGCGATGTAGCGCGCACGGTGCTCGTCAGGCAGGCGCCCCAGCGGCTGTTCATGGGTGTCGCCGGGTCATACGGTGGCATCTCGGGAGCGCCCAGCGCGCTTGCGTTCGTGGGCCGGATGGAAGACCCGAACGTCGAGGCGGCCGTGGGATACACAGGCGAGGCCGTCGTGCTGGAAGCGACCGCTCTCGGCCTGGATTCCTGCTGGGTCGGCGGGATGTTCAGCCCGCGTCACGCGGCCGCACTGGGCGGCATCGCCCCGGGAGAGCGGGTGTATGCGGTCAGTCCTCTCGGCCACGCCATCGAGCGAGTCAGCACCAAGGAGCGCA
>JBFHJN010000011.1:0-44183 GCA_041595875.1 Coriobacteriia bacterium
AATTCGCCAAGCGACCTCGGCTGGGGGCGATGCGGGGCAAGTCCGATGACCAGCCGCTGCCCGGATATAGTGGGCACCACCGAGAAGGTAAGCACCACGTCCTTCTCGGCGATATGGGTGTGAACGCGTCCCAGCGCAGGCATGTTCGCGGGAACCCCGGATAGCTTGCCGAAGGACTTGAACGCGTCTACCAACGCCGCTTGCATCGACAGAGGGGCGCTGCCGGCCTTCTCAAGGCCACCTTTCACCCGGTAGACGAGGAAGAACTCCTCTTTGTAAGGAAGCAGATGGATACGCGAGGCGCCTTTGGCCATCGCGTCTTCCAATATCTCGGTCACCAGCATCGTGACCTTGCGAGCATCCGCGACAGCAAGCACATCGAGGTCGATGGCGGGGCGACCCGCAGCGGGCGCAGCCTCCGCTATCTTCTCCAGTGATTCCGCGCCCAAAGATGGCTCGGGCATCTCCGATAGCCCGACAGACGCAGGCTCGGAGATGGTCTCGCCCTGAAGGGGAGATTCGACCACCAGAGGAGCCGGCTCAATGTCCGTCTCGGCGACCGGCGGGGCTGGCGGGGCATCGTAGCTCGAAGCCAGCTCGGGCTCGATGACAGACTCCAGATCGAACGCCGCATCAAGGTCCTCGGTCGGCTCGGCGGGCGCCTCGGCGACCGGCGGTGCTGGTGGCGCCTCTGTCGCGGCAGCGTCGCCATAGTACTGGACGATAGCGCCCAGCACTGATGCCGGGTCGGCCAGCACAGCCTCCACCTCAAGGCCTATCTCCCCGGCGACCTCATCCAGCTTGAACACGTCCATAGGATCGCCTATGACGACCGTCAGCATCCCCTCGATCTCAAAGAGCGGGAGTATGCCGCGAGAACGGGCGACGGCGGCCGGGACCAGGGCGAGGGCCTCGTCCTCCGGAGCGTAGCTTGAAAGGTCCACACGCGGCACGCCCATCTCGTGCTCCAGCACAGAGGCGACATCGGCCTCGGAGACCAGGCCGCGTTCCCGCAAGACGCTGCCAACGTCGGTGGCGCGGTCTCGCGCAGCCTCGGTCACCACCGACAGCTGGTCTACTGTTATGAGTCCCGCGGTGACAAGACTGTCAAGGACGCGGCTCGAGATATCCATTGGCTCAGGCATAGCGAAGCTCCTACCCCTCGGCCTTCGACAGCTCTTCTGCAACTGCGGCGAGGAGTGTGTCGGGGTCGACAGGTTTGGTCAGATACTGATTCGCTCCGGTACGTATTCCGGTGGCCATCGCCTGCTCCTCGGTCTTCGCCGTGAGCATGATGATGGGGATGTTCTTGTAGTTCTGGTCGAACTTGAGCAGCCGACAAACGCGGTAGCCGTCCAACTTGGGAAGCATGACATCCAGCAAGATCAAGTCGGGCTTCTCGGCACGAGCGGTCTCCAGAGCCTCCGCCCCGTCCGCAGCTGTGATGACGTCATAGCCGCCGGCCTCGAGAATCGCCTTGATCATCTCAAGGATGGTCGGGCTGTCATCGACCGCCAGTACGCGCGCGCTAGCCATGCCCTACTCCCTCCCACGACACGTCCATGTCGTGCTCTATCGTCTCATCGGAAGCGACACTTGAGACGCAGGTCACGCCGCGCCCATAGCCTTCCGACACTCTACCAGACTGCGCTCACATGTCTTCACGAGAAGATCGGCTTTGAAGCCGCCGAGAAACTCCGTCCACGCGCCTTCCGGGCTCTTGTACAACGCCCTCAGCGCGTTCTCGTATTCCCGGGACGCCTGGTCCCACTTGCGCTGTGTCTTGTAGATGTTGGCAAGGTTGAGATGCGCCAGTGCGAACTCGGCGTCGATGTAGATCGTCTTCTTCAGCTCGCTGACGGCGCGTACCAAGTCGCCCTGCCGCTGATAGATGATCCCAAGGATGTAGCGCGCCACGGGCAGCAGCGGGTTGATCGCCAGGGCATGATGACAAGCTTCCAGCGCCTGCTCGTAATCGGCGATGTCCGCATGCACATACGCCGAGAGGATATAGGCTTCCGCATTGTTCGGGTCTGCGGCAAGCACATCTCCCACGAGCGCGAGCACGCGCTCGGGATGCCCTGCCGCCAGCGCCTCACGAGCACGTTCCAGCATCTCAGGACCCGTGGGCTCGGCGCCGTCATCGGACGCAGGGGTGGCCTGTGCAGCTTCAACCGCCGTGGTCTTCTCGGGTCGCTCAGCCTTCTTGGACCTGGATGCATCAGTCAGAGGGCTGACGCTGTCCACGCGCGGCACAGAGACCCCGAACACCTTCCTGGTGCGGGTCTTCCGGTAAAGGAACACGCCGCCCACTTCCACGGGCTCGAACTGGTCGCTGATCGATGTCAGAGTCTCAGAGTGACCGATGAACAGATAGCCGCCCTCGTTGAGGCTGTTGTAGAAGTTGGAGACCACCCTGCGCGTAGAGTCCAGACGGAAGTAGATGGTGACGTTCCGGCAGAAGATGACGTCCCAGTTGCCCATCAGCGACAGCGGATACGGCTCCTTGATGAGATTGTGATAGCCGAAATCCACAAGCCTGCGGGCTCTCTCGCCAACACGATGCCCCTCCGGCACGGTCTCAAAGTGCCGCGCGACATTCTCCTTAGAGACGTTGATCATCGCCCGTTTGCCGTAGATGCCCTTCTGACCTACAGCCAGAGCCCTGGTGGACACATCGGTGCCCAGCACCTGGGACTTCCATCCCAGCCCGTCGATCCCGGCGTCCAGAAGGGTCATTGCGACCGAATAGGGCTCCTCGCCGGTGGAGCACCCGGCTGACCAGACCCTGAAGTTCTTGTTGTTCTCGGGCTTCGCCGACATGATCTCAGGCAGGACACGGGTCTTCAGCGCATCGAACTGCTGGGGGAAGCGGAAGAAGCTCGTCTCGTTGATAGTCACAAGGTTCATGAGCTCGTTGAACTCCTTGTGATCCCTGACGAGCAACGCATAGTAGGCGTCGAACGTCGAGAAATCCAGGCGAGTCGCGCGAGTCACCAGGGATATGCGCAAAGAGTCCAGCTTCGACTCTTCCAAGAAGATGCCGGACTGCTGGTGTATGAAGTCGCGAAAACGCGCGAACTCCTCCAGCGTGAGGTCTTTGGCCAGGCTATCTCTGCCCACGACTATGGCCCAGGCTCATCATTCGGTGACATCCGCATCGGACACGACCTTCTCGATCAGACCTGCCGAATACATGCCGTACAAGATCTTGGCAGTCTCGAAGTCGTTGTAGCCCGCCAGCTCGACGAGCTCATTCACGGTCCTGCCTCCGTGGAGATAGCAAAGCAACATCCACTCGCGCGGCTTGAGGTGGATCTCCATCGACTTGTCACCCGGAGCCGAGGCCATGATGAAGGTGGTCTGAGGCGACGGTATCTTCTGCCGTATGCGGCTCCAGAGCTCGAGCCGACGCGAGGACTCCATGATGATGTTCTCAACAGAGACCGAGATACCGATATCCTCGTCCTCGCACATCTCATCGGCTTCGAACCTGAGCTGCCCGTCTTCCCAGCGGAAGAGGTCGAAGAGCGTATCGTTGATCTGCTCTTGGATGAAGCTCTCCAAGATCTTCGAATCCAGATAGCCTTCATCCACGAGTATCTGGCCAAGACGCCTGTTCGCCTTTTCTTTCTTCTGGATCTTCTGGAGGCCGAGGGCCTGCCTGAGTTGTTTCTCAGAGATGACGGCGGACTTCACCAGGCGGCGTCCGAGCGACTCGCGGTGCCAGTTGCTGCTGGCGAAGAACACGCGACCCTTCTTGAAGCAGACCTTGCCCTGCGCGTCGGGACGCTCCAGATACAGGGTGCCCGACTTACGCCCGGAGGCGAGCAGTCGGAACATGTCCGCCAGCGAGAAATCCTTGAGGTTGCCCTCGAGCGCCAACGTGGCCCCCTGTCTGGTTCTGATCGGCTGAATTCAGGTTGAGCGCACGAAAACCCTTCGGGCCTGCGCCTTCCGGAACCATCCACGCTCGTGCCACTCAATCCTAGCACGCGGAAGGGTGCGCTCAAAGCTAGTAGCAGCGCAAACTCGATGAGAAGAAGACTAGCGGCCTCTCGTGATTTTCGTCACAGACCCTTGCTTCGGCATCTGTTTTGCTACGTTATGCAACATTCATATATCTTTATATGACGATAGACGCAAGACCGTTAAGGACATATAGCCACTGATGCAAGAGTTCCGTCAGCGAAGAGAGGTGAACGTGAACCAGGACTTCTACTGCCTGCACTCAGATCTCTGCAAGACGCTTGCGAACGAGAAGCGCCAACGGATCCTCGGTGCACTACGGGACAAAGAGCTCACCGTCGGCCAGCTGGTCGAGGCCGTGGGCATGTCCCAGGCGAACACCTCACAGCATCTGTCTATCCTGCGCTCCAAAGGCGTGGTCACCTCTCGACGTGAGGGCGCACACATCTACTACGCGATCGGGAACCCGAAGATCATCCAGGCGTTCGATCTCATCACCGAAGTGATGCAAGAAAGCCTCGCCGCTCAGAATCGGAATGCCGGAGCTTTAGGCGAGTAGCCCTGGTCTTATCGGCCCAATGGCCGTGGTAACGATGAATCCATGAGTCACAAAGAAGGAGGACTGCAAGATGCCGGAAGAGGAGAGCCACCAGAAGAGTCTCGCGATGGTAGTGATGAGCGGCGACATGGACAAGCTGTTCGGCGCGTACATCATCGCTACCGGTGCGGCCGCAATGGGTATGGAAGTCACGATGTTCTTCACGTTTTGGGGACTTCGCGCCATCAAGAAGAACGTGAGCACAGGCAAGTCGCTCATGGGCAAGATGATGGGCATCATGTACGGCGGAGACATCACAAAGGCCAACCCCTCCAAGTTCAGCTTCGGAGGCCTGGGTCGTTGGATGTTCAACAAGATGATGGGTGCCGTGAACGTGAGCAAGCTCATCGAGCTGCGCGACCTTGCCGTCGACCTCGGCGTCGACATGTACCCGTGCCAGATGTCCATGGACGTCATGGAGATTCCGAACGAGGCATTCATCGAGGGCACCAAGGACCCGGTCGGAGTGGGCTTCTTCATCATGAAGGCCCAGGACGCCGAGATCCAGCTGTTCATCTAGTCCTTCACAAGCCGCATTACGACCGCGTACTGCCGGGTACGCGGCGAAGATGAAAAGGAGAAACACCATGTCAGAAGAGAACAAGGTAGACCTCGAACTCGACCTCAAGGGCCTGCTCTGCCCGCTCCCCATGGTCAAGGTAAGCCAGAACATCAACAAGGTAGAGGTCGGCGGGGTCATCCGCGCCGTCGCCACCGACCCGGGCGCCATGGCCGACATCCCCGCATGGGCGAAGTCGACCGGCAACGAGGTCCTGCAGGCCGAGAAGGTAGACGGCGAGTTCGTGTTCCTGGTCAAGCGCGTAAAGTAGCCCGAGACGAGACGAAAGGCAGCGAATGGAGACTTATCTCTATATCACTGCGGTGATCGGTGTCTACGTTGGCTTCGCGGTGTTCATCATCGGGATGGGGTGGAGAGCCTATCAGTGGGCCACCACCCCGAAGTCCCCGGTGAGGCTGGGCATGTTCCCCAAGCCCAAGACACGCGTGGGTCGCTTCTTCAAGCTCATGAAGGACACGTTCATCGCACCACAGTCAGCCTCTATAGAACCACGGATGTGGCTGTTCTCGTTCATGTTCCACTTCGCGGCGCTCGCCGCGTTCGTCGGACACCTCAGGATCATCCAAGAGTACCCGATCTTGCCTGAGCTGCTCGGCGAAGAAGGAATGAACGCGTTTGCGGGATGGGCAGGCGGTATCGCCGGCGTCCTCATGATGGTGGCCGTGATCTTCTGGATCGCCCGCCGCACCTTCGGCCCGTTCAAGCAGCTCTCCGTGCCTGAGGACTATCTGCTGCTCGCCCTGCTCTTCGGCGTCATCATCATGGGTAACCACATGCGTTTCCTCGGTCATGTGCATGCCGAGACATACCGCGCCTGGTTCCAGAGCCTGCTGGCGTTCAAACCGGTGCTTCCCTCTGAACTGGTGTACTCCAACGTGGGCTGGTCTTTGGGCACCCACATGCTCTTCACGGACCTGCTGTTCATCTACTTCCCGTTCAGCAAGCTCGTGCATACGATCGGTGCATTCTCCGCCAACCTTGTGAGGAGTGAGTAGCCATGGAGTCTCAGCAGCTCACGACCCTCACCGGGGTCATCGACAAGAAGATGAACCGTCAGCTCAAGCAGTACATGGATATCTGCGCGCGCTGCGCGATCTGCAAAGACGCGTGTCACCAGTACGTGGGCACCGGGGACTTCAAGTACCTCCCCGCCCGTCGCGCTGAGCTGATCCGACAGATCTACAAGAAGTACTTCACGAAGGCCGGCGAGTTCGTGCCGGCGCTCTACGAGGCGCGCGACCCTGACGAGAACCTCCTTGAGGAGCTCTACGAGTCAACGTACGCATGCACCGGCTGCCGCCGCTGTATGTACTACTGCCCGTTCTCCATCGACACCGCATGGATCCTCTCGGTAGCGAAATCGATCCTGATCGCCGCAGGCATGGGCAACGAGATGCTGGGCCAGCTGGCCGACGCCGCGATCTTCAAGGGCGATAACGCCGAGATGTTCGAAGACGTCATGATCAGCGGCTTCAAGGAGATCGAAGAAGAGGTACGCCAGATTACCGGCAATCCCGAGGCCCAGGTACCCGTGGGCAAGCAGGGCGCCGACGTGCTGTATGTCGCGCTTGCCGGCGCACATTCTATCCGTCCCGCCGCGGTCATCTTCGAAGAGGCCGGCGAGAACTGGACCATATCGATGTTCGAAGCGGCCAACTATGGCTTCTTCTACGGTGACGCCGAGAAGGCCCGCCTCATCACGAAGCGCTACATCGACGAAGCCAAGCGCCTTGGCGTGAAAGAGATCGTCGTTCCCGAGTGCGGTCACGCCTACCGCGTTGCGGAGTTCTTCTACGAGGCCTGGTCCAAAGAGCCGATGCCGTTCAAGGTGAGCCACATCCTTGAGAAAGTAGACGACTACATCAAGTCCGGCCGCATCACGGTGGACAAGGGCATCATCCAGGGCAAGGTCACGTATCACGACCCATGCCAGCTTGGTCGCAACGGCGGCAAGTTCGAGCAGCCGCGCGACATCGTGAAGGCAGTGACCGACAACTTCGTCGACCTCACTCCCAACCGCGAGAAGCAGTGGTGCTGTGGTGGCGGTGGCGGCATCGTCGCCATGGAGGAGTTCAAGAAGACCCGGCTTGCCTCAGGCATCAAGAAGGTCGAGCAGCTCAAAGCGAGTGGCGCCAGCGTCCTGGCCTGCCCGTGCGAGAACTGCCGACTCCAGATCGAAGAGCTCAACGAGCTCCACGAGCTTGGTCTTGAGATCTGGCAGGTCATCGACCTGGTGGTTGCCGCCATGCCTCTTCCCGGCAACAAGAAGGCCGCCGAATAGCAAGCATAGACCATGAGTGAACAGAGCAAAGAGGGCGTCGGGCGACCGGCGCCCTCTTTGCGATTCCACTCATGTGCGCCCGCGCATGCCGAGAATTCCAGGATGCATTCGCCCCGTTGGCGTACCATCCGAATATGGCCAAGAAGCGCGACTACCAGTCATATGTTCCCGCGTCCTCCCTGAGCACCATGCGTGTGCACCGGAAAAAGCCGCTGCGCCCGTTGTTGGTCGTAGCGCTGGCTGCTCTGGCACTTGCTGCGTTGTGGCGATTCGCTCCGGAACTCAAACCTCCCTCCCCTGACGGCCGGAGCGCACACGGCCTGGATGAATCGAGCACGAGCATGAGCGCGAGCCGGGCGCCGACGGCGGCCGAGGACGGGTATGCGCTGGTCTCCCCCACCTACCTCGGCGGCGCCGAACGTCGCTACTACGGTCCCGGGCCTGCGCCCGAGCGTCTTGAGCTCATCTGGAAACTCCACATCGGCAGCGGACTCACCGCGCGCAAGTCCGACAGCAAGCTCGTCACGTGGTCGGGCACAGGCTGGACCGGACAACCGACGCTGATCGAGGAGGACGGGCACCCCTACTTGCTGATCGGCGGATACGACCATGGGCTGCGCAAGGTGGATGCGAAGACCGGAAGCGTGGTCTGGCGAGCGGAGCTTGATGACGTCATCAAGGGAACGAATACCGTCTACTTCGATCCCGGTCGTCCACAAGGCGATCGCCTGGTCGTGGTGACGGGCTCAAGACGCGGCGTCGACCTCGATGTCGGAGACCCCCAGATCGCACCACTGCGCGCGTTCTCCTATGCGAGCGGAACCGAGTTGTGGCGGCTCCCTGTACCCAGGACGGAGAACTACAGCCAGGACGTGGACGCGAGCCCGCTATGGCTTGACGGCACGCTGATCACGGCGGTGGAACCGGGATACGTGTACTCGCTTGCTCCCGGGGAGCTGACAGACTCGGGCTTCGGCTTTGCGCAACCGGCCATTCTCGCCTCATCGCCTGAGCTCTATACGCCTGCTGATGTGACCGCGCGCCCCGACACCGGGGCCGCGAACGTGGCACTCGAGGGTTCGCCGGCCGTCCTGGGCGATCGCATCTATGTCGCCAGCGGTTCGGGACACGTGTATGGCCTCGACCGAAAGACCCTGCAAGTCGAGTGGGACTTCAATCCTGGCGGCGACTTCGACAGCACCGTCTGCGTCACCCGCGACGATATGCTGCTCGTGGGACTTGAGCGCGAGTACTTCGAGGGCCACGGCGGCGCCTATATGCTGGATCCCTCCATGCCGGCCGATGACTGTGTGGTCTGGTTCTTCCCTACAGCGGACAGAGGTATCGGGGAATGGAAGGGCGGGGTCGTCGGCTCTGTCGCCGTCAACGATGAGTACAACGCCGAGGCGAACCGCCCGTCTCTGGCAGCCTTCAACAGTGTCGATGGCAACCTCTACGTCGTCTCCCGGAGCGAGTTCGACGGTACCGCCCTGGGTCCAGATGGGCGCACCTACCCGAAGCCGCTGTTGGAGTTCAGCCGACCGCTAGGCGGCAGCATTTCGACGCCCGTCTTCACTGATGACGCGATCATCACCGGTGGCTACGACAACACGGTCCACCTCTACCACCTTGCGTACAGCGCAGAGGGCAGGGTAAGCATCGCCGACGAGAGCACATACAAGACCGACGGTGCAATCGAGTCGACACCGCTTGTCTATCGTGGCCTGGTGTTCATAGGGTCAAGAGACGGCTATCTGTACTGCCTGGGCTCTCAGTAGGCCGCTACCTGCCGGACTACTTCCCCGCCTTGGCGGTCATTGACGTGATCTCGAAGCAGAGTCCTGTGAAGCGATTCATCTGAGCGTCATCGTCCAGATTCTCGTCCTCCCAGAAAGTCGCAGAGTCCGGTTCGAGCTGCCCGACCAGCACCTGGAGCGCGTGACGCTTCTCCTCGGTGTCTTCAAGGATTCTGAACCTGCCGTCCATGACCACCGACTCGAATGGGTGCTCGCACTCCCCCGGCGTGTAGCCATGATCGAGGATCACTGTCCCGCATCCAAGCGGGTTGCGACGGATGATGTCCAGCTTGCGGCCCTCGCGAGCGGCATGGCAGTACATGCGGCTGCCGCAGCCATCGTAGCCATAGCTGAGCGTGAAGACGTACGGCTCATCGCCATCGACCAGTCCGAACGTGCAGTAACGACCCGCGTTCAGAATGGCTCCTATTCGTGCAGGGTCTGTTATGGCCCGGTCCTTGCGACGCATGTGATGTGTCATCGATGTCTCCCTAGAGATCGCCCGGTCATTTCGTCGTAGGTGGCTCCGCCACTGCTCAAACCTCGCGGGCCGACATGAGCGCCGCCACCAGGGTGGCGACCTGCAGGGGCTCTGTCAAACCGCCATCATCGGCCAGAAGCAGTCCGCCTGACTTCGCCAGCACGCCTGCCCTTGCCCCCAGCTCTGCCGCCCTGGGAAAGCCCCTGCCAAGATCGACAGTCTGTAGCCCGCCGATGACGACGAGGTCCAGCTTGCGCGCCGCCAGGAACAGGCGCTCGAACCCATCAAAATCGAGACCTCCCCCCGCATGCACCCCGGCGAATCCCGCACGCGAGATGGCACCCAGCAATAGACGCGTGTCTCCGTCCGAGTGCAGTATCGTTGGGAGACCCGCGGCAGATGCGAAGTCGACAAGGCGCTTCAACCGCGGGAACAACACATCGATGGCGAAATCGGGTGCCACCAGTGGCCCATGGCTTCCGGCCAGGTCCTCGGCGATGACCAGGGCGCGAGAGCCAAGCTCCACGCCCTGCCCGATGCTCTCGATTATGGCGTCTATCCGCTCGTCGATGCGCGCGGCGACCTCCTCAGAGCGCAGCAGCGTCGCCCGTAGGCCCTCGGCGACGCCATACTCTTCGATGACAGGCCACAACGGTCCGTCGACCGCCCAGAACGGCGCGACATCCATGCGGAGCAGGATACGGACTGCGTCAGCCGACCACTCCTCGCCGCATGGAACGAAGGCGAAGTCCGCCTCAAGCTCCCGGGATGCCTCGCCCAGCGCGCCAGCAGGCTCCACCTCGTGACGGGACAGCGGATCCAGGGCCTCGGCGGGGACGAACGTCAACCCGAAGGCAGTGGAAGTGCGCTTGGAATCGAGCACATCAGAAGTCATGCGGTCAGTGTAGCAGCCAGTGCCGGCTAGAGCAGCTGCACACCCGCCAAGACGCCAGCCGCCAGTGCCCAGACGAGGAAGAAGGCGATGAGCACTCCCAAAGAGACGCCCGCAAAAGCCTTCTTCCGGTCCATACCGAGAAGCCATGCGGCAGCGGTTCCGGAGTACGCGCCTGTCCCGGGCAAAGGTATCGCCACGAACACCGCCAGGCCGAGCACGCCGTACTTCTCCACCAGAGGGTGCGCCTTGACCCGGATACCCTCGAGTTTGCGATGCAACCACGAGCCTTCGGGGATCTTGTGATAGACCAGGTCCAGGAAGAGCGACCCCGGCCAGAAGATCGCGAGGTTGGCCAGCAAGATCAGCGGCAGGTAGACCTGTTCGCCCTGCTGGACTGCTAGCGGAACGGCAGCTCGAAGCTCTATCCAGGGGATCCAGGTAAGCACCACGTACTTGAGGTATGGGGGCAGCTGCGCCAGCAAGTCGTTCACTCAGTCTCCTTGGACCAGATGTCGAATATCTTCTCAATCTCGGACTCCCAAAACGCGCGGGGGTCACTCACGTCTCTACCCAGCCGCTCGGCATGCTTGAAGTAACCAGCGCCGGGCATCCCGTCGCCGCCCTTCTTGGTGACCAGGGACGCGAGCATGGTGCCCCTCTCGGCGTCTTCTTCAGTGCACACCTCGCCCAGCATCGCCATCAACGCCCAGGAATACGGCCGAAGCTGGATCGCGGTCACCTCGGTGCACAGATCGGAGTACGTGGTCGTCTCACGACGTCGTGCATGGGCTATGAGAACGCCCTTGGCCTGGCGCTTTGCGTCGTCCCAGGCTTTGCGCTCAAAACCCCAGCGTGTGCTCTTCTCGGCCATAGGTGCAGTATCGCACAACGAGGTCCGACACCAGCACTACGACACGAAGCCGGTACCTGGGTGTTTCACGTATCGGCGACCGCGGGTCGACGGTCGTAATATGATGTCCACATGGACGCTGACTACATCACCCCCGAGACTGATGCCGCCCTGCTCGCGGAATGCGACGTGCAGGTGTTCCGCGGCACCGGTCCTGGCGGCCAGAGCGTCAACACGACAGACAGCGCCGTCAGGCTGAAGCACAGGCCCACGGGCATCGTCGTCACGTGCCGCCGGGAGCGCAGCCAGTACCTCAACAAGAAGTCATGCCTCAAGCGCCTGCGCGAACGGATCGCCGAGGCGCAACACGTCGACCCGACCCGGATTCCCACAAGGAAGTCCCGATCGGTCAAACGCAGGATGGTCGAATCGAAGCGGGTGAACGCACGCAAGAAGAACCTGCGCGGGCGGGTGTCCCCTTCTGACGAGTGACACAAAAAGGGTCTGCCAGCGGCTGCTGACAGACCCTGCATCTATTGGTGGAGGCGCGGAGAATCGAACTCCGGTCCACGATAGACCCCTAGGAAGCATCTCCAGGCTCAGTCACGGCTTGGATTTCGGTAAGGGTGACACGCCGTAACCAACATACCCGTCCCTAGATGGATCGCTTTCCCTGACCGCACACCATCATCGGCGGTCCCGGTAGTCCCCTGAATGACGTCAGGGCCGGTGACGGGGACTCTCACCGGGTGACGTCGCTACTTAATTAAGCAGCGAGAGCGTAGTTATTGTCGACGTTTAAGCGTCGGTACCCCTGTTTTACGAGGCGAGGAGACCTCGGCCTGCTTCTTCCCTCAGACCTATCGTGTCGAATCCAGTCGCCCCCGGAATCGACGTTGTCAACGTCCGTCCCGCAGCTATGCGGGTGCATCAGTATATACCTGCGGAGACCATAGCGGGTAACAGAGCAAGAACCGCGCCTTCTTAGCCGCGGGCGCGGTCTTTGAGCGCGCGTTCGACGTCGCGCTTATGATCCCTGTCAGCAAGGGCATCTCGCTTGTCATAGAGCTTCTTGCCGTGAGCCAGACCGATCTGCACCTTCACAAGGTTGTTCGGCGAGAAGTAGAGCTTCAAAGGCACAAGGGTGTAGCCCTTCTCCTTCGTCTTGCCGATGAGATAGCGGATCTCCTTCTTGTGAAGCAGCAGCTTGCGATGACGGTCCGGCTGGAGATTCGACCTGTTGCCATGACTGTACGGCGAGATATGCACGTTGTGGAGCCACACCTCGCCCTTGCGAACCACAGCGAACGAATCGCGAAGCGTGGCGCGGTTCTCTCGGAGAGACTTCACTTCGGTTCCCGAAAGAGCGATGCCGGCCTCGAAGGTCTCGTCCACGAAGTAGTCGTGGTAGGCCTTCTTGTTGCTGGCTATCAGTTTCTCGTCGCGTGGCACTGATGGATCCTTCGGCTGCTTGGCGGGCTCTAGCGCACGGGCAGGGCGAACGTGAACGTCGAGCCTGCTCCAAGCGCGCTCTCAACGGTGATATCGCCACCCATGAGCCTAGCAAGCCTACGGGAGACTGCCAGTCCAAGTCCAGCCCCGGTAGCGGTATGACTGCCTTTCGTTGTCACGCGGTAGTAGTCATCGAACACCCTGTCACAATCGCAAGGCGCGATGCCGCAACCGGTATCTTCGACCGAGACCACCACTCGAGTAGGCTCACGGTGCGCCGATATCCTGACCGACCCCTCCTCGGTGTACTTGAGCGCGTTGCTGAGCATGTTGAGGACCACTTGTTCAGCTCGACAGGGATCACCGTGTATCTCGCCCACATCCGCGGTCCCCTCGACGCTGACCTCGACAGATTCTGACGCCCGCGTGGGAGTCAGTAGCTGCACGGCTCGCTCCACCACATCTCCCACCGAGTAGAGCTCCTGTTCCAGCTCCATGTGTCCCGAATCGATGCGCGCGATATCCAGCATCTCCTCTACGATGTGCATCACATGCCGTCCGGACTCGTAGATGAGGCCTATCTGCTTGCGCTGCTCCTCGTTGAGTTCTCCTGCAAGCCCTCCTTGCAAGATGTCCGCGAACCCGATGATCGCCCCCAGAGGCGTACGCAGCTCGTGGCTCATGGCCCCTAGGAAACGCACCCGCATCTCGTCGCGGTCATGCAGCTCGTTGTTGAGCTCCTCCAGCAGAACGTTGGACTCCTGGAGCTCCTCTACCAGCGACTCAAGCTCTTCGGCTGCCTCGGTGAAGCGCTTCTCGGCGATCATACGGGCGGTCACGTCGGTCAGCACCGCGTACACGTAGTGACGGCCATCCAGCACCAGATCGGTGCACTGGGACTCCACGACGCTCTCACCGGACGCCGTCAGCTGTCTTGTGGGCACAGAGGATGCTGAGGATGTCGTGTCATCGGCAGCCGCAAAATCACGCAGCCTTCGACCGACGAGCTCGGTCTCCGAGAAGCCGTAGAAGTGAGCGGCCCCCCGGTTTGCCTCGACGATGGCGCCGGTCGTGGCGTCCAGCAGCAGCATCACGGCACCATGGTCGGAGAACATCGCCCTGAAGCGCGCGGCGACCTGTTCCGCTTCCCGGCGCCGGGAAGTGATCTCCTCGAAGAGCGGTCGGATAAGAAGCACGGCGCCCAGCATCAGCAAGGCTATCAGAAGAGAAACGATTCCCTGACTGAGATACCCCTCGCCTTGCTGGCCGACTGAAAGCCACAGCTGCAGGGTCAGATACCTCCGGAATGCCTGCAGAACCATGGCGACCGACAACAGGACCCACGGAGAGCGGAGTCCTGTCGTGCGTATCAAGAACAATGCGACGACTGCAGCCATCAGCTGCAAAACGATGGATGCGGTCAGGACCACTGTGACCGTCATTGCACCACCTCTGCGGTTCATCCCCCCTCAACCGTCAGGACTCCCCGCATCAGCTTAGCATGCAGTTGTGGCTACGGAGTGAAGTCTGTATCAGGCTTAAGGCGCAGCACGAATGCGGCAAGAAGCTTGACCGTATTCTCCATGTCCTCGAGCGAGAGGACCTCCGTCGGCGTGTGCATATAGCGAAGCGGCACACTCACCAGGGCGGCCGCTTTTCCGCCGCGGGACAGCTGGATCGCATTGGCATCCGTACCGGTGCCCCGAGGAGCGCCCTCTACCTGATACGGGATGTTCTCGGCCTCAGCGGCTTCACACAGCAGCTCGAACACGCGTGGGTTGATATTGGGGCCACGTGAGATCACCGGTCCGCTTCCGCACTTGACCTCGCCGTGCTTGCGCTTGTCGACATCCAGGTAGTCGGTCGCGTGCGTGACCTCCACAGCGATGCCCACAACAGGGTCAACGCCGTATGCTGAAGTCGTACCGCCCCGAAGGCCGATCTCCTCTTGGACCGTGGCAGCCGCGACAAGTGCACCTGGAGCGCCACCGGCTTCGCGAACAGCCCTGAGCGTCTCGGCAGCGATCCATGCGCCCATCTTGTCATCGAAAGCCCGTGAGACAGCCATACCCTGCCCGAAGGTCTCCAGACCTACAGCGTAGGTGATCGGATCTCCGATCCGCACCCGCTTCTTGACCTCGTCGCCCGGAAGACCCAGGTCCACGAACATCTTGTGCATCTTGACGACTTGCTTGCGCTCCTCTTCCTCAAGAAGGTGGATCGCCAGTCTGCCAAGCACGCCCAGCAACGGACCCTCGCTCGTATGCACGGTGACGCGCGCGCCGGGCAGTATCTGCGGATCGTGGCCACCGATGGGCTGGAAGGCGCAGAAACCGTCGTCGGTGACGTAGGTGACCATGAAGCCGATCTCATCGATATGGCCTGCAAGCATCACGCTGGGGCCATCCGCGGTCCCGTTGAGCGTTGCATGGACGGACCCCATGACATTGGTCTCGACCGTATCGGCCATAGGGGTCACATAGTCGCGAAAGACCTTCGCCGCGGGCTGCTCATATCCCGAAGGGGACGGGGCCTCGACCAGGGTGTTCAAGAACTCAAAGGATTCGGAACGCATGGAACTGCCTCCTTGTTGTATATAGTCACGTGAATCACCAGTGTAGCGCCGCGCGTCGCCTTGTCGCCAGTCCTACGCTATCTCGAAGTCGATCCGCCGGTCGCTGAGGCTCACATCCAGCAGACGGACCTTGATCCTCTGCCCCAGCCTGTAGGTCACGCCTTTGTTCTCGCCCCACAGCATGAAACGCTCCCCATCATAGCGATAGTGGTCATCATCCATGGTCTGCACGTGCACCAGCCCCTCGGCAGTGTTCTCCAGCTGTACGAACATGCCGAACCCGGCGAGCCCTGTGATGATCCCGTCGAACTCTTCCCCCAGGTGGTCAGCCATGAGCTGCACGAGCTTGACTTTGGTGGACTGGTCTTCGGCGGATTCCGCCTCACGCTCCATGATGGAGCAGTGCTCTGACAGCCACTCCAGCTCGCCTGCCATGGACGCGACCGGCTCCTTGTCGAGGGTGTACGCAAGCTGGGCTTTGAGCAACCGATGCACTATGAGGTCCGGATAGCGACGAATAGGGCTGGTGAAGTGCGTGTATGCCTCGGATGCAAGGCCGAAATGCGGCGCCAGATAGTCGACATAACGCGCGCGCTCAAGGGCCCGCAACATGAGCGAGTTGATCAGCAACTCCTCCGGGCGGCCCTTGGCGAAGGCGATGATCCGCTGGAAGGTCTGCGGGCTCGCACCGTGTACATCTTTGATGGGATAGTCGAACTCCTTGAGGATCACCGCGACCTGCCCCAGCGCATCCGGGTCAGGGTCTTCGTGTATACGGAAGACCATCGGGGCAGAAGCCTTCACCATGTGCCGGGCGACGACCTCGTTGGCAAGGATCATCGCCTCCTCGATCATGTTGGTGGCGACCGTCCGTTTGCGAAGAACGACCTCCAGGGGCTTCCCGTCGTCGTCGAGTCGGACTTTGGCCTCCACGGTGTCAAAATCCAGACCTCCACGGCCGACACGGAGGGCACTGAGCGCATCGGCGACCTTGTGGAACTCCGTCAACATGCGCTCGGTCTCGGCGTCGGGGAAGCCTCCGTCCTCAAGCCAACCTTGCACCTGGCCGTAGTCGAACCTGCGATCGCTACGGATCACCGAGGGGTAAAGCCGGTAGTCCTCCACGTTCGCATGACGATCGAGGTCCATCTCGACGGTGAAACAAAGCCTGTCCACGCCCGGATTGAGCGAGCAGATCTCGTTGGAGAGCTTCTCGGGAAGCATGGGGAGCACACGGTCGACAAGGTAGACGGACGTGGCACGCTGCACAGCCTCGCCGTCGATCACGCTTCCCCATGGAACGTAGTGGCTCACGTCCGCGATATGGACCCACAAACGCCAACGCCCTTCCACGTGCTCAAGCGAGATGGCGTCGTCGAAGTCTTTGGCGTCTGCAGGGTCGATGGTGACCGTGAACAGATCCCGCAGGTCTTTGCGTCCGGCCTCGAGCTCGGCCTCCGTGCCCTGCACCAGGGCCTCTGCCGCCTGCTCGACCTCCAGCGGGAACTCCGTGTGGAGGCCATGCTCGCGTATCACTATCTCGATATCGACACCGGGTGCGCCCGCGGGCCCCAGCACTTCCTCTAGCACTCCCTGCATCGAGTCACGCTGGGTCGCGTAGCGGGTGATGCGCGCGACCACCATGTCGTTAGGCTGAGCCGAAGGGCCTGTTTGAGATTTCAAGTCGACGAACAGATCTCCCCGGATACGTGCGTCTGAGGGGACGACCACACCAAGGGCGCCATGGCGTTCGAAACGACCGACAACGTGCGTCATCGCACGCTCCACGACCTGAACGACTTCACCGGAGCGTCCGAGACGGCTGCGCTTCTGCTCCAGCCGTACGGCGACTGTATCGCCATGCATCGCGCCACCGGTATCACGTCGGCCCACGTATATCTCGCCAGCGGGCGTGGAGACGAAAGCGAAACCCCTGCGATTCATGGAGAGGCGTCCGATCAACAGGTTTCGCTCGCGCAGGGCGATATGGCGACCATCCGCTGTCCGGATGACACTGCCTGACTTGACGAGTTGAGCAAGCGTCGCCTCGATCTTGGCCTCGGCTACCCCCTGACCGCTCCGTTCAAGAGCCGCCGCGACCTGCTCGGCGGTCATACCCTTTCCGGCCCCGCCACGAAGCGCCTTCATTATGAGCTTGTCAGCCCTCATAAGATCCCCTCTCGGACCACAACAAGACGGGCGCAGCCAACCTATGGAGATACCGTGAGGCCGCTTGCACCGGTGCTAGAATGACGGTATGGTGCTACCTTACACCTGAGCCAGGGGAGAACCCATGGATTCCCATCGCATTCTTACACCGTGCCTCATAGGCACAGGAACACTCGCAAATCCACGCGACATGGTACGTGCTATGGAGACCATCGAAGCGCTGGACTATACCTACACCGTGGACTCTGAGCTGATCTCAGAGGGTCGCGTGACGCTCGTGAAGATCATGGCGGACTCAGAGTCGGCCACGATACTGCTCAACGGGTGCTTGTTCCTCAACGTGATGAGCTTCACCTACCTGAACTTCTTCACCGATGACGAAGGCGTCGCTCGATTCGAGCTGCATAGCGACGGAACCGTCCTTGGCATCACGCCGGTGGAAGAGCCTGAGCTCCGTCCTTCCAGCAGGCCGATCATCCGGCTGATGGAAGACGGCACGTTCGATACCCAGTCATTCGTCACCATGGACGACGACGAGGAAGAAGAGTAGCGCCGGCTACTTGCTGCGAAGCAGGTCCGCCGCCTTCTCCAGCTGCACGTCCGTTGCCTTGTCGGCCTGATCCGCGAGCTCCATCTCGACCTCGACGTCCGGCTCAAGACCGACCTTGTCGATCGACCGGTCCTTCGGCGTGAAATATCGCGCGATGGTGAGCTTGATGCCTCCGCCAAAAGACAGCGTGTCTATCTGCTGCACGCTCCCCTTGCCGTAGCTCTTCACGCCGACGAGTTCGCCGCGTCCATAATCCTGCAGCGCCCCGGCCACGATCTCTGATGCCGATGCGCTGTTCTCATTGATGAGCACCGTGAGGGGCAGATCCGTCGCCACATCACCGGTCGCGCGGTAGACCTCTTCACCGCCGTCGCGATCCTTCACCGTGACAACGACGCCGTCTTTCACGAACAGCGAGACCACATCGACCGAAGATGAGAGCAGACCACCGGGATTGTCGCGCAGGTCAAGCACGATTCCCTCGGCGCCATCATCTTCGAGCGAGTCGATCGCCTCGCGCAGAGAGTCTGCGGACTTCTCATTAAAGGTGTACAGCCTGACGTAGCCGATAGAACCGTCCAGCATCTCCGACTCGGTGTTAGGAGTCTCGATCTTGGCGCGTGTCACCGTCACATCGAACAGATCGGCTTCCCCGCGGGCGATCCCCAGCACGACGTCGGTGCCCTCCGGTCCCCTGATCAGACCGACTACCTCGTCAAGATCCCACTCGTCTTTCTCGGTGCCGTCGATAGAGATGATCTGGTCATCCGCTTTCAGCCCCGAGGACTGCGCAGGTGTGCCTTCCATGACCGACACGACCGTAGGAATGCCCTCTTTGGTGGTGACAACGATGCCGATGCCGTAGAACTCCCCACGGTTCTGCTCATCGAGCATCTCGAAGTGCTTCTCGTCGAAATAGGCGGCGTACGGGTCATCGAGCGAGTCCAACATGCCGCGGATCGCGCCTGCGGTGATGGATGAATCGCTGCTGGGCTCATATGCCTGGTCCTCGATGATGTCCCGGACCTCAAGGACGGCACTCTGGAGCGAGGCGGAGCCCTGGCTAGCCGATGAAGACACACCAAGGCGACCGAACACCACGCCACCGCCGAATGAGACGACGACGAGGGTCGCCGCGACCACAGCGACGGTCACCCACTTCAGGAGCTTGTTCATCCTTAGACTTTCAGATAACGGCGCAACGCGAAGGCGGAGCCAACGGCACCGATGATCATGCCGCTGACGACCAGTATCAACGATATCTGTATCGCCGCAGTGCTTGAGATAGAGAACGGGAGGAAGGGCAGCTGTTCACGAACGATAGGCATGACATACACCGTGACGACACCAAGGGTGCCCAGCGCCAGTACCGCACCGATCAGACTCTGGAGTACCCCCTCCATGAGAAACGGGGTACGGATGAACCAGTTGGATGCGCCCACCAGACGCATGATGCCGATCTCCTTGCGCCTGGCATAGATCGCAAGTCGGATCGAGTTATTGATGAAGATCAGGCTGATCGAAGCGAGCATGGCGATGAACGCCACCCCGATGGTGCGCAGGATCCGCGTGAATGCAAACAGCTGGTTGACTATCTGCTGGCCGTACTTGAGCGACTTCTCGGGCTCTTCGGGCTTGTCCGCGACATTGGGGAACGTCTCATTCGCCTTGATGCTCTCTACCACGTCCATGACATCCTGAGGATCGTTCAGATTCACGTCGAGGGACGCGGGCAGAGGGTTCACTTCAAGCTGGTCCACGATCTCCGGGCTGTCCTCCATCGTGGCCTTGAACTCCTCGAGCGCCTCGTCCTTAGTGGTGTAGCTCACCTCTTTGATGCGGTCATCTGCGAGCAGGGCCGCCTGAAGCGCGTCGACATCCTCTGTGGCGGCACCGTCCTTGAGGTATATGCGGATGCTCACCTTGTCCTCGACGGACTCCACGATGTTATTGACGACAACGCTTGAGCCAACCGATGCCCCGACGAGCAAGAGCGACAGGTAGATAGTGATGACAGCACCCAGGCTCATCACCCAGTTGCGGCGGAAGCTCACGAACGACTCCCGGATGAAGTAGCCTGCGTTAATCCCCATAGCCGTAAACTCCCCGTGACTGGTCGCGGATGATACGGCCGCCCTCAAGGGCGATGACGCGCTTGCGCATAGAGTCGACCATCTCTCGATCGTGCGTCGCGATCAGCACGGTCGTTCCGGTCTTGTTGATGCGTGAAAGCAAGCTCATGATACCGAGCGAAGTCGCCGGATCGAGGTTACCTGTGGGCTCATCGGCCAGAAGCAGCGGCGGTCTGTTCACAAAGGCACGCGCGATGGAGACTCTCTGCTGCTCGCCTCCGGATAGCTCATCCGGGTAGCTTTCGATCTTGTCCTCGAGACCGACCAACCGGAGCACCTCGGGTACCTGGGTCCGGATGACATGTTTGCTTCGACCGATGACCTCAAGTGCGAAGGCCACGTTCTCGTAGGTGGTCTTGTTGGGCAGGAGCTTGAAGTCCTGGAACACGCACCCTATGTTGCGACGAAGGTACGGGATCTTCCAGTTGCGCATCTTGATGAGGTCCTGGCCTGCAACGTTGATCGACCCGGTGGTCGGCAGGATCTCCCTCAACATCAGTTTGATGAAGGTCGATTTGCCCGATCCGGAGTGTCCTACGAGGAAGACGAATTCGCCCTGCTCTATCTCCACGTTCACATCAACAAGAGCAGGCGGCTTATCAGGAACGTAACGCTTACCGACGTTCCGCATTGATATCATGGGTGCTCCATCTCATTCTGCGATTCCCGCGACATTCTACCAGAACTCAGCACGAATCACGTGTCCCGGGAGGCCGTTCAGGCACTTCTCCACACGAACTACAGAACTCTGTACAGGTAGATCGGTGTGCCGACGAACGACTACGCCAGCACGTTCCGTGCCGAAACGACGATATCGGAGGCCGTCAGACCGAAGTGGGCCATCAGCTCATCCGGGTCCCCGGAGGTCCCGAAGACGTCGCGCACACCCACCCTACGCATCGGCACAGGACAGGTCTCGCCGAGGAGCTCGGCAACCGCTGAACCCATCCCACCGATGATCGAGTGCTCCTCGCAAGTGACCACACGACCGGTCTTGCGGGCTGACGCAATGATCGTCTCGGCATCGAGCGGCTTCACGCTTGCGATGTCTATCACCTCTGCCGAGACACTCTCGGCCGCCAGCAGTTCGGCAGCCTGGAGCGCCTCCACGACCATCACGCCGCATGCGAACAGCGTGACGTCGCTCCCCTCGCGAAGAACGTACGCCCTGCCGAGCTCCATCTCGAAATCAGGCGCGTACACCTCGGGAACGCTCGCCCGTCCGAGCCGGACGTAGAACGGGCCGGGTATTGCCGCCGCAAGGCGCAGGGCGCTCTTTGCGGAGTTGTAGTCCGCGGGCACCAGCACGCGCATCCCCGGGAGCACGCGCATCAGCGCGAGATCCTCCACCATCTGGTGGCTACCGCCGTCAGGGCCGACGGTGATCCCGGAGTGCGTGGGAGCCAGCTTCACGTTCAGGTCCGAGTAGCAGACCGTGTTCCGCACCTGGTCGTAGGCCCGTCCTGTAGCGAATACCGCGAACGAGCCCGTGAAGGCGACCTTGCCGGTCACCGCAAGCCCGGCGGCCACGTCGATCATGTTAGCCTCGGCGATCCCTGCGTTGAAGAACCGGTCAGGATGCGCGTCTTGGAACGTGGAGGTGGTGGTGGACTTGGAGAGGTCCGCCTCGACGGCTACGACATCGTATCCGTCGGCCACGAGCTCATTGAGGGTCTCACCAAAGGCGGCCCTGGTCGCTTTGTTACCCACGTGCGGCCTCCTTCTCGATTACTGCGGTCAACTCGGCTACCGCACGCTCCCTCTCGTCCACGCTTGGAGCCTTGCCGTGCCATCCGGCATTGCCTTCCATGAACGACACGCCTTTGCCCTTGGTCGTGCCGCAGACGATCACCACCGGCACGCCCTGACCGAGCGCCCCTTCGGCAGCCTTGAACGCCGAGACGAGCGCCTCGGCATCATGCCCATCCGCCGAGATGACCTTCCAGCCGAAGGCGCTGAACTTGGCCTCAACATCACCAAGGCACATGACCTCGGTGCACGAGCCGTCGATCTGCAGACCGTTGTGATCCACGATCGCGATGAGGTTGTCCACGCCGTGGTGCGCAGCGAACATCGCCGCCTCCCAGACCTGACCCTCTTGCAGCTCGCCGTCGCCCAGCAGGCAGAACACGCGTGCAGGGTTGCCGTCCAGCTTGAGTCCCAGCGCCATGCCGTTGGCGATGGACAGCCCTTGGCCGAGCGACCCGGTTGAAACCTCCACGCCGGGCACCTTCTTGCAGTCCGGATGACCCTGAAGGATCGAGCCCAGCTTGCGCAAAGTCATGAGATGCTCACGGCCGATGTAGCCGGACTCGGCAAGTGCCGAGTAGAGGACCGGAGCAGCGTGCCCCTTGCTGAGCACGAAGCGATCGCGCTCCGCCCAGTCGGGTCGGGCAGCGTCGTGCTTCATCACGCCGAAGTAGAGTGCTGCCACTATGTCGGCCGCCGAAAGAGAACCTCCCGGGTGGCCGGATCCTGCCTCGGCAATCATCTCGACGATGTCGAGACGCATCCGCGCCGCCATAGAGCGTATGACTCCAACGTCAGGTGTTTGCGCCATGCTAGACTCCGATCTCTTTGAATCCCTCGCCCAACGCTTCATGTACATCAGAGATTATCAAGAACGCCGCAGGGTCGACCGCGTGCACGATCGCCTTCAAGGCGTCCAACTCCTTACGCGAGACGACCGTGAACACGATCTCTCGCTCCTCGCCGGAGTACAGGCCCCGTCCCGCAAGACCGGTCGCACCTCGTCCGAGTCCGTTCAGTATCGCATCTGCGATCCGCTGCGACTGAGCAGAGATCACGTACGCCGCCTTGTCCACCGTCAGTCCCTGCTGGACGACGTCGATGACCGACCCGTTGATGAACACGGCGACAGCACCGTAAAGAGCCAGATCCGGGCCGAATGCCAGTGCCGCAGCACCGGTGACCACGGCGTCAGCGAACAACATGAGCTGACCGACGCTGAGGTTGACCTTGTCGCTCAGCAGCTGGGCGATGATATCAGTGCCGCCCGTGTTACCTCGAGCCTTGAACACGAGCCCCATGCCTATGCCAGTCAGCGCACCGCCATACAGTACCGCAAGCAGCTGGTCATGTGCAGCAAGATGCGGAGTGAACGGTGCAAGCACGTCGATTGCGACCGAGAGTGCGACCATGCCGTATATCGTCTTGGCTCCATAGCGCCACCCGCGGACCCGTATCGCGATGGCCAGCAGCCCGATGTTCATGACCAGCATCTGGACACCGATAGGCAGCAATACCGCGCCATTGGTGGCGTCACGGATGACGTAGTAGAAGACGGTCGCCAGACCGGAGACCCCGCCGGCGGCCAGCTTGTTGGGGATAAGGAACGCGTCCAGCGCCCACGCAGTGATCACGACACCCAATGTCATGAGGACGTAGTCGCGGACCCGTCGATGCTTGAGCACCGCTCGCGGATCCACCCTGCCCAGGACACGCTTCATCATCACTACCACTCCCCCCCTGCGTTGAGACGAGGCCGATCACGTTTGCCGAGAAGATGCGCAAGCACAGTCTCAGCGTCACGATTGACGAGGCGGTCCTCGGTGATCCCGATCTCCTCGGCCACAGAGAGCGCACCGTCAAAATGGCCCACATGAAGGTGGAAATGCGCATCGGATCCGATGGTCATCAGCGCGCCGGAGTCGAAAGCCGCCTGGGCGAACTCGCGCTCGCGCCTGCCGGAGGCGCTCCGCGAGCTGGTTGCATCGAAGGAGTGCGCGTTCAACTCTATGATGACGTCGTGCTCCAGCGCGCAGGCCACGACAGCGTCGAGGTCGGTAGGGAACTCATCGTTGCCGGGATGCACGAGCACGTCTACATACGGGTTGGCGATGGCCCTCAAGACCGCCTCGGTGTTCTTCACTTCATCGCGCTCATCAAAACCACTCAATGGATGAAGACCGACGGCGACAAGATCCAGCACGCTGAGCAGCTCGTCAGGCAGATCGATCCCGTTCTCGGTGACGGTCGACGGGTTGGCTTCGACGCCCTTGAGGATCCTGACCCCGCCAAGCACCGACGGGAGCACCTTGAGGTTCCAGAAGTACCATGGATGCGGACCGTCGGGGACGCCGGGGCCGTGGTCTGTGACTGCGATCAGCTCGAGTCCCCGGGTGGCGGCGCTGGCCGCAAGCTCGCTGACCGTTGAGTACGCATGACCGGATGCGACGGTATGGGTATGCAGGTCAGCCAGCAAGCGCATCAGCTGTCGCCTCCCACCGCCGCCGCCGTCTCCGCACCAACGCGCCATCTGTGAAAGCCTAAAACGAAATCCTCCAGCTCACCGCCCAAGACCGCGTCGACGTTGCCCGTCTCCACGCTCGTCCTGTGGTCTTTGACCATCTGATAGGGATACAGGACATAGCTGCGTATCTGGCTGCCGAAGGAGATGTCTTTCTTCTCCCCGCGCAGCGCCTCCATCTCGGCCTGGCGCTTCTCTTCCTCAAGCTCATACAAGCGCGAACGCAAGATCTTCATCGCCGTTTCGCGGTTCTTGAGCTGGCTCTTCTCGTTCTGGCACGTGACCACCAGACCGGACGGCATGTGCGTGATGCGCACCGCCGAGTCCGTGGTGTTGACAGACTGGCCGCCGGGGCCCGAAGAACGATAGACATCGATACGGAGGTCCTCGTCTCGGATCTCGACCTCGATCTCATCGGGCAGCAGTGGCAGGACCTCGATACGCGCGAACGTCGTCTGCCTGCGCTTCTTCTCGTCGGTGGGGCTGATGCGTACCAGCCGATGAACCCCGTCCTCGGCCTGCAGCATCCCGTAGGCGTCCTTGCCGTGGACGGTGAACACCGCACGGTCGATCCCAAGCTCCACACCGGAGGGGGCGTCGTGCAAGTCGATCTTCCACTTCTTCGACGCTGCGTACTTCATCAGCATCTTGAGCAGCATCTCGGCCCAGTCCTGGGCCTCAAGACCGCCCTGACCGGGATTGATGGTGACGATGGCATCACCGTGGTCGAACTCCCCGGTGAACCATGTGGACACCTCAAGCGCATCCAGTCTCTTGGTGAGACCGCGCAGGGTGGTCGAGGTCTCGGTGGCCAGGTCTTCGTCCTCATCGGCGACGGCCAGCTCGTTGGCCACTTCCAGATCGTCCAGATCCGCGATGGTGGTCTCATAGGAGCCGATCTCGTCGCGCAGCTCGGCTGCCTTTGCCATCACGCCCTGAGCGACCGACTGGTCGTCCCAGAAGCCGGGCTCGGTAGCCTGCGCCTCGAGTTTGGCCACCTCGTCACGCTTGGCATCAAGATGGAGGTACTCCCCGATACGCTGCACGCGTTCGCGCATTGCGGAGATCTGATCAGAACGGTCTTCTATCATGCTGGCACCATTTCACGTCACGAACGGGCAGGACCGGGGGCGGCGTCATGCCGCCCGGTTCATGCGTTCGAGCCGTGACAGTGCTTGTACTTCTTCCCGCTTCCACAGGGGCACGGATCGTTGCGCCCCACGTTGGCGTAAGGATCCTCTTTGTCTTTGACGACCGTCCTGACGCCTCCTCCACCGGCGGCCGCCGAGGCCCGCGCGATCGCACCCTGAGAAGGTCCGTCAACCTGCGCGGCAGCCTGCTGCACAGCGCCGGCGAAAATGGACTGCTCGGACGGTGCCGAGTAAGAGACACTGCCAGCCAGAGGGGTCTCCTGGACCGGCTCACGGACAACCTGGATGTGCATGATCGTACGCAGGAAGTCGATGTTGATCTCGCCGACAAGCGCCCTGAACATCTCGTAGGCTTCAGCCTTGTACTCCACAAGCGGGTCACGCTGACCCATGGCGCGCAGCCCGATGCCCTCTTTGAGGTAGTCCATCTCAAGCAGGTGGTTCATCCAACGGGTATCGATGACCCGCAGCATGACCTGGCGCTCAAGCTGACGGAGGGCCGCATCCCCGATCTGCTCGCCCTTGTGCTCGTACTCTGTGAACAGGCGCTCGGCGAGCACGTCTCCCAGTTCGTAGGGCGTCTCGACCGACGAACGCATCTCCGCGTTCACAAGCTCGATGCCTGTGAGCTGACGGAGCTCCTCGCCCAGACCGTCCCAGTCCCACTCCTCGGAGTAGGCCTTCTCGGGACAGTACATCTTCACCAGATCGTGCATGGTCTCGTTGACCATCTCTTCAACGCGACCGTGGATGTCTTTGCCACCCAGGATTCGATTGCGCTCTGCGTAGATGACCTCGCGCTGCTTGTTCATGACGTCGTCGTACTCAAGGACATGCTTGCGAGCTGCGAAGTTCTGCGCCTCTACCTGGCGCTGCGCGCTCTCGATCGCCTTGGAGACCATGCCTGCCTGGATCGGCATGTCGTCAGGGATCTGCGTCTTCTCCATCATGGCGCCGATACGGTCCATCCGGCCACCACCGAACAGACGCATGAGATCGTCTTCAAGTGACAGATAGAACTGCGACAGACCGGGGTCGCCCTGACGTCCTGAGCGACCACGAAGCTGATTGTCGATGCGTCGCGAGTCGTGGCGCTCGGTGCCGATGACGGCCAGACCGCCGGCGCTCACCACTCGTTCATGCTCGGCGCCGCATGTGGCCTTCGCGGTGACCAGGGCCTCCGCCTTCTGCTCTTCAGTGGCCTCCTCAGGCTTTATGCCGCGGCCGATGAGGATGTCCTCGACCAACACCTCGGGGTTGCCTCCCAGGATGATGTCAGTGCCTCGGCCAGCCATGTTGGTGGCGATGGTCACCATGCCGAGACGACCGGCCTGTGCCACGATATGCGCTTCCTGCTCGTGGAACTTGGCGTTCAAGACGCTGTGCTCGATGCCGCGCTTCTGAAGAAGCCGGGAAAGGCGCTCGGAGTTCTCGATCGAGATGGTGCCCACAAGGCACGGCTGTCCGGCCTTGTGCCGGTCAGCGATGTCATCGGCCACGGCGTTGAACTTGGCGTCGATATCGCGATAGATCAGGTCGTTCCTATCATCACGGACCATCGGGCGGTTCGTGGGGATGACCATCACGGGCAGGCTGTAGATCTCACGGAACTCCTGGTCCTCGGTAACAGCGGTACCGGTCATTCCGCCCAGCTTGTCATACATGCGGAAGTAGTTCTGCAGCGTGATGGTCGCCAGCGTCTGGTTCTCTTCTCGGACATGCTGCTTCTCTTTGGCCTCGATGGCCTGATGCAGACCTTCCGAGTAACGACGGCCAACCATGAGGCGGCCGGTGAACTCGTCGACGATGAGGACTTCCCCGTCCTTCACGACGTAGTCGACATCCCTCTTGAAAAGGAACTGGGCCTTCAGTGCCTGCTGCAGATGGTTCACCATCTGCCCGGACGGATCCGAGTACAGGTCATCGATGCCAAGCCAGTTCTCGACCTTGCGTATGCCCTCCTCAGTGGGCGCGACAGTACGTTTGGCCTCGTCGAGCTCGAAATCCTCTTCGGCTTTGAGCCGCGGAACGGCTTTGGCAAACGACTTGTACGCGTCGGCGGACTTCGTACCGGCGCCCGAGATGATGAGAGGTGTCCGGGCCTCGTCGATGAGGATGGAATCCACCTCGTCCACGATAGCGTAGTGGTGGCCTCGCTGGACTCTCCGCTCGGCACTCACCACCATGTTGTCCCGCAGGTAGTCAAAACCGAATTCGCTGTTCGTTCCATACGTGACGTCTGCTTCGTACGCCGGCTTGCGCTTCTCGGCAGGCATCTGCGATTGGACCAACCCGACCTCAAGGCCCAGGAACCGGTAGACGTTGCCCATCCAGTCGGAGTCTCGCTTGGCCAGGTAGTCGTTGACGGTGACTACGTGCACGCCCTTGCCGCTGAGCGCATTCAGGTACACCGCAAGCGTGGCGACCAGCGTCTTGCCTTCCCCGGTCTTCATCTCGGCGATCATGCCGCGATGCAGGACCATACCGCCGATGAGCTGGACGTCGAAGTGACGCATCCCAAGGGTGCGCCAGGCCGCTTCACGACACACCGCAAAGGCCTCGGGCAGCAGGTCATCGGCCGTCTCGCCCTTCTCCATCCGCGAGCGGAACTCCACCGTCTTCTCACGCAAAGCGGTGTCGCTGAGTGCCTTGATCGAAGGCTCAAGGTCGTTGATCTGAGCCACGATAGCCTCAAACTGGCGAAGCTGCTTGCCTTCGCCCATGGTTAGAAGCTTCGAGAGGATGTTCGCCATGGATTTCAGTCTCCTGAGAGTGATCCCGAGTGTGTTTAGAATACGCCCGATAATAGCACAGGAGGGGTGTTCCCAAGCGGTCCGGAGAGGTGCACGAGAGTGTCACTTCCCAGGCTCCGGTAGCCCGACGGGAAAGTCATCGGCCCCCGGACTTCAAAGTCCGGGGGCCGACCGCCGGTAGACTCAAAGACCCAATTGGTCCAACCGCCGACACCGCTCTTTCAGTGCCCCTCAGGAGTCTCCCTCTCCTCACCTGCCGAGCGCCGTCGAGGTCGCATAGCTCGCTAACGAGAACCCTTCGAATCCGCCTACCGACCAGTCCGAGCTCTTTGGCTCAGCTGATGCGATTCTAGCGGGTCAATCTGAACAGTCGCTTAACCCCAAACTAACGAATTCCAACTAGCGCTCGGGAGAGTCCTCCATGGCGAGAACCTCCTCATAAAGCTTCCTCGTCTCGACGCTAGGGTCGAGTCCAAGGTCTTCAGAGAGCTTCGCCCGGCAGGCCATGAACATGTCGACGGCACCGCTACGCTGGCCGATGTCGATCTGATACCTGATCGCAGCCTGATAGAGGTCTTCTCGCCAGGGATCGTACTCAAGACCGGCGCGGACATACTCGACAGCATGCTCAAGGTCTCCGGCGTCGCGACACATGCGGCTGATTCGCAGCATCGCGTTCCCGAAGTGCACGCGATACCTGTCTCGAATAGGACGGAACCAGTCGTCGTATATCTCGGAAGGCAACAGATCCGCACGGTAGATCTCACGGAGCCGGCGCACTTTCGCCAACGCGACATCCAGGTTGGATCCGGCTTCTGCTTCTTCGAACTCAGCCATGGTCTGGTCGAAGTCATCAAGATCAGAACGCACCAACGGTCGGACGATCCTGCAGATCCCCCCGACATGTTCCACGTATGGGCATGGCGCCCCTCGACCCGCAGGAGCCAAGGCACGCTTCATCGTGGACCAGATGACGTAGAAGTTGTTCCTTGCCGACTCCTCGGTCATGTCCGGCCACAAGCACTCAAGCAAGATGTCCCGGGGGACATCGCGACCCTGCTTGGTGACCAGCATCATGAACAACAGACGGGCTTTGCGCTTCTTCCACGCTCTGTCCGGAACGACGCCGTCAGGCGTGGTGACCTCTAGCCCACCGAACAGACGCACCCGCACCTTGGGCTCTCCGACAAGCGCCAACTCGAGCGTGCCGGCTCCATCGTCGCCCAAAAGACGTGCGGCAAGCGTCTTCCAGTCGTCAGCATCAAGGACATCACGGGCCAGAGGCAGGGCCGCCCTTGCATGCTCAGGCATGATCATCCGCAGCATGTGGGTGGGCAGCTTGTCGACGCCAACCGCCGCAGCAACAACGCCGAGAAGCCCCGGGAAGGTCCGGATGTACATAGCCAATTCCCAGTTGGCGCTCTCACTCAGAATGTAGTCCTTATGAATCCTCAGCATCTCCACGCGAGCCTCAAATGACTCCTCAGCCCGACGGCGCCTGATCTCCGCCCCTATCAGCGAGGCTCTCAAGGTATTATGCCGGGCCGCCGCCTCAAGCGGCGCTGTGCCGAGAATACCCTCAGCTGCACACTCGTCGCCAATGGCTAAGAAGGAAGCGGCGACCTCAGTCCTCGCCCATGCGGCCCAAGTACCCGAAATAGCCGCCGAGTCTGAAGTGGCGATGGCCAGAGCCTCCTCAGCCGCGTTCATGGACTCATCATGCTTGCCGCGGACTCGCAGCAGGACCGCGGCAGTCAGCTTGCTCCAGACTGTTGACATCGCATCACTTGTGTCGAGGCATCCCTGAACGGCGCGTGCGTGTTCCTGCTCTGCTTCGGCATTCTTCCCTAGGCCCAGTAAGGCCACGGAACGCGTACCTGCGATATTGTGTGCAATCCAGCTGATCCCCGCGTCAGTTGCCATCTCGTCGGCTGCAACAAGCAACCCAAGAGCCCGACTCAGGCGGCCCGTTTGTACGAGACTCCAAGCCAGGTTGCTTGTTGACTGGACTCTAGTTCCAACTGACACTCGGGCATCAGCCCGAATCGCTTCAAGGGACGGCAAGGTCTC
Source organism: Coriobacteriia bacterium (assembly GCA_041595875.1). Classification (GTDB taxonomy): domain Bacteria; phylum Actinomycetota; class Coriobacteriia; order Anaerosomatales; family Anaerosomataceae; genus UBA2279. Next base: position 30,573 of record JBFHJN010000011.1, read on the forward strand.
AGCCCAGTCACCCTGGTGAGGGCCCAACAGCCACAGATAGCACAACGTGGCGTGAGCTCTCACCTCGGAACTTATTGAATCGTGCCTGCTGTTCTCTATCATCACGGCGCTATGCATGCGAGCCCCATCGATATCGCCAGATTGAGCCAGAGCGATGCTCAGGTACGAGTTGCAGAGGCATGCAAGCCTTGGTTCACGCATGCACTCACCATCAGCGGCCATGTGGTTGAGCGTCGTACATATGCCCTCATAGTCCCCGGTGTCCAACATAGTCCGGGCCAGCAGCAGTCGCGATTCAACGGTAAGCTCGGCATCGTCACCGTAGCGGCACACCTCGTATGCCGCAGAAGCACTGCGTCTAGCGGCTGCCGAATCGCCTGCGAGTCGCTCCAGCCTCCCTCTCACAAGGAGTAATCTCGGGCGGGACGCCACTATCGAAACAGGGATGCCGCTCAAAGCCTGGCGCAACAGGCGCGTTCGCCCAAGCAGGAGCAGGTCGTGGGCAACGTCCTCCACAAGGGCTGCATACTCCTCTGGCGTACTCCACCGCTTGGCCATAGAAAGCAGTCGATCATGGTTCGCATTGACTCTCAAGTGCTTGAGTGCCATCGCCGCAACTGACGCCCCCTGCTCAAGTGCCGTTACAAACTCTGGGGAACTGAAAGGTTCAGCGGCAAGCTCATGTATCTGAAAGTGCACTCCACCGTCTTCATCTGAGAAGACACGAACAAGCGGAATCGTCTCGCTCAGAATCAACAAGTCCTTGCCGCAGTTTGCGCCCGCCACTATCTCAAGGTCATCAGTAGTACCAGACGCCAACATGGCCACTGCGGCCAAGACATCTAGTTGCCGATTACTGAGGCTCGCACGGGCGACATTAAGAAGATAGGCCCGTAAATCTTGAGTCAGGCCAACCCCCACGGATTGTGAACCAGTCAAGGAGACATGCCGAGTCATGATTGACAGCGTCGCGGCATGTCCGCCACTCGCATCTACTAATGCGGCCAACGTGTCATCAGATGGCGTGTCTCCCACCGACCAAGAAACAAGTCTCTTGGCTTCCTCAGAGTCAAGCAGCAGATCGCTCGCGGACAGGGTCCACATCTCTATGGCACCGGAGGTTGTGTAGTCCAGGACCTCACGCGTAGTCACGACCACGCCCGAGGCTCTCCCACATAGCCTGACCAGCATGGAGGAGAGTTCGCCCACGAGACGAAGATCTGCAAGCTGATGTAGGCCATCGAGCACTAACAGCACCGGACCGTCACTGAGTTCAGAGAGGCTGCTTGCTACGGCTGAGAGAATCTCGCTGTAATCTAGACCCGGAACCAGGCCAAGCTCAGAGCATCCTAGCGCCTCGTGGTCTAGAAGGACAGGCGCGACGGCCTCAAGGAGACCGGTGGAATCAGCCGCCTGACCGGCAAGATCGATCCATAAACGATGTGCGAAACCAACCTCCCCTAGCTGACCAGCTAGAACCGACTTGCCATAGCCGCTAGGCGCGCTTATGACTACAAGCGCGGGTCGAAATCGACGATACCGATCCTTGAAGCGCTTTCTCTCAGCCGCAAAGTCAGACGTTGGCCAGAAGCCACGCGAAACGACCATGCGCCTCCCCCCCTCAGCTCTTGGGAGACTCCTGAAGTGTAAAGACGATACTACAATATGAATACCGAATAAGTAAGAAAGCCGAAATACACATCGTCCTGCGTAGCGTTCGGACAAACTTCTGGAGTATTGGATGCGTGGAGCAGCGCCCAACAGGAGCATCCAGCGTTCAGTAAGTGGCTCTCATTCCGCAGAAGACAATGGCGCCAGTTCCCAGAACGAGGAAAACGTCTCCCACGCTTACCACCCCTCTATGCCATCCAGGCCCACCTATGCCGAATTGGTCGGCTAGAACACTCAGGCTTGTGTCTTGGGTGAGCGGCTCATGCAACATGTCGAATTCCAGCCTGGAGAGGTTAACATCCGGATCGACGGCTGCTATCGCCTCAAGGTTCACCGGCATTGCACCGTTGGCACAAATGACCACCATATTGAGGCTCACACCTACGGCGACCAATATCATACCTACGGACTTCCTGTTCGCCAGTGCGACTACCACCAGCATGCCCATCATCATGAGCCAGACGACCAGATACAGCTCATGCGGACCCGGCAGAGTCCTGGACAGCCCTGGGAGCATCAACTGCACGAGCAAAGCAATACCGAGTATTGCCTCTCCCTTGATCTTGAGTCGGCGCAGATTCGCAAAGTTCCCGCCCAGGGCGAGCCCACCGAGAATCCCCGCCAAAATGCCATCAAGAAGAATCAAGCCTCGGCACCTCCGAGCGACAGTACATCTCTTGTGGTCCAGGCCCCGGCGATTGCAAAGAGCGCGTTCACCACTCGCATGCCCGCAGCGGTTGACTTGAAATCATCGAAATCGGAAGACAAGATTGCCTCCACTGGGCTGTCTTCAGTCTGCACAAGCACCGCCCGATCGAGACGCGATGCTGCCTTGACTAGGAGAACCGCCGTCAGCAGCTCATTGTCATCCGCCGTACATATGTCGGCCACCCTGTCTTCATGGCGAAGCACGACAGGAGCCGCCGAGCTGACAAAGGGGATTTGTTCGACGATCTCAGCTCCCACTCGCGCGTGTTCGTCGGGCGAACCGGCCTCCGAGCGCCTCTCGTCACCGATCTTGCCAATGTCATGCAGCAACGCGGCATAACCAACACGCTCGAGACTCGCCCCGCTCAGCCCCAAGTAGCGTCCAGCTCGGGCAGACAGGTCGGCAACCCGCTTTGCGTGACCTTCTTCCCCGGGCAACTGCAGCTCAACGGCATGGACGAGAGCCTGAATTGTCTCTTGATACGCGGTCCTAATCCGGAGCAGCAAATTGAAGTTGTTCTGCATCATCAACACAAGGGCCGTCATCGCAAGCAGAGCCACGTAACCCAGCGAGTCGAATAACAACACAATCACCACACCGGTTGAGACATGACCAACGTAGACCAAGGCAATCGGTCGGCTAACCCGAATGAGCTCGCGTACGATATTGGCGCCACTTCTCAAGCTCTGAGCAAGAGCGACTGTAATCATGTCAAGAAGCGCATACATCAGCCCGAGGGCGAGTAGCGAAGCTTGGGCCGCAAGACCAGTAAGGTTTCCCCCCACGGCGAGACTAACCACATGGGCCGACGGTGACAGCGCTGCCAGAACAAGCAGTTTGCGGCTGACCTCCGCCGCTCGTTCAAGGAATGAGGAGTCCTCTCGAGGATTAGACACCACGCCAATGAGGCTACCGACCGCCGCAGCTAGAAACACCTCTGTCGACCCGAATAGCACTAGGGCGGCGAGGCCAATCGAGGCATCAATGTAGACCATGTCCCCTCCGCCGAGACGGACTCCGAGATAGGTGGCGAGGATCCACAGTATGCAGAGCAGGATCAGACCGACAAAGTCTAGACCGTCCCAAGCCTGCACCAAGGCCGTGACGACGACTCCAACCCCTATAGCGATCATGACGAAGGTGAATACTAGATGACGGAGCCTGGAGTATTTCGCCTGTATCATGCGACGCACTCACTGGATGGACTCATGACATCAACGAATACAGCAACAAGCTGAGGATCCAGCTGCGCTCCAGCAACCCTTAGCATCTCCTCAACTGCCTCCTCATGCGAAAGCGCTCGTCGATAGGGACGATCGGAGGTCATCGCGTCATAGGCATCTGCCACACCTAGAATACGTGCCTCGAACGGTATCTGCGAGCCCTGTATTCCATCGGGATAGCCAGTACCGTCCAGTCGCTCGTGATGAAACCGCACCATCGGGACGATGTCGGCAAGGAACTCGACACTCTCGACGAGCACACAACCTGTTTGCGGATGCAGACGAATCTCCGCGAACTCCTCTGCCGTCAATTGCCCGGGCTTCATGAGCAGACTCCGGCTGACACCGATCTTGCCCACATCATGAAGCAGCGCGGCAAACTCAACGCGCTCAAGGTCATGTCCTCTCATACCCACGCCTTGAGCTATGTTTCGCGAGTACTGTGCGACTCGCTCCGAATGCCCTCGTGTGTATGGATCCTTGGCCTCTATAGCCGCTACAAAGGAACGGATTGTCTCAGTGTATGCATCTGCCAGCTGCCGATACACCTGGAACGTCTGACGAGCAACAGCAAACGGCACCACCAGCAACGCGGCTCCCGACCATCCGGCCACCGCTATGAGCTGAGCCATTCCGAAACCAAGAAGCGCGAGAATAACGAAGCTTGTCAAATAGACGGCGAAATTCTGATCACGCCAAACTCGAAGAAGTCGGACTCCTTCTGACAAGGACACCACCAAGCTGAAGAACATAGTGTTCAGAAGAAGCATCACAGAACTGGCGACTACCACTGGCACAAGAAGACCTGATGTCGCTCGAGATGCTCCGCTGGTGTAGACGAGAGGCACACCCCCCAACTCCAAGAAGAGTACGCCCGCAAGCAGCACGGACAAGCTCAACATGACGACATTGAACGCCATCTTAAAAAGCGGCTTGCGCTGCTTGATATCTGGTGGCGGAACCGCGCCGATAGCAGCCATCGCCAAAGCCGGGAGTGGGCCAGCATACAGAAGCCCAGCCATGTAGAGAGAAAAAGCCAACGATACCCTACCGCCAACGGGCAGCTCAAATGACAACGACTCGGCCAACACAGCCAGCGCTATGAGTAGGAGAATGGCCGGCCAAGCCTCCCACGGAAAGACCGGCCAATGATATGTGGCCAGAAGTACCGTAAGGCACGTAAGAAGCAGCAGGAAGTAGATACGAACTCTCATAACAAGCCCCAGAAGCCGCTGCAGGATCGAGCTGGACCAACGCCGTGTGTGTAGCTATTTACCAACGAAAGGAAGCGCCGCCGCCGAGAACGAGAGCGGCAAGTGAGCTGAGCAAGAAGACTATTCGCTTCATAGTGAGAAGACCCCCTTAATAAGGATTTGGTCTTCTCCCATTCCGCTACTAATGGAAGAACGCTGCCCGCTCCGCTGTTTTGTATGCTGACAGTGTCCAAACCGATCCTCACGGCGTTGGTCCAAACTTTGGGGTTATGAGGTTGTCAAGAAGCCCATGCGCCTGTTGATCGCATCCAGGGTCGCACGAACGATTGAGTCCTTCTCGTTCTGCCGCACCAAAGCCGAGCCAGCAAAGGCCTGCTCGCCAAGCGCAGTAACAAGCGTCACGCATGCAACTGCAACGCTCTCGCTACCCAGGTCGACTATCTCGACATCCTCCAAAGCGAAGCTCATCGCGCCGTGCAGATACTCTTCCAGCGCGTTCAGCGTTGCCTGCGCAACAAGGCGCTTGCGCCCTGTCTGGCTGTTGGGGCCCAAAGCCTTCCCTATGTACACATCATCCTCAAGCTCAAGAATGACAGTAAGGATAGCCTGGACACCGGTGACTTCGGCGTTGATCGACTTGATGCGCGCCCGCGCCGTCTGCTTCGAGTCGCGCTTGGGAAGCACTTCCTGACCCAGCTGGGCGATAGATATCTTCTTGTGATCAATCGCGATGCCGAATGACGCCATGATGGTGGATTCGATATCGCGCACGATCTGCTTGGGAGTCTTGTTGGGAAGAGCGAGGACGTGGATCTCTTGGATGAGTCCGTCCTCTGATGCAACAACTCGCGCCGCCTTGATCTCGGACACCTCTGAAAGCGCTACCTCGATCTCACCGACGGTTGCTGCAGATATCCCCTGATCCATCCAGAGCCCCCTGCTTCGACTGGTTCTACGGCTAGTGGGTAATTCACTCTCGGAAGTGCGGCGTTGCAGCCCTGAGCACAAATCTAAGGCTCTAGTGAGGGGGGTGTCAACCAACCGGCCCATACTCACCCCGGTAATTCTGCATGCTTGAGGACGCTTGATACGCGATAAGGGCGCCAAAGTGGCGCCCTTATCGGCATAGCTATGTGACACGGGAGCGCTATCGAGGCTCGATGAGCCCGTAGTCGCCGTCAGTGCGACGATACAAGACGTTGATTTCCTCGGTCTCCGCAGAAGAGAACACGAAAAAGTCGTGGCCGAGCAGTTCCAGCTGCAAGATCGCCTCTTCGGCGCTCATCGGCTTGACCTCGAGGACCTTTGTCTTCACGATCTCCGGCTCACGCTCGGACTCTTCGCTGAGCGCAGCAGTGATCTCAGCGATGGGAGCGGCCTTGGTGTGGCGATCGATGATCTTGGTCTTGTACTTGCGAACCTGACGCTCAAGCTTCTCGGAAACAAGATCGATGGCTGCATACATGTCCGAAGACGCCTCACGGGCTCGAATCACATGACCCTTGGTGTAGACCGTGACCTCGGCTACGTGACCGTTCTGGATAGACGGGTTCTTCTCAACCTGCAACTCGACTTCCGCGCTCATGATCATGTGGTCGAGTATCTTCGCGGTCCTACCGATCTTTTCCTCGGCGTACTCGCGAATGGCTGGTGTGATCTCCATGTGACGACCCTTCACGATCATCTTCATGGTGCGTACCTCCTTTTGTTTCCCGACAATAGGAACATACCCGTGACACCCCTCTCGGAGCGCACACGGGCATGCATTATGCCTTTGCTCTACTTTATGTGACCGAGGAAGTCCTTTGTCCGCTCGTTCTGCGGATTGTCGAATACCTCGGAGGGTGTGCCTTCTTCTACTATGACGCCGCCATCCATGAATACCGCACGACTGGCGACATCACGCGCGAAGCCCATCTCGTGCGTGACGACAAGCATTGTCATCCCCTTGCGAGCGAGCTCTTTCATGACGTCGAGGACGCCCCGGACAAGCTCGGGGTCGAGCGCTGAGGTCACTTCATCAAACAACATCACGTGCGGGTCCATCGCAAGCGCTCGCGCGATTGCCACTCTCTGCTGCTGGCCTCCTGAGAGCTGTGCCGGGAAGTAGTCCACACGGTCTCCCAGACCGACAGCCTCAAGCTGCTCGATAGCGGTCTTCTCGGCCTCGTCCTTGGATCGACCCAGGACCTTGCGCTGGGCCAGCATGACATTGCCCTTGGCGGTCAGATGCGGAAACAGGTTGAAGGACTGGAACACCATGCCGATGCGCTCGCGCACCTTGTTGATATTGGTGTGCGGGTCGTTCACCTGTATGTCCTCGAGCCACACCTCGCCGCCTGTGGGCGCTTCCAGACGGTTCACGCACCGGAGCAAGGTGGACTTTCCCGATCCTGACGGGCCGAGTATGACGACGACCTCGCCTTTCTGGACATCCATGTCGACGCCCTTGAGGACCTCGAGGTCGCCGAAAGCCTTCTGGAGGCCGACGATACGGACGATAGGATCGCTTTGCTGTTGGGTCATCGCAATCACCTCTCGTCCCTTGTCGGAATGGGAATACCGGTGGTCTGGTCTACCAGCGCATCGTCCGCCTTTTCAGGCTCCACGGCGCCGCCACCGCCCTCTGCCTTGGCGAGCTTGTTCTCGAAGTACTGGACGAACCGGCCAAGCGGGATCGTAAGAACGAGATAGAACCCGGCCGCAAGCAAGTATGGTGACACATTGAGCGTCGAGGATGCGACCTCGCGAGAGCGCATGACGATCTCAGTCAAGCCGACGGCCGAGAACAGAGACGTGTCTTTGAACAGCAGGATGAACTCGGACATCATCGTTGGCAGGATCCGACGGATCGTCTGCGGGATGATGACGTAGGTCATCGCCTGCGGAGTAGTCATTCCAAGAGAGCGCGCGGCTTCCATCTGGCCCTTGTTGATGGACTGGATGCCGGCGCGGAAGATCTCTGCCATGTACGCTGCCGAGTTAAAGCTCAGGACAACGAACGCGCGCAGGTAAAGCGAATTGACCACGCCGAACAGCCCCGACTCATTGAGCTGCGGGAACGCCGAGACGAGCAGCTGCCAAGGTGGCATCAGCGGCAAGCCGAAGAAGACGAGCAGTATCTGCAAGAATATCGGCGTGCCCCGGACGACATCGACATAGATCGTGGCGGGCCAGCGGGCCCACCGGGTCTTGGCCATCTTCATGAAAGCGAGCGCAAGACCGCCGGGTATGGCGAGCAAGAACGAGATGATGACCGTGTAGAGCGAGACCGGGAACGCCTTCAAGACGACGGGAAACGCCTCGCTCATGACTGCAGGCGATGCGAACAAGTGTGATACCTTGCCCGACTCCCACCAATCGATGGCGCCCAGTATTCCCCGACGACTGCCGTCGAACGTGACCTCCACGCCGCCTACGGTGATGATGTCGCCGGCCTCAACAACCGGGTTGCCGGTGACCAACTCGCCGTTGAGCAGGACTGGCGTGGGGCTGGTCTCCTCGGCGGTCAGCTGCCATGTGGAATCAGCGGCGCTGGCACCAGCCGGCTCACGATCCAGAGTAGCGCCGAAGTCCGCATCGAGCTCGGCCTGGGGTATCAGCACATTGGCACGTGTGCCGATGGTGACAGCATCCTTGGTGGGCGAGACGATGTAGGTCTTGTCCACCATCCCGGTCTGCCCACGCTTCGCAGGCGTCTGGTACACGAACCGCTCCGGACCGACCATGGTCAGCAGCAGGATTGCAAGAGTCACCCATACGACAGCGTTTACTGCGTACCACAAGATCCTTCGGAGCTTCGGGTTCACGCGGTCTCCTCCTCTAACCTGACACACCTCAGGGCCGACGGTGCACCGTCGGCCCTGAGGCACACAAGCGCGCTACTCGAACAGACTAATGCATCTTCTTGACTGCGAGCGACTGGTTCGAGTTGATGTACGGATTCGAGAAGTCGATGGACTCCTTGCGCTCATCGGTGATGGTCATAGCCGATGCGACCATGTCGAACTCGCTGCCGGCCTGAACACCTGTGATCAGAGCGTCGAACTTGTATGTCTTGAACTCGACCGTCAACCCGAGCTTCTCGCCGATCGCTTCCATGAGATCGACGTCAAAGCCTACCGTCTCGCCACCCTCGACGTTCTCGAACGGCGGGAACGCGGTATCGGAACCGACGATGATCTTGCCAGCGGAAAGGGTCGTGATGTTGGTCGGCATCTCGGCAACCGTGGCCTCTACCGGAGGCATCGACATGGGAGCCGCACCGAACCAGGTCGTGTACACCGCGTCATAGGTGCCGTCAGCGATGACCTCTGCCAGCGCCCAGTTGACTGCGTCACGCAGGTCGGTGTTGTCCTTGCTGAACGCGAAGCCGTAGGTCTCGTCAGTCTGAATCTCCTGAACGATCTCAAGACCACGAGTCTCGTCCTTCACGATGTCCTGGCTGATCGGGAGGTCGTTTATGACGCCCACGATATCGCCGGCCTGAAGGGCCGAGAACGCAAGAAGGATGTCGTCGTAAGGAATGACCTCGACACCGTTGGGCTCGAGGTTGGTCTTGGCCCACTCTTCGCCGGTAGTACCAGACTGCACGCCGACCTTGTCGCCTTCACCAAGATCGTCAACGCTGGTGATCCCTGTAGCCTCAGTGGTACCGCCATCATCCGTAGTATCGTCGTCGCTACCGCACCCAACGAGCGCGAAAGCGGTGAACGCGAGTGCGAACGCCAGCAATAGCGCGGTCCACTTGCTGTTCTTGGACATGAGCCCTCCTCTGTAGCTTGCATCTTTGGACACCTAGTGCCCCATCAGTATCACGGTGCATAACTATAGCGCATCCACGCATAGAATGTCAGTATCAGCATGGATTATGCAGCACGAAGTGCTAGGTATACATGAAGGCTCACGCATATGCGTGAGCCTTCATCTGGAAGATACATGTGTGAGGCATTCAGGCCTCGACAATCACTCCGCTGACGCGGCATCCAGTATCGGAAGCGCGTCCAACCACTTCGACCTGATGGTGTCCAAGACTCCCTCAGCGACAATGGCGTCAAGAGTCTCTCGGACGACCGTCTCAAGCTCTGTCGCGTCCTTGGCGATCGCCACTCCGACGGGAACGCCGGAGCCGTACTGACCCGCGAAAGCGACGTCGGTGTAGTCTCGGCCGATATAGGCCCCTACCGCCGCATCGCAAGCGACCGCATCGATGTCACCCGCGACCAGGGCATCAAAGGCATCCGTAAGGGTGTCGTAGGCCGTGGCAAAGCCTTCGCCATACTCGCTCTCGAGCATCCAGTAGGCCACGCTCCCCTCCTGGGCGCCCACACGAAGGCCAGAGATCGTCGCCATGTCCATGGTGGGCACACTCACGGACGCATCTGCGCTCTCCGAAGCCTCCGTGCTTGCCGTGGTGTCGACGCTCGACGAAGCGGCAACCGTGAAGAAGGCCGGCCCGTCCACAAGATACGAGCCCGCGAAGGCCACGTCCGCCAATACCGCGTCAGTGATAGGCAGTGCGCCAAGCGCGATATCGATATCGCCAGACTCCAGTGCTTCTGCAGCACCATCCGAACCGATATCGACGAGTTCAAGGGTCAGGCCGAGGCGCTCAGCAAGCGCGGCAGCGATATCGACGTCCAGTCCGGCTTCCTCGCCGCCATCTTTGCCGGCAAAGGGCGGGTAGTCCAGATCGACGCCGGCCCGAAGCACGCCCGCCTCACCGATGACCGGTGGGGCCACCGAGGGCTCAAGCACTGGGGTATCAGCCTCTTTCGCACACCCGGAAACCGCAAGTACCGCAACCACGGCACCGAGGATCATAAGTCGCTTGAAACGCACAGCCCACTCCTCCCGCTGAAGAACATAAGTGCTTCCATCCGGCTGACCTGGTCTTTGGCCCCACACTCGCGTACCGGGACTTCCGCTTGATGCCATCTCACTACCGGTCCTCTCGCCCGCCAACCGGGATGGTTGGACCGGACGGTACGACTTACCCCTAAGACGCGCCATGCTCGCGCGACGGCGAACCGCCGGCTTACGTGGGTCCCTTTGGCCGCGTCTACCATGGACTAGGGCGCCGAAACGCCCGCAACCACAGACCCGGATGGAAGCAAGTGAGAGTGTATCAGGTCGCAGACCCCAGGGTACATCCTGCAGCGTCCGGCCCATCGGCCGCGCGGGCAAGCGCGACCACCCTGACCTCGTGTGCGCCGGCAGCCATCAGAGCCGCCGAGCAGGCCTCGAACGTGGCGCCCGTGGTGAAGACGTCATCCAGCAACAAGACGCGCCGGGGAACCGGGATCCCTGCGCACACCGCGTATCGCCCCGAGGCGTTGGCGAAGCGGTCTTCTCGGCCAAGACGGCGCTGGTCGCCAGTGCCGTGCGCCTGAAGCAAGCGCACGAGCGGCAGGCTCGTTCTGGCGGCTACATCGGCCGCCACGAGGCGCATGTGGTCGAACCCTCTTGTGGAACGCGAAGCGGGGCGCACAGGGACCGGGACCACTGCGTCGGCCCACGATGCCCAGTCATCGATGCGGGCGGCCATGAGCGCGCCGATCACTGTCACCAGCCGACGCTCCCCTGCGTCCTTGTAGACGGTGACGACGTCTGATAGCGGCGAACGCAGCATACCCACTACGCGACACGCCGAGAAGGAGAACTCACGACCCGCACATTCAGCGCATGAACCGCTCATGGGAGCCCCGCAGCGCACACAAGCCCGCCCGGGTGGGATCAACGGCAGGAGCGCTTCGCATGAGGAGCACAGCACTTCGCCGGGCGCATCACAGGCGGCACAGCGCGCGGGGAAGAACAGCTCGACAAAGCCGTCTCGCCACATGACCCCTCCCTCCGACGGAGGCAGGTCAGGTGAACAGCTGCATGAGCGGGACTGTCAGCACCGAGGCAACCGTCGTCACAAGAATCGCCGACGCCAAGAAATCGACATCAAGCTTGAACCGCATCCCGATCACGAGGCCCAACATCATCGAGGGCATCCCCGCTTGCAGGACCAGAAGCCGCACCAGATCCGCATCACAGACCACAAGGCCGCCAAGCAGCAGGGCCACGGCCGGCAGAACCAGCAGCTTGATGATGGCCACCCCGCCGACAAGGCCCAACCTGTCCCGGATTCCGCGCGGCTTGAGCGAGAGCCCCACCGAGATCATGATGAGCGGCACGACGATCTTAGACAGATCAGCCAACCAGTCGCTTACCAGGACCGGAACAGTCACCGACCGCAGCGCGAGCGCGATAAGCAGCGCGATGAACGGCGGGAACGTGAACAGCTCCTTGAGGGGATTCACACGACCCTGGTGCTCGCCCATCTCCCCCGCGACGATGATCCCCACCGTGAGGACGGCCGCAACGGTGCCGAAGACGTCGTAGAAGATGGCGCGGACAAGCCCTGTGTCGCCGAGAAGAGCTGTGGCAAGCGGATACCCGATGTATCCCGTATTGCCGAACGCGGCTGCCAGGATGAAAGCGCCGGCAGTGGGAGCGGGCAGCCTGAGGATCCGGGAGACCACCCATGCGAGAAGGACCGCCACAAGCGTGAAGCCCCACGCCATCAACGGGACCTCAGCAAGCTCCCAGCTTATGGGCGCCGGTTGCACTGTGGTGAAGATGAGCGCAGGCAGGCCGACGTAGATCAGCACGGTGTTGATGGGCCGCGCGTCATCGCTCTTCAAGAGCCCCACCGTGCGCAAGACCGTGCCAAGTGCCACGAGGGCAAGCATGCCCAGTATCACGCGCAGCAGCTCGGCGACAGACACCCGGCTCGCCTAGCCCAGCTCGTGGATAGCGCCCGATCCAGAACACAGCCCGGCAAGTGACTCCTTGTATGATGCTCGCGCTACACCGCGCTCGGTGATGATCGCCGAGACGTACTTCGCGGGCGTCACGTCGAACGCAGGGTTGTAGACCTCGACGCCGGGAGGCGCGATGCGGAACCACCCGTCGAACTGGAATCCCCCGCCCTTGCGGGCGATCTCCAGCTGATGGCCCTTCTTCAGACCCATGGAGTAGGAGCCCTGCCGCGTGAGGGCGTCCAGCGCATTGGACTCCTGGGAACTCTGGGGCTCGATGATGCCCGAGACCGTGAAGCCGGTCACTTCTCGGGGATCCCGCTCCTCGATGGTGATGTCGTCGCCCGACTCAAGCGTCAGGTCGACCGTGGAGGTGGGCGCAGCGACATAGAACGGAATGCCGTGCTCTTTGGCAAGCACCGCAAGTCCATACGTGCCGATCTTGTTGGCGACGTCACCGTTGGCCGCGATCCGGTCAGCGCCCACAATCACCGCGTGCACGAGACCCTGACGCATCACGCTGGCAGCCATGTTGTCGGTGATGAGCCGATGCGTGATGCCCGCGGTGCGTAGCTCCCACGCGGTCAAGCGAGCACCCTGCAACACAGGGCGCGTCTCATCGACCCACACACCGGCGATCTTGCCTTGCTCGGCAGCCGCGAAGATGACCCCCAGCGCGGTGCCGTAGTAGGCAGTGGCCAACGAGCCGGCGTTGCAGTGCGTCAGCACCAGACTGCCCTCTTCCAGCAGCTCTGCACCGTGCACGCCGATAGCTCTGTTGCGCTCCTCGTCCTCAGCGGCGATCGCCTGTGCTTCCTGCACGATGAGCGAGCGCAGCTCCTCAAGGGAGACGTCAGCGTTGCCGCGGGCGAACGCCTTCATCCGCTCGGCACCCCATGACAGGTTGACCGCCGTAGGACGGGTGGCCGCGATCTCTGCTGCCACTTCGTCGAGTCGGGCGAGGAACTTCTCGTAGTCCTCGATAT
>JBFHJN010000012.1:0-43869 GCA_041595875.1 Coriobacteriia bacterium
CCTACACCAAGCGGTTTTTGCTTGATGCAGATCGGGTGCGGAAGATTGGTGTGGGAAATAAATAAACCCCCTGCAATGCAAGGGGTTAAAGGTGGTGGCTGAGGTGAGACTCGAACTCACGACTCGCGGATTATGATTCCGTTTCATAAGTGTAACAACCGCCAAACCCCAGTAAATGGAGGCTTTGACCCCGTCAAATGGGCTGTTTCTTAAGGAATCTACACCAAGGTGGTGTGGCTCCGCATGAGCCTTTGTAACAGTTACACAACAGTTCCACATGGATATAACCTACACCAAGTTAAGACGCATTCCGGAGGTACTTTGAGGCGACCCCTTTAGCCTTCGCAAAGTGCACGTAGTTGTTCACCATGGCGAGGTCCGACCACCCCATGAAGGCCATGATCTCGATGGAGGTGGCATCGTTCTCCGCGAGGCGGGTAGCCATCGTGTGCCGGAAAGCATGCCAACACCAACCATCGTTCCCGATGTCCGTCAAGACACGGCGCAGGGCGGTGCCACATTGGGACGCAGGGTTCCTGCACTTGGTCAGGTTGGCGAAGGGCTTGGCCAGACCGCGCATCTTCTGGTTCTTCAAGATGGCCGTCAGCTCGGGGTCAAGCTCGATGTACCGATACTTGCATCCCTTGGTCTTGTCCGGCGTGAGCATGACCTCACCGCGATCCAGATCCACTTCGTCCCACTCAAGGTGGAGAGCCTCACCCAACCGGCAACCGGTGTGCCAGAGGAACCACACGAGGTCCGCATATTCGTAGCGGTTCGTGGAGTTGAACTTGGCGGCGACCTCATGGGCCTCCTTCAGGGTGACCACCTTGGTGCGCTTGTGCTTCACCACCTTGAAGTCCACCACCAGAGGCATGATCTTCAGGAAGTGGAACTCGGTGACGGACTTCTTGAGGACCGTCCGGATGGCCGCGAGGTAGCGGTTGACCGTGGTGTGGGTCGGCAGTTCATCGGCGAGCTTCCCCCGCAGGGTACTCAGCCACTCGTTGTCGATCTCACCAAGGTCCACGTCCCCCATCAGGTCGATGATGCGTTCCATCTTCCGGAGGGCGTTGTCCCCATCGCTCTGGTACTGCCAGTACTCCTTGTACTGCCGGTTGGAAGCCTTCCTCAGGGTGTGACCTACATGGTGAGGCTCAAGGATCGTGTCCTCGGTGGCCTTCTGCTCCATCCAGAGCGGTGCTTCACCTGAGCGGAGCGCATTGCGGTCATCGTTCAGCATACGCTTGGCCTGACCCTCGGTCTTGGCCTCAGGGAGCGGGTAGTTGTACCGCTTCCCATTGACTTGGTACTGGGCGTACCACTTGGTTCCTCGTTTCTGTACAGGCATTAGTTCATTACTCCTTTCCTGCGGGTTTTCTTCATGTCCGAAGCCGTGGAGGTGCCATCCTCGGTCGTGCACTCCTTGAGCAGAGCATCCAACTGGACAAACATCTCCTGTGCCTTCGGGGTGAGATAAAACTTTCGTGCTTTTCCGTCTTCTGTGATCGTAATGAGTTCCTTCTGGGCCAACCTTGAGGCTGACCTGCTGACGGTCACGCGATTGTAACCGTACAGATTGCACATCTCTGCTGACTGATTCACGCCAAAGGCGATGATGGTCAGGAAGCGGATGTGTTCAAAAGCAACCTCTGCTCCCATATGTTCAGCAATAACATCCTCTAACTTCATCATGATTATTGCGACTTTCATGTTCTGGTCTCCTTAGGATTAACGTATATAATCTCTCGATAGTCTCCTCGATCTCGGAAATATCACTCATGTCTACTGCATCGCTTGTGTTACGGTCAATGTAAATGTGTACGTCTCGGATTTCCATGAAGATGCCTTCCGAGCCGCTCTCAATGATAAGGTCGTGCTGTTCCATCATACTGTATTTCCTGTTGTTCGATATACATGCCCTGCTGGCTCCCTGCCCCCCTCCCCATGAGTGAGGTAGTGCCTGTTGTATTTCATTCCTGACTCGTTACTTAGAAAGATGCATAACACGGTGCATGATGGCATCATCAGCCGAAGCATATGCCTCAGTGATCAGCTTCTTGCGGTCAGCGGCCAGACCGTGGTGAGCGTACAGTCCCTGAAGGACGTGCATTGCGCTCTCATCACGTAGCCCCTTGGTTGCATCCTTGTAGGCCAACTTTCGGCCTGTCTCCTCCTTCTGGGTGGCCTGACTTGCAGAGTACTCAGAGCATACCCTGCGGTAGTCAAGTCACCATGAGGCAACAGCCTTGGCCACCTCAGGCCGAACCCCTCGGCCCTTGGCCATGTCCTCTTGGGACTGAGGTTCAACAACCTCATGGAAATCCGCAGAGGTCAGCACTGTGTTGAAGTCGGTGCCGATGTTCTTGCAAAGCGAACGAAATGCTACAACAGAGAGCCGAAGGTGAGGGCGTATTACGAGGGTCTGACAATAGCTGTCAGAAGTCTCCTTCTTGATCTTCAGGTAGCGTGGGTCTAGCTTATCCATGTGTGTGTCTCCTATGTGTTAAAAGAGTGGATTGAAATCAAACAGGATTACACGGTGCAACTCTTTTCTGCATAATCCTGCTTGCCAAATAAACCTATAGCTATTTCATCTTTTCGTAGCGGTGGCTGAGGTACTCATACACCGTCATGGTGGGACACTTCCGGCCTTCCCATGCGATGCTGTGCCCTTCGATTGTCTTCTCCAAGAGGAGGCTGACCTCCGAGTCGGAACAGGTGTGATCGCAGACCACCTCATCCGGCCCGTTACCCAGTACGATGTAGATCCCGAAGGTTTCCCCCTCCTTGCTGATCCTGATGGTCGCCTCATCCACCGCGCAGATGGCTTCGGCCGCCTCGGCCTTGCTGTTGGCCACCTCATGCCACTCCTCTGAGTCCCAGACCCGATCCAGACTGAACCCTGCCTTCTGAAGGCGGCGCATCAGAGGTGAGATGACCTTGGGCCAATCAAGGTACACGGTGGTGGATTCCTTGGCGCGTTCCAGACGTGCCTTCATATATTCATTCATGGTGGTTGTCTCCTTAGTTTTATGTTAGGTGCTTTCGATTAATATCCGAGCCAAATCAGCACGGTCTTTCCTTCGTACTCGGGCTGGCAACCGTGGTCGGTCACGAAGTCCTCCATCCGGCAGTTGTGCCGAGCTATTTCCTGCTTGCAGTCCTCATAGCTGAACCATTCGTTCCAGATTTTGTCAAAACTCATATTAGTCCTCCTTGTTGTAGCGTTCGATTGCGAAGTTGATTGCGTTGTCCTGCAGGTGGGGGCTGAGTTCGGACCACCACCCTGTGAAGTTGCGGTTGGACATTTCGATCTTCTCATTGAGGTAGCCTTGGGTGTGATCCCCGTAGACGGCCTTCATGAGTTCCTGCGGGCGGTTGGCCACGGCCCACACAAGCCACAGCACAATCGTGTTCACTTCGAGTGCTTTCTCTTTCAGTTCATTCGTGTTCATTGTTGTTCTCCTTGATTGGTTGTTGGGGACTGCCATCATCAGACCCAGAGCATCACCTCTGGGTGACCGCTTCACAGCGGTTTCGGCTTGGGGTTAGATAGAGAAGTAGAAATCCTCGCAGTCCACCCTAGCGTGGTACACTTCGCCGTCATCCAGTAGTTCTTCAAGTACGCCGTCCCAGTTGATATGGTCATAGACGCAGGAAGGAATCCGGTTGGTCTCAGAATAGCCTAGAACCTGTGTGCAGATGTTTTCGGCATCACACTCATCAATCCAACTGTCTACCGCTGTGCTGTGGCTTTCCTTGCAGAACGGGAGGCATTGGCCTGTCGCTTCGTTATAGGCTGTGATCAATGTGCGTTCGTAATCTGTCAGGATCAGGGCGAGCAGGAACTCAAAGTCCTCTATGCGGAACTCTGCTTTTTCGTGCTCATCCACCACCCAGAAGGCGAGGTAGTTGCCTTTGTCGGTCTGCAGGCCTACGCGCCCGCTGTTGCGGTACCCTGTAATCTCCGATGTGAATGTCCCGAAGAACTCCAGAGCCTGACAGGCATCGGTTGCGCTTTCAAACTTACCGAAACTGTTGCTAACGATGAGCCGGTCCCCTGTGTCCGACTCGGCGATCTCATCTTTGTTCACTTCGATGAAGTACAGGCTGAAGTATTTCGGGGCGACGAGCTGGCGGTTTGCGTTGATGATTTTCTGCATTTGATTTCTCCTATTGTTGGTTTCTTGGTTGATTGATTTCTTGATTGGTTGCTTGGTTGATTGGTGATCACCGCAGGTCCGAGCGGATGAAGAACACATCCAGAAGGATGAGCTTCTTGCCTTTCACCGCTACGTTCCTTGGTGAGATTTCAAAAGCGATGTCCGTGGAGTAGTTGGACAGCCCGTAGATGGCTTCGAGGATGGCATCCTTCTCGGTCTTGAACTCTGCGGGTAGCGTGGTGATCCGCTGTATGGTTGCATCCATGAGGCTCCACGCAGTCCGGACAGGAGAGGCATAGGCTTCACGCAGAGCCTTGTAGAGTCGCCATTGCCGATCCGTTAGGTGTGCCTTCAGGCCGGTGGTCCGTTCGTATCGCTCCATTTCATAGAAGCTGAAGGTGTCACCCTGAGCCACTCGGGTCACAGTTGGGAACAGGCGGTGTTCAGGGAAGAAACCTTCAGCCATACAGTCTTTGACTCGATCCCTTGATTTGATCAGCACCTTGCGCTTGTCCGTATGGTGTTCAAAGGCGGTGCTGAATGCGCCCCTGCCGATCACTTTCAGTTTGCGTGTGTCCATGTTCTTTCTCCTTGGTTAAATGTTGGCTGTCTCATCAGTACGGGTTGCCGCCCCGCAGACCGCTTCACAGCGGTTTCGACTTGGATTAGTGAATCTCGACCTCGATCAGTTTGTTGGTGAGGCGAGCGCAGAGGGAGCAGAGGGAGCAGTCCCCCACACACCGCAGAGCTTTGCCGGTGAACTCGGGCACCGCCTTGAAGCGATTGGCTCCCCGTCCATGCCATCCAAAGAGGTCATTAGAGACCGCCACACGGGCCACCTTGAGAAGCCCTGAGAGATCCAGATCGGTGCGGGCCGTGTAGCCGTAGCACTTGACCCCGTTCTCTTTGAGGATGCCGCAGATAGCCGTCAGCTTCTCGACATCGGCCTGATCTTCGAAGTCGCCCGCTTCGCTGAATCGGAAGTTCAGCATCTTGTGCTTCTTGGCCCGAGCGGATGACCTCAGCAGAGCCAGAGCGATGTCCTCAGCAGACACCGTATCGAAGACCTTGCGCTGGCGTTCCCGAAAAGGGAGGCAATCCGGATACATCCGCTCGGCGGTCTTGGCGTAGCACTCTTTGCTGACCTCACAGAGACCAAGGCGGTCACTCGGACAGTTTGAACTCAATCCAATCGTTCATCGTTATTTCCTTTCCAATCTCAGGTTGTGGTACTTGGCTTGCAGACGCATCCGGCGGAAGGCTTCGGTGTAATCAGCCGCTTGGTAATATGATTCGTGAAGCCTCTTGCTTACTGCTTTGTAGATGTCTTCCATTACTCGTTACCTCCGATCATGTCCCACAGAGTCTGCATCAGTTCGGGCAGGGTCTCGTTGTTTAGTTTGTTGTCCCGTTTGTACTTCTGAATGGCTCCCTTGCAGGGGTTGGCCGTGGTGTGTGCTCCGCCACGGTGGAAGATCTCAGCGGCTTCCTTCAGGCTGTAGATTGAGCGGGCAAGCTCACAGAAGACCCAGAGGTTTTCCTCAATGACCGGATTCAGTTTGTAGTCGGCCAGAAGGCAATCCCGCATATGCATGTTGCGCCGTTCGGTGAAGACCCTGATGCGGTCATCGTCTTTATCCTTTGCCACGATGGTGCGCTCTTGGTAGCTGTTCAGGTGGTAGTGCTCATTGCGATTCCCAAGGTAGCCAAACGACCAGCACCAGCCGCAGTCCCATGTAGGTTTGGTGATAAAGATGCGGGTGCCGTCATTGCGTGTCCCAAAGAATACTGTCTCTTTTCCTTCGATGTGCTTAGTCATTGTTTCGTTCCTTTCGTTAAGTATGTGTTACGGTCAGTGCAAAGCGACTTGGATTTCTTGACCGCCAAGGTTGAAGCAAAGGGAGCACTTCCGGCAGTCACCAGCGCAGACATATTTCGAGGTCGTTTCCTTCACCGCTTTGAACCGGTTTGCCCCGTGGGATGTCCATCCGTTCAGGTCATTGGATACGTTCAGCGATGCATGATAAATCAGTTCGTTCAGGTCGAGGTCAGTCCGAGCGGTGTAGCCGTAGCAGGTCACCCCGTGTTCCCCCAAGATCCGACAGATTTCGGCCATCTTATCGACATCCGCTTGGGTCTCAAAGTCACCCGCTTCAGAGAACCGGAAGTGCTTCATTTTGTTGGTGTGAGACCGTACCGATGCATCCAGCAGGGCAAGGGCAATCTCAGCCGCTCCCATTGTGTTGAACACTTCACGCTGTCTTTCACGGAAGGGCAGGGTCGCAGGGTATTGGATTTCAGCTTTCATGGCGTAGCACTCCTTGCAGACCTCACAGAGGCCGAGCCGCTTGGAAGGGCAGTTTGTTGCTGACCCTACGTTCAGAATATAGGTGCTCTTTGGGAGCTTCTTGTTGCCTTTTGTGAACAGTACTTTCATTGGTTCGTTCCTTTCGTTAAGGGAGTGTAACGGTTAGGGCAGTTCAAAAGCCCAAGATTCTTTGTTGATGCAAGTTGCTGTGAGGTGGTTCAACGCTTTAACAAGCCGCTTGTGGTTGCGCTCTGGGTCATTCCCTATTGCGATGCCGCCTAGGAACTGCTGGGTTTCAGCGTCATGGATCATGTAGTAGGGCATCATCATGGTGACCGTCACTTTGCGTTTGTTCGGAGCGTAGCAGTCATAGGAACGAATCCGGCTGTATTGAGCGAAGTGTTCCCGATAGGTGATCTTTACGCCGTCTTGTTCAAGTTTCGCCTTAGCAAATGTGGTCAGGTCGGCATCCTCTTCGAGGAAAACGGCGGTGCCCTTTTGGTAAGAGTAAGAGGTGATCTGTTCCAGTATGCCTAACTTGTTTAGCTCTTCACGTTCAACCTTCAGCCATGCATGGCCGCTGTCTTCGTAGATGTGATATACTGTTTTCATTAGCTTTCTCCTTGGTTTCGTTTAAAGACTCTCATTCAGGTTGGGCTTGTCAGTCCCAACGACCAAAGACAAACCGGTGCCACGCCTAACTTGTTAGAGCCTAACTTGTGGCCTAACTTGTCAGTCCGATTTGCCTACCTTGTGTTGCTCCCTCGTTTCGACCCGTTTCGTGTTCCCTCTAAGGTATTCGCGCCGCCGGTTGTCCCGCTCTCATGGTTGCCGTGATTTAGGCTTGCGGTTTGGCGTTGTTCGGGCGGTGCCCCAAAAGCTTGCAAGGTGGTTGCTGTATTCGGTGCGCTCTTTCCAACGATGACGGCGGGAGTCTAACCCGCTTGCGTTTTCTACAGCTTCCCAACCCTTTCAGGTGGCGCACTTTTCAGTTTTCAAAGAACAGGCTTCGTGGGGGGTGGGATGCCCCGTGAAGATGATTAGAAGCTACAGGATTTTTGGTGTAGGTCAATAGGTTTAAGTATTATTTTTTCACTTTGTTTTCCCGAAAGGTGTAAACCCCTAGTTTTCTGTGGGTTGTAACTTACGATTTTTCGGCTTTTTGTGCTCTTTTCCTTGGGTTTGGGTCATGAGGTGAACACTTTTGCGCTCTTTTTGTGTTCTCATGAGGTGGAAATCAAAAGGATTACATGAGGTCAAAATCAGGGCATGAGAACGACAAAAGGAAAAACGTCAAGTTTTTGTTTGGGTTTTCTTTGGGTGTATCCTTTGGGTAGATCAAAACAGATAGCAACTAATGAGTGTGACAAAATGACACACCACGAAAACAGGGCACATTGTACCGCTTTTGGTTGCTCTTTTGGTGGCTAGTGGATGTTGTATCCGTTGAACATAAAACATAAAGCCTTGATTTGCAGAGGGTTTTGACCTCTTTGGGAAGGCTTGGTGTAGGTCTTTGGTGTGGTTTTGTCTTGATTTCCAAGGGTTTACGGCGATGGCCACGGGGGGAAAGTAGGCCTAGACCCTCTTACATAAGGGGTTTCAGGCGATTGCACCAAAAATGAAACCCCCTTAGGTCTCACCCAGAGGTTCCCATGAGGCTGTTCACCCGAGGGTTCACCAGAAGACCCCCCTCACTTGAAGGGAAACATGAGGAGATCCCTTCCGGTGCACCTTGAGGTTGGCTGTTGGGCCACTCACCTTCCGGCGTACCTTAAGGTCGGCTGTTGAGCAGAACCTTCCGGCGTACCTTAAGGCTGGCTGTTAGGCTCCTCCTATAGGTTCCTACCTTTAGGCTCCTCACTTAGGGAGCACCTTACTTCCGGTGTACCTTTGGGAGGGCTGTTAGGCTACTCACCTAAGGCTACTCCTCAACTTCGTATCTCACCTCAACCCTCATAGGAGGTCTTGAGAACCCCTTAGGTCTATGAGGTCGAGAGTATGAGTACGAATGTACGGGAGCACTCTGAGTTGCAACCTAAAGGTACTCCTATAGGTACTCTTTATTCCTCTAACAGATAGCAGGTTTTCGGAAAAACACGGGGTTAGGGCTTGCCCTATCTCCAGTAGTGAGGGGTCAGGAAAGACCTACGGCCCTCTCCCCGTGGTTCTCCTATGTAAGACACTCTGAGTTAACACCTTAAGTTCGTCTTGGCCCCCTCCTTAGGGCTGGCCCCTCACTATTGAAGCAATAGGGCGTTTTGCTGTTTGGCATACCTATTGCACGAACACTTTTAGTGCCATAAAGGAAAACAATGCGGCTTAATCACACTCAGTATGACCGCAACCTTGAGACTCTCCTTGAAGAGTTGGAGTCCTTTTACCCCCCTAAGTGTGTCGGAGAGGATGAAACCCTCCGTCAGGCTGACCGCTATGCGGGAAAGGTGGAGCTTATAAGGGACTTGCGTTGTGCGATGACCAAGTTGAAAGGCGATGAGTAGAAACCATGTGTCAACCCAAGATGCCCGAAGTGACGCAAGAGGAGCTTCCTGTTGCACGGCCCGCTGAAGAAGCGGCCACAAACCTCACCATTAAGAAAAAGAGCAAAAGCGAACGTAACGACCGCGACAAGCTCACCATCAAGAACACCAATAAGTCCTCAGTCAATGTGTCTGACGGACGTTCTGGCCTAACGATTAACCCATAGGAGGACGCTGATGGCCACAGCCACCGCCCAACCTAAGGGGGAACTGGCGCAGGAATACGAACGGCTTAAACCGGCCCGTCAGCCCTTCCTCGACCGCGCTAGAGCTAACGCAAAGCTCACCATCCCCGCCCTCTGCCCCGAAGAGGGAGACAACAGTTATACCACCTATAAGAATCCCGCACAGGATTCAGGTGCTGAAGGTGTAAATCACCTTGCGGCCAAACTCCTGACCACCTTGTTCCCGACTCAGACCACGTTCTTCAAGTATACCCTTGAGGAATCCGTGATTCAGGAGGCCGAGGAGGCTGAAAAGGCCAACCCTCAGCTTCGTGCGGCGGGTGGTTCCATCCGTGGCTCCCTTGAGAAGAAGCTTCTTGAGCGTGAACGGATCATTCAGGACTACGTTGAACAGAAAGCTTTCCGAGTTCAACTCGGCGAGGTGTTCAAATACCTCATTGTTACCGGCAATGCGCTCCTCCGATTCACCACAGAAGGTGGGTTGAAAATCCATAAGCTCGCTACCTATGTTGTGGAGCGCGATGCTTCCGGAAATGTCCTTCAGGTAATCACCCATGAGAACATTTCCTTCCGTGCCCTCCCTGATGAGATTCAGGCGAGGATTTCCGCTCGCTCTCCCGACCTTATTGAGTGCGACAAGCTGAACCTCTACACGAGGTGGAAGCTCGACCGCATGGGAGACAAGTGGGACACCATTCAGGAAGTCGCAGGGCTTGTCGTAGAGGAAACCAAAGGTGACTTCGTTAAGGATGAACTTCCGGTTATCCCCCTCAGATGGACTGCCCAGACGGATGAATCCTATGGCCGCTCCATGGTGGAAGACCATATGGGTTCCCTAGAGTCCCTTGAGATCCTCACCGATTATGTCAACGCGACAGCCCGTGCCGCCGCGAAGACGATCTTCCTTGTCAACCCGATGTCTGTGACTAAACCGAGGGAACTGGCCAAAGTGCCCAACCTTGGGTTTGTCGAAGGCAAAGAGGGCGACATCAGGGCGTTCGGCATCGAGAAACTCCAAGAGATGCGTATCGCCGAGGCTCGCATTGACAAGCTTGAGCGCAAACTCGCCGCCGCCTTCCTCATGAACTCTTCGGTTCAGCGTGATGCCGAGCGTGTTACCGCTGAAGAGATCCGTTACCTCGTGCAGGAACTGCAGACTGCCTTTGGCGGTGTCTACTCCGTGTTCAGCCAAGAGCTTCAGCTCCCCCTGTTGAAGCACATTGAGGCCACCCTCAGGAAAGACAAGAAGTTGTGGAACCTCCCTGCCGATACCGTTCGTCCGATCATCGTGACGGGTATCGAAGCACTCGGAAGAGGCCACTCTCTTGATGGTCTCATGCAGTTCCTGACCATCGCTGAACGCTTGGGTGACGAAGGACTCGCTGAGATCAACAAACGTGAGGTTGAGCTTCGTGCCGCAACCTACCTCGGTGTTGACACAGACGGTCTCCTGAAGACCCAAGCTGAGAAAGACGCAGAGAAGCAACGTGAAGCTGAACTCATGCGCCAACAGCAGACGACTGATCTGATCAAACCCGCTGTACCGGCAATCGCTCAAGGAGCTGTCGCAGGTATGGCCGCAGAGGGGGGTTAAAGCCTCCTTCAAGTTTAACCAAAGGAACACAGAACAAGAATGAAACAGAACGAAAGCGGTGTCTGGGTTGATGACTCAGGTGCACCGGTAACAACCGAAGACGGGAAACCGTTCGGTCCGAAGCTTGATGATGCTGGTCAGCCGGTTAAAGCCGAGGATGGAACCTGGGTTTCTGCTGAAGCGGTGACAGGAAAGCCCGAGCTGACTCCTCAGCCGGTGGACCTTCCTGCGCTCACCAAGGAATATCAGGAAAACGGCAAGCTGTCGGAACAGACTCTGAAGAATCTGGAGGCAGTTGGCATTACCGGCGACATGGTGACGAACTATATCTCCGGCCAGAAAGCACAGGCATCCCAGATTGAACAGGAAATGTTCGCTGTGGTGGGAGGCAATGAAGCGTACTCCGCAATGATCGAATGGGCGGGAGAGAACCTCTCTGCTGAAGAGATCGAGGCGTTCGACGCTACGGTCACCGGCTCCGATGTTGCCGCAATGAAGGCCGCGATTTCCGGTCTCCATGAGAAGTTCAAGCAGAAAACGTCAAACCCTGCGGCCCTTCAGATTGGCCAGAAGGATGCGACTCCTGTCGGTGGCAATGCAGGTTTTACCACTCAGGCTGATTTCCTCGCGGCTCAGGCCGACCCGAAGTATCGGGCAGAGGGTGCCGAAGGTGACAAGTTCCGTGCTGAAGTCATCGCCAAACTCAAAGTCTCCTCTTGGATGAGGGGCTAGTCCCAACTCAACTCTTCTTTTCCGATGCCGACTCTAGCGGGTCGAACCCATACCGATCCTGAGGGATCAATGGATGAGGTCTGCCCTGACCGAGAACGCATCAAGAAAACCCCCAAACAACAACCCAAAGGAAATATATTATGTCCTTCGTAGTAAGCAACCTCGGTCAGGTTAATAAGACCGGTGATAATCTGGACGCTCTGTTCCAGACTCTGTTTGCAGGTGAAGTCTTCACCGCATACGCCCGTACAACCGTAATGGATGGTCTGCACTATGTACGTAAAGTACACGGTCAGAAATCCGCAAGCTTCCCGATGATCGGTAACGCCGAAGTTGGCTACCATGCCGCCGCCGGTGATGAACTCGATGACGGTGACTTCGAACACAACGAACGCATCATCACCCTCGACCGTCCGCTGATCACGTCTGTGAACGTAGACGATTGGGAAGACATGGTGAACCACTATGATGTTCGCTCCCGTTATGCGAACGCCATGGGTGAAGCTCTCGCTGTCACCTCCGATGAACACGTCCTGATCAACTCGATCCGCACCGCCCGTGGTGTTGACCGTGATGGTTCCACTCCGCTGTCTGCCGCCGGAACGCTGAAGACCAACGAAGTGATCACCAACGACAAGCTGAAGATCGGTGCCGGTGGTGCGTCGAGCAACAAAGAAGCGGCTGAAGCCATCGCCTTCGCTATCCTCGATGGTGAGGTCAACATGAAACGGAACGATGTTCCGAAGAGTCAGCGCAAAGTAGCCTTCATGGCTCCGGAAACCCTGATGATCCTCCACAAAGCGGCTACCGATGGTAACTGCCCGTGGATCAACCGCGACTTCGGTGGCACAGGTGTAATGGGCGGCGAAGCCCCGCTGAAGATTGGTAACACGACTCTGTTCGATGTGAACCACTTCCCCGACACCAACATCCCCAAGTCCTCGACTGCCAAAGAGAAGTACTGGCACTACTTCGGTGACTTCTCTCAGACGAAGATCATCCAGATGACTCCGGATGCTGTCGGCACCCTGAAGCTGATGGACATCGGCTTTGAGAAAGACCGCGATACCCGCCGTCAGTGCGATCTTCTGGTCGCCCGTACCGCTGAAGGTCACGGTTCCCTCCGCACCGAGTGCGCTCAGGAAATCGCTCTGGACAGCCTGTCCAACTAGACCTTTCGGTCACTCCTCAAACCTCCCTCCTAGCACCGCCGCAATGGCCAACCTCTGAGGGGGGTTTTTTCTCTTTTAACCAAGGAAGATATATGAAGAAACTTATTATGATGCTGACCCTCGGGTTGGCTTGTGGCGCACTTGCTGTGTCTGTTCCTCGATCCTCCTCGGTAACCAGTACCTCCATGGTGATCGCACCGGACACTCTCGCCTACAAATCTCTGGCTGTGGCCTATTCTGGGGCATCGAGCGACATGTACATCCGATACGATGGCCGCTACTTTTGTGCCCCTGATGGGGCGGGAGCTCTGCCTCCGATCAATGTGGATGGCGAACAGGTTACCGGTGGGACCACCTATTGGAAGATCCAGCCCAACCGAAAAACCCTGACGGTTACCCTTACGTCCGGCGATCCGGTTTACTTTGGGATCGGTACCTCCGCTGAGTATGGGAAAGGCGTTGGGCTTATGTATGTCGGCCAGACGATTACCCTGACGACCGGCACAGAGGTTCAGGCCGTCTCCAAAGGCACCTCTACGCTCTCCATACAGGCTGACGTACCGGTTACTCCTGCGAGTGAGCAGGAAGGATTCTACCCTGTTTTCCCTCCGTTTAGAATGGAGTTCAAGGATGGTACTACCGCCACAGAGGTTCTCCTGAAGGCAACCCGAAGTAACTTCTTGGCGAATGAGGTCACTCTGGAGGAACCGGACGGTACACTCCATGTGCTCTATCGGGGTGCTGATGTGAACTCCAACGTCTACTACGAAGAGTCAAACCGGCAGGAAGACGGCGGGTGGACGATCTCTTACTACAGCAGTAGCTACTTCCGCGCTCAATATTATGATGCTGTGGCCCGCACTACAACCACTACGGTGAGTTTCCACGGGGCTGACGATAATCAGCTCTATGGTATCAACTCTGATGTCTCCGGCGGGTACAAGCTTCATCGCGGTGAGGTTATGGTATACATGTTTGAGTCTATCGGCTGGCCGGATGGTTATGTCAATGGGCTGATCGACACGTCTGCTCGCCTCTATTACATCGACTATGACATCGGGATGTACCGCTTCTTAAAGCCCAACACGGCGTCTCTCTCTCTAACCACAAGCTCAGAGCCCCTTTACGTTGAAATCTACCCGAGTCTATCTGCCGCCAACGGTAACTCCTTTGGGGAATGGATGCGGGAGGACAATGAGGAACTCTCGTGGGCCTACATCCTGATTAACGATCAGGGTATGGAACTTGACGCCCTCACCGGCCAGCCGCTGTGGCGGCCTGTATCCCCCATAAAATGGACAAAATCACAGAAAGAATATTAACATGAAGAAAACACTCCTCTCCTCCCTGCTTGTTGCAGGGCTTATCGGCACTTCCTTCGGCGGCTTCTCCCGTGAACAGAAGGAAGCTTTCACAGTCGTGACGAATGAAGCTCAGGCGATTGTCTTTTGGAACTCCCTCCCTGCGGAGTCGAAGGTTAATATGTTCGTTGTACAGACGGTCTTCCATAAGATCTCGAACCCGCAGTTCGTTCTCAACAACTGTCCCGCTGAATTGAATCCAGTCAAAGTTGCTCGGGCCAAGTCGGACCTCAATGATGTAACCGGTGCCAAGGCGGTCTTGGAGGACTTCATCAATCAGCCGGTTGCTGACGATGAGAATACTCTCATGAAGCGGACTCGGACTTGGGTTGTCAATGACCTCATGAAGGCTCAGTACAACCTGTCTCTCCTTGACCGTGCGACTCTCATCGAGAACACGCTCACCACTTCGATGCCCCCGAGTCTCGGCAAGAAAGACCGTGTGATTGACCTTCTGCGTCACTACTCTGATATCCGGTGGGAACTCCCCGCTGACCGTGTCCAGACGTTCCTTTCCACTATTGATGCCGCGAATGCTCGCCCTCTGGTGCGTGACGAAGAGTACGGATTCCTCTGGGTCAAGTACTGCACCGCCCTGATTGACTAAGGAGGCCATATGAAAATCCTGTTTAGTCTCCTCCTGTTCGCCACCCTGAGTTGCTCCGCTCAGATCACCATCGATTCGATCTACAAGTCGGACGGCGGGAAATATGAGCGCAAGCTGATTCAGGAAGTTGAGAAGGATCTCCGCGAGGCCGGTGTCACCAACAAGATCCAACGGGTGCACAACCCGACTGTGACTGTGCTGACCCGAGCCGTCCGGAATCCGGAAGCTATGAAGAAGCTAAAGGCCGAGCAGAAGGCCAAGAAGGCCAAGAAGGCCAAGAAGGCCAAGAAGGCCGAGGCTTCCAAAGCCAAAGATAAAGCCAAGGATGAAGCTGAAGTTGATGCAGATACTTCCACTTCGGATACATCTAACGGCAACGACAAGAAAACCAAGTAAACCTTTGAGGGTGGCGATGGGGTTTTCTGTGTCTCCTTTTACTCATCGTCACCCTCCCTCTTTTCTATGTCTCTTATTGATACTTCTTCCGTATTGACGGAACTGGATGCAGTCAACGCCCTGCTCAACGCCCTTGGGTATCTCCCTGTAACCACCCTTGAGCCGAGCACCTCCCCGCTCCCTCCTGAAGCGGTCACCGTGATGAACACCCTCGCCCGTGAGCGTGTGGCCATGAACAACGAAGGCTATATCTGTAGCCTCTCCGAGAAGGTGACCCTGCCACTTCTGGACTATGAGGTTCAGCCTGAGGTCATCGTACCGGCCTCCGGAACTGACCTTCTGCCGACCATCACCTTCCGCTACGTCAGGTCGGTCACTATGGGTGTCATCGCCAAGACCTTCTACTACCACGGGATTCACAACGGCAAACCCATCTGGTTCAGCTATGCGACCGATGCCGAGGTTGTTCCCGCAGTCTACGAGGCCATCCAATGGACCGGCACCAAGTGGCAGTACGGTTATTGGGATGGCGAGTTCTATGCGCCCTACGCCGAGCTTACCCCCACGGGATCGGACTACATGTATCCTCCGAAAGGTTCCTCGTGGGAAGTGACCGACACCGGCCTCTCCCGCCTTGCGATGGAAGATGCATACGTGACTTGGACCTCCACCGCTGTGGTAGACTCAGGTGACTACGGCACCGTGACGGTACAGGAGGAACTCCGTGAGAACCGGATCAAGATTCCTTCCAATGTCCTGAAGGTTTCGGCGCATTGGGCCTTCCAGAGGCTGACGGCTCGCGGTGGTTGGCTCTACGATCTCCGCAAGAACTCCTATGTGTTCGACATGTCGCCGGACCTTGACGTGGTCTATGATTTCTCCTTTGAGGATCTCCCCCCGTCTGCTCGTGGGTACATCGTCACATCTGCCGGTGCCTCCCTTGCGATGACCTTGGCGGGTGGTGACACGCAACTCCGCGATGACTTCCGCACCCAGATGTCCACCTACTTCGGGCAGATCATCGGCGAGGATATCGCCTCGGCCAACTGCACGTTCCTCCAAGGCACCAACTACACATTCCAATAAAGGATTGCCACCATGTCTCTCTACGAAAAAACGATAACAGGTCTCTATAACGGGATCAGTCAGCAGTCGCCCTCCATGCGGTTGCTCGACCAATGTTCCGCTCAGGAGAACATGGTGTCCTCCGTCATCAGGGGTCTCGAAAAGAGACCTCCTGTTCAGTTCGTCTCCATCGCTTCTTCGTTGGGGATTGACACCGACAGTTTGTTCTATGCCTACGAGCGGGACGATGAGGAGGGCTACCAGTTGTTCTTCACCGGCAACGGGGATTCTCCCATCAGGGTTCTCGATGCTGAGGGCACCGAAGTTCCGGTCATCTATGATAACGCCCAGAGCGCGATCAACCAGTACCTGACCACCGAGGGTTCTGCCCGTGAGAAGCTCCAGATTTCCACCATCGCCGACACGACCATCATCTCCAACTCTGAGGTGACCGTTGAAGCTTTGGATGTGCCGGATACTTCCTCCCGCGCTCAACCGGCTTACGTCTGGATCAAGCGCGGGGTGAGTTACACCACGTATACCATTGAGGTGAACGGTCAGAGTTTCTCCTATACGTCCGACACTTCGGATGACTCCCAGACGATTGCCGCTGAGTTGCAGACTGCGAGTAGTACCGTGACGGGTCACACCATTACGGTCATCGAAGGCTCCCTCCTTAAGATCGTCAACTCCACCGACCCGACCATCAAACCGGCGGTCAACGTGTCTGACGGCTATGGGAACCAAGCCTCCGTCCTTATTCAGGAGCAGATCGAGAAGCGTGATGACCTGCCTCCGGCCTTTGAGGATGGCGGTCAGATTCAGATTCAGAACGATGAAGGCACCGGCTTCTGGGTACAGTATGACGGTGAGAACCGTGAGTGGGCCGAGTGTCCGTCTCCCTACGTCTCCCAAGGTCTGGTCACCAGTACGATGCCTGTGAAGGTCTACCGTGCATGGAACGGCAATGACCCCGAGTTTCACCTTTCGCAGATCGAATGGGATGTCCGTTTGGTTGGGGATGAGGATTCCTCTCCGACTCCGGACTTTGTTGGTGAGACCATCAAGGGCTTCACCTTCTTCAAGAACCGTTTGGGTATCGTTTCAGATACGCACGTTGTGTATTCGGCCATTGGCGACTACTACCGGTTTTACCATACGACCGCCGAGGAAACCCTCGCGGATGACCCGATCAGTCTGACCCTCGGGGATGACCGGCATGTGGTCGAGCTGTATGGTGCCGTGAGTGCTCCGGACGGGACGTTCCTTACTTCCTCCACCGGCTGTCACCTCGTGTACGGCACAGAGGAGGGGTTCACCGCCCAGACTGCACAGGTCACCAAGATCACGAGCGACCGAGGCTACCGAGCGGTACAGCCGCAGTTGTCCGGTTCCATTGTGTTCTTCCCTGCACCGCTTGGCTCCACTCCGCTTCTGCGTGAGTACTATGGCCGACAGTCCACTCTGTTGACCACCGCGCCGTCCGTCATGGACCACGTCCCCAAGCTGTTCCCTCAGGGTTCCACCGTGCGTGATCTTATCGCCATCAGCAACACGGACAGCGTGATCGTCACCACCGATGAAGACTCAAAGGCATTCTTCCTGTACCAGTACTACTGGAGCGGACAGGAGAAGGTTCAGTCTTCGTGGAGTCGCCACACGTTTGATCTGGAGGTTATCGGTATGTCTCCGACACGGAGCGGTGTCTACATTTACTCCCAACATCCGGACTATGCGGAGCAGACGATCATCGGGTTCTTCGCTATGGACCACGACAAGCCGGTCTTCTTGGATCACTTCCTTGAGTACGACAACGAGGATGCCCTCATCTTCCCCTCAGGCTACAACCAGACGGATGACCTTGAGGTCGCCATTATGGATGCAGACGGTGAGTGGCTCTATGGGATTCCCTACACGGCCAACGGTAACGAGTTCACTCTGGAGGCTCCTTATGATGATGCCCAGAAGATTTACATTGGGCGACCGTATACCTCCAGTTACGAGTTCACCGAGTTCTACCACCGCCATGCCTCGACCGGCGTGGGCATCACCACGGGGAATATGACCCTGACCAAGCTCTGCTTGGAGCTGATGGAATCCGGTGGGTACACCGTGGAAGTGGCTGACCGATATCGTGACCCGATCTACCACGACGATCCTTACTCTCGCTACCTGACGAATGCTCAGATTGGCGGGTTCCAGTTGGGTGCCCGAAAGGCTACCGACCGAGAGGATGTCCTTCCTGTTCGCGGGAATGCCCGTGGCCTGACGGTCACCCTGATGTCCACCTCGGCCCAACCCCTGCGTGTAGTCTCGGCTACCTACGCATACAAATACATTAACAGGATTCAACAACGATGATTACACAGCTAGTCTACATTGTGGACGGCGAGAATGTGAACGCATCGTATCCGACTCCCGACTTCGATCCGACCTATCAGACGATTGCGGTGTACCTTGAAGGTTCACTCGTGACCCATCTGTACGACAGCGGAACGAAGACGGTTACAATCGTCAATGGTTCTCCCAAGGGCGGTGACCAAGTCATCGTCCGAGCCATTGCGTCGAGTGATCCCGTAGTGGACTTCACCCACAAGGTGGTCCTGACGGAATCGGATATGAACAAGATGTACGCGCATCTGCTTCGCCGCATCTCCAACATCGAGAACTATACGGACAAGACCGTCTACGTGGATGTGGAGGAAGGTGGCGGCTTCATGCTTCGCTCCGAGGCTGAACTTGACCACCAGATCCTTGAGGCCGCTGACCTTGCGTTGAGTACCCGTATCTCGACTCTGGAGAACACGCTTGATCCCCGCTATGCGACTCCCGCACAGGTAGCGCAGGGTGATGCCACCGTGAACAACCGGATCGACACAGAGGTCAACCCCCGCATCGAAGATGTTGAGGATGATATCGATGAGATCAACACGAAGTTGGTTGCTAATATCAGCACCTATAAGGCCACCTCAGGGAACCTTACGGTCAAGGGTTGGGACACGGTCGCGGAGTACACCTTCACGCCGTCCTCTCTGGATGCCCAAGTCCTCGTTCATTTCGATGCCGGTTTCACGGTGACGGAACACTATACCGAGGAAAGCACCTCGTGGACTGAGACGGGATACAAAGAGGTTCTCGTAAACGGGATTGCCTCTACGGATTGGACTGCCGGTTGGCAGATCATGTCCTTCAACACCACTTCGGATGTGGTGATCCAGTTCCGTGTTAACCACCGAGACCGCACCGACCAGACGAAAACCTCTTGGTCCGTTGGCGGCTGTCTCATGCAGGAACTTCTCTAATGCATCACATCCGGCTCGCACAAGCGCGTGAACGGGATTGGCTCTTCAATGAGGTCGATCTTCGGGAAGGCGATAAGCGGGAACTGGAAGGAGCAACCGGATGGGAGTGGCGTAGTGCTTGGATCAATGCCTTGTCTACTACCCACACCCTCTGGCTTGCCTTCTGGGAAGATGAACTGGCCGCTGTGTTCGGCCTGAGGTTCAACGATGGGTGGGCATCTCCGTGGATGCTCTGCACTCCGGTCTTCTCAGAAGTTCCCCCTTTACGGGTCATGAAAGTCACCCGCGACATGCTCCAAAACTTTCACTCATTTGGGCTACCCCTTTACAACACCGTCTGTCTGCAAAACACAGAGGCGGTCTCATGGCTCAAGTTCATCGGTGCTCAGTTCATCGGTGATCCCTACAAGAAACATTCTCCAACACTCACCTATCAGGATTTTGAACTATGTGTGAACCCGCAACATTGACAATGACGGCTCTTAGTGTTGCTTCATCTGCCGCTCAGGCCGGTGCCTCTTACCAACAGGGTAAGGCGTACAACAAGGCCATTGGGCAGGAGATGGAGAACCAGAATGAGGCCGATGCGTTCAACTATCGGAACATGCTGAACTCTTTGGCTGACTCCGCACGGATTGAACAGGCTGACCGTGAGGCTCGCTCCCGACAGGCTCGGCGTGAGTTGTCACAGCTTCGTGCCATGGGTGTTGAGGCAAATGCATTGGGTGACTCCTTTGAGAAACTCCAGATGGACACAATGCAACGCGCCGGTTACGACATGGAAACCATTGAGGCTAACGCTGAAGCCAATCGCGGCCAGATGTACACCTCCATTCAGGCTTCCCGCTTGGAGTCCAACCAACGCTTCGCCTCCCTCTCCTCGAAAGCCACAACAGGCACCAACCCGTTCTATACCGGCCTGACCATCGCCGCCGCAGGTGGCCAAGGTTACGCCCAAGGTAAGAGCATAAGTTAAAGGAAACTATGGAAACAGGAATACAGCGTGGGACTACCGGTCTCAACGCAAACACGATCTCCCGCTTGGTTCAGTTGGGGACAGAGGCTACCGGCATCTCGGGTCGTCAATCGGCCCAGACCGCCCAGAAGGTAGCTCCTACTGCTGTTCAAGCTGATCCAAACGCAGGAAGCAACCTTGCCGCTCTCTCGGCGGCTCTAGGTGTCGCATCCGATACCGCCCAAACCCTGGGCCGGATTCGGAAGAAGAAGAACAACAATGAAGCCTTCGATGCCGCTCATTCCGGCCTCGATAACCCGCATCCTTACGATGAGGATGCCACCCGTACTTTCAACCACATCCGTGGCGGTAAAGACGCTCTGGACCTGATCCCTCGGTTTGAAGACATCTCGGCTGAGGCCGGAGGTGATCCCGAGAAGTTCAAGCAGTTGGTTGATAAGCTGACTGCTGAAGCTCTGCCGCCGAATGTGGACCCCTCCTATGCCGCAGGGTTCCGCGAGCGTCTCACCCGTATGCAGTCCGAAGAGTACGCCACCCTGAAGCGCGTCCGTGAGGAAGGCTACAAGGACAAATCCTTGGAGTACATCCAGAGCGGGAAACCCCTTCCTGCTGATGCCCCGAGGAAACTCGTTCAGCTTGTTGATGAGGGTCGTGCAGACACGGCTGTGGAATCCTACCTTACGGAACTCAACGATATCGCTCTGGAATCAGGCGGTGTTACCTCCGAGGGTTACAAGGAGCAATCCAAACGCCGGTACGAGGAAATCTATGGGACCCTCAGTCCCCCCGCTCAGGACCGCTTCAAGAAGCTGACCATGGCTCGTCGCCTGTCGGATGCACAGCTCTTCAACGATGAACTCGTTCGGGAGAAGCAGGAGATGATCACAAGCCGCCTGACGAACTCCACTCAGGGTGATGCTGAGACAACCTTCCTGAATGACCTTGGCCTCACCTTGGCTGACGGGGAGTCCTCCTTCTCGCTGTCCATGGGGCTGGCCGACAAGATCGACAAACTCGGCGTGACGTGGAGTGACAACCTTCGGGCATTTTACAAGCAGAGGTTTGACCTCTCGGCCACCGCCTCGGAGAACTCTGGGTTCAAACCTATGGTTACTGACCGTGCGGTCGTTGACGGAATCATCAATCTGGCCAAGAAGTACCGCCGCCCTGAGCTGATCGATCCGGAGATCCTTTCGGAGATCAAACTCAGCAACGGGGCCACGGCGTTTGACATGTATGCTGATGCGTTCATGAAGGCCCGTAGTGAGGTCCGTGATCAGCGTACCGTGCGGGACCGTGCTCTCCGTATGCAGGAGGATGATGACCAACAGCGTAAGCGTAAGGTTGCCGTCCGTTCGACCACCGAGAAGTTTCTGGCTTTCGACAAGGTAAGCAAGGAGTACGAAGCGGACCCCTCCGAGGATAACTTCTACCGTTACTGGGAAGCGTACAATGCGTGGGGGGACACCCTTAACACGCCGGACCTTTATGCTGATCCTTCGGATGCCGCCCGTTACCGCCAACAGTTTGAAATGGCTCTGACCCCCGAGCCTGCCCCTGAGGCCATCAACGATGCGTACATCCTCATGTCTGAACAAGATCCGTACAAGCTTCAGTCGTTCCTTCAGGAGAACATTTCGCTTCTCGACGGGACTACCAAAAGTCTGATGGTGAACAAGATCTCCTCCCAGTTGACCGGAGCTGAAGTTGATGCCAATCAACATGTGGCCCAAGCCAAGCTTGAGATCGACAACCACTATGATCCCCTTATGAAGGATGAGTTTGGTAATGCGACCTTGAACTCCACCGCTATGTTGCAGGAAAAGAAGCGGAAACAGGCTGAACTGATCAAGTGGCACATGAACATGGAAGCTGACGGCAAGATCCCGACATGGGAACAGGTGGTTGACAAAACCGATGAGCTGTTGGCCCGCAATGACTATGCCGAGCAGAAGGATGAACCGGACTTCCTCGCTGTTGAAACGCTGGAAGGTGTTCCTGAAGGCACCACCGCAGGGATGCGGCGAGTAGCTACTGACCTCCATACGCTCATGAAGAACGGTGTTGAAGATCCCAAGCAACTTGACGATATCCAGATGGCTCTGAACCTGATGGATGACACATCGGCTGAAGCCGCAATCAAGGCATCCAATGTCCCCCCGATTGTTGCGGAGCAGATGCTTGCCTCAAGGGCAACTTGGCGTACCGACAAAGCGTGGTACAAACAGCATCCGACCTACAGGGCTATCGAGCTTGCGAACTCAGTAGGCTCTGCCGAAGCGGCGACTCTGGCGTACACTTCTGGTATCGGCGTTGCCGGTTTCAAAGAGCGTACCGGCGGGTCCACCCGTCAGTTCCTGACTCATGCTGTAGCTCCCATTCGTGTGGCCCTGAACAACGATCCGGATAAACTTCCGGTGCTTCAGGAGAACATGCAGTACGGCTTCAAGATGGCCAACATCAATGGTGAACATCCGTTCGCTTCGCTGATGGCTCCCGTTGTCTCTATGGCCGGTGGCCTCTCTGATTCGGAGTATGCCTATGTGAACAACAGGATGATTCAGGAAGGTGCCTTCTCGGCCCCTGCTCGCCAAGGTATGATCCTCTCGGGGACAAGCCTTAAGCGCAACCCTGTGTCCGGCTATGAGGATGCCTTGAGCGGTGTCACCACCTTGGAGATGCTGTTTGACGGTTCGCTGTTCAAGTTGGCTCCAAGCCCTGAGCTTGAGACTTTGACGGAATCCTTCGGGAAACTGAAAGAGGTCTATGCAGAGTCCGGTCAGGACATCAGCCTGTTCCTCATGGACATCGTCCGTGGCGGTCATGGGTTGGAACCTATCGGTAAACCTGTGCCGAATCAGCTCGCCGTCTACAAGGGTCTGGAAGCTTATGCTGAAGCCTTGGCTTCGTCCAACCTCGACCACCCTGTGGTTGAAGCCTTCAAGTTCGCAAAGAAAAACCCTGAGTCCGGCCTCGGCTTCCTGTTCAACAACGGTGAAGTGGTCCCCTCAAAGCGTAAGAAGGCAGAGGATTCGATCAAAGAGATCGACAACGAGAAAGGTGTAATCGCCGCTACCCGTTGGCAGAAGACTCCGCTTCAGCACAACCTCGGTGCCGACCGTACACGCACGGATAACATCCGCAGTACAGTCCATGCTTACAGCCGTGGTTGGATGCCGCGACAGGGTGCCATGGTGCCCAACAGTCTGGCCCGTAAGGAATGGACCAAGCGCATCGAAGAAGGTCTGTCCACGAAGCTCAAGGAACTTGAAGTCCCGCACGATAAGGCTGTCGGCCTCATTGGTGACATCATGGCCACCACAGGTGACCTCTCCCACAAGGAGCTTGCCGCCTTGGCTGACATCGCAAATCAGGACCATGAGTGGTCTGACAACTTCTACATGCAGATGCTCCTAACTGAATAACCCCACGGGGGCTGAAATGCCCCCTCACTTTTTATGTACACAGATCCCTATGCCCGTGACCTCTCTCAACAGAGTCACACCACCCCACAGCCCAACCGCCTCGGGGTCTATGACAAGCCCGAAAAGAAAGAGTACTCCTTTGCGGAGACCGCTATGGATGTCGGTGCTTCTATCCTGTCCTCTCCGTTGGGACTCATCAACGATATCGTCGGCTTTGCCGGTGATGCGATTGAGTGGGTTGGACATGCCACCAAG
The DNA here is from genome assembly GCA_041595875.1 of Coriobacteriia bacterium. GTDB lineage: Bacteria > Actinomycetota > Coriobacteriia > Anaerosomatales > Anaerosomataceae > UBA2279. Next base: position 24,085 of record JBFHJN010000012.1, read on the forward strand.
CTCATGGATGACTCCACCAACCTTGAATGGGAAGTGGTTCCTGAGTTCGGCAAGAAAACAACTGCCGGTAAAATCGTTGGTGAAATCTCCGAGTTCGGCTTGGGTTTCGCCCTTACCGGTGCGCTCTCCAGTTTGAGCCTGATCAAGAATGCCTCCATGGTCCAGAAGGTTCATGCCTTCGGGGAAACCGGTAAGTGGGCCAAGGCCGGTGTCACGGCTCTGGGTGCCACAGCCAAGGGTGCCGTGGTTGACGCTGTCCTGACGGATACAGATGAAGAGCGTATCTCGGATGTGCTTGCACAGCTCCCTGCCACCGCAAAGCTTCCCTTTGTGCAGTACCTCAAGACGAACGTAAATGATTCCGACTTTGAGATCCGCATGAAGGGTGCCCTTGAAGGTGCCGCCATAGGTCTTCCTCTGGATGTTGCCACCGCCGGTCTCGCCCGTCTGGGTAAAGCCATCAAGCATTCCATCTTCACTCAGGCCCAGAAGGAGGGCACCGAGGTAGCCCAAGCGACCCTGACCCGCATTGTCGGCGAAGAGGTTGGCCCCGAGGCGGTCGGTAAGGTCAGCCGAAGTGTTGACGCTGATATCGAACTCGCCAACTCGAAATACGAGAAGGTCTACAAGACCGAGGACCACGTTGGTGGCTTGGTGAAGAGTATGTTCAAGGCCAAGACCGATGAGGAGAAGGATGCCATTGCATACCGCATCATCGACAACTTTGCCGAATACTCGGATGATGACCTCATGGACGAACTGGCCAACAGGGCGTTCAACAGTAAGTACGTCACCGAGGATGTTGCCGGAACCTTCGACATGATCCGGTCCATCTCCCGTGTCCGGAAGATCCCGCCGCAGACCCATGAGCAGACCATTGCTCAGGTGAACAAGTTCGCAGAGGACTTCGGCATGGACATCACCTACCTGAAGAAGCTCGTGGACACCGCTGAGGATATGCCGATGCAGATTACCTTCTGGCGCAAATACCTTCAGCAGTCCGGTGAGCAACTCACAGAGATGGCCTCCAAGATCCTCGATGATCCGACCTCGGTGGATTGGCTTCAGTTCCAAGAAGCCGCCGTGAATCACGACCTGATTCAGCCGATGATCGAACGCTTAAGGGCCGCATCAGGCCGCACCCTGAACTCCTTCAAGATCCACTTGGATGATGTCGGTGCCGCTATCAATGTCAACCGGATCAACAAAGAGCTTCTGGATGACAGTCCGTCTTCCCTCAAACGGAAGCTGACGGCCATGAAGGATGAACAGGTCAATGAGAAGGCTATGCGGAAACTGGCGGTTGCGGTCCTCGAGGCCGGTGCTACGTCTCCCAAGGTCATGCGCGAGACAGTCCGCAGAGGGCTGACCGGCAATAAGTACCTGAACTTCATGAAACACGCTCGATACATGAACATGCTCTCCGGTATGTCCACTCAGGTGATCAACAACTTGGGTAATGCCTACAGTCTGTTCGTGCGTGAGATCGGTGAACCTATGGGTGCCGCCGTGATCGGTGCCGTGAAGCAAGATCCGGATCGGGTGCTCTTCCGTGAAGTCGGCGACAATGCCGCTGTGATCTTCACTTCGGCCATGGATTGGATGAAGCTGTCCCTCTGGGATACCCCCAAGGAACTCGGTGATGATAACTGGTTCAAGGGAATCACTCAGCTTCTGACCTCCCACGATGCCCGTGAGCAGTCCGTGAGGAAGCTTTCGGTCGATCCCTTGGAGAAGCTCGCCCATGAGGGTGCTCCCCAGTTGGCGGTCGATGCCGGTTACATGGGAATCCGCGATGACACCACCATAGGTGCCATTCTGGGTAAAGTGATCAACGGCTACAAAGAAGTCGGCTCGTTGGTGTCCACCGACCAGTTGGCTCTGAGTGATGCCGGTTGGAAACACATGGCGTACAAGACCAACAGTAACCGCCTGATGAAGCGGTACATGAGGAACAACGACATCTCAGGTGATGAAGCCATCAGCGTACACAATGCGCTGTCCAAACGGCTGTCCGTTCTTCGGGAAACCGGAAATCTACCTGCGGCGAAAAACGCAACAGATAGACAGATGAACAACCTCGCCCGTGAGATTCATGACCTGTCCATCAAGGAAGCCAAAGCGGTGACCTTCCAGACAGAGCTTGAAGGATTCCAACGAGGGTTCTACCGGTTGCTGAACTCGGACAACACCACATCAAAGTTGGTGTCCACCATGGTCATGCCCTTCGTGAAGACCCCGTTGAACCTGATCAACTTCGTAACTGAGCGTACCCCTGTCCTGTACAAGGCATCAAGGGAAGCGCGTGAAGCGATGGCCGCAGGTGGTATCGCCCGAGCGGAACAACAGGCCAAGCTACTCCATGGCTCCCTGCTGTACATGTTCGGTGTCGGTCTGGCCACCTCGGGTAAGCTGACCGGCTCCTTCAAGCATCAGGAACGCGACAAGCTCCAAGCCGCAGGACTTCAGGAACACTCCGTGAAGATCGGTGGCAAGTGGGTATCGTATTCCCGAAGTGATCCTCTGGGTTACTTCCTCGGTCTGGCCGCTGACCTTGTCACGATTGCTGACCTTGCGGATGCTGAAGAGTTTGAGGAAGCCGCCGCCCATGCCATCTTCGGGTTCGGCCAAACGATTGCCTCCAAGAGCTACCTCAAAGGTGTCGGTGACCTCTACAACGCCATCACGAGTCCTGAGCAGTACTCCGAGGCTTACCTTGCCGGTATTCTCCAATCTTTCGTTCCCCTTGTGGGAGCGCAGAAAACCTTCAACGCTTTGACTGATCCGCATCTGCGCGATACCCAGAGTGTTGTTGATAAGATTAAGAGTTCCGTCATTGGTGGGAGCCGAGCGAACATGGTAAAGACCGATGCGTTCGGTGAGGAAATCGAGAAGAGTTGGCTTGGTGTGGTCATGGGTATCAACGTCCGTGATGACAAGAACAATGCCGCCCTGAACGAACTCGCCTCCCTGCGGGCTTTCCCCGTGGATCGTGAGGGTCGCTTCATGAATACGAAGATGACCCGAGAGGAACACAACAAAGCAAAACAGTATCTGAAAGAGTTGAATGTGCGTGACCGCATGGATCAGCTCGTGGCCTCCGAAGCTTACCAGAAAGCTTCAGCTCCCAACCGGAAGAAGATGCTTCAACGCCAGATCGATTCTCTGAGGAGAGTCTCTAGGCAGATCCTCTACAACAACGATCCGGAGTTCCGTCAGCGTGTCGCTGAAGAACAGCACAAGCGTATCTCCAAGCTCATTGCACCGCCTGATGGTGTACTGGAAGCGGGCACTTCAAACCTCGCTCGTAAGATCGTCCATGGACAGGACGTGTAAACCAAAGGAACCATAAATGTCCCTACAAAAAGCCGCCACACTTGGTGGAGTTTTGGGTGGCCTCGCAATCCTCATCGGGTTCGGGGTCACCTTGGGCACTCTCTACGATGATGTTCGGAGTGTCCCGAAGATCAAAGAAGATCTCTCTGAAGTAAAAGAAACCGTTGCCTCAACTGAAGGCAAAGTAGATGCACTCCTCGCCCTCTGGGGCGAACAACAGAAAGGAGACCCCGTTGTCTACCACGAATAACGAACTGAAACAGCGTGTCGAAGATGAGATGTACCTCCTGATGGAGGAACTCGTCAGAGACATGCGGACCAAGCTCCGTGACGGAGAGTTAACTCCGAGTGAGTTCTCTGCCGCTGTGCGGATGCTGAAGGATAACAACGTCAATGTTGAAATAACTGAAGGCAACATCCCCAAGGCTCTTCGGGATGAGATGGAGGCTGAACTCCCCTTCGATGAACTCGGTGAGTACCGAGAAAGACAAACTGCATAACCCCGAAAGGATAATACGATGACTAAAATCCTCACCCTGATTACAGGCATCTTCGGATTCCTGAAGAAAGCCTCTGCGTACATCAAGTATGGCGGCGGCATTGTGAGTGAGTCTGGCGAGCTTCTGACCGATCTGGCTGTAGCTCTGGAAGACGGCAAGGTCTCCAAGGAAGAACTTCAGGAAATCCTGAAGGAAGCCAAGGATGTGATCGAGCTGGCCAAGACCATCAAGCAGATCAAGACTGCGTAACGCATAAAGCGTAACCACCAAGACAAGCCCTGAGGGATCTCCCTTGGGGCTTTCTCTTTTTAAAAAGGAAGCAATATGAAGACGACTAAGTTCGACGATCCCCTGAAGGATGACTTCCGGAACTTTATGTATGTTGTCTGGAAGTTCCTCGGCCTCCCTGAGCCGACCCCGATACAGTACGAAATGGGAGATTGGCTTCAGACTCTCGGCAAGCGTGGCGGTGTCATGGCCGGTCGAGGTGAGGCGAAATCCACCATCACACAGGCGTTCTGTGCATGGCGACTCCACAGGAATCCCCAAGAGCGCATCATGGTGATCTCTGCATCCAAAGACCGTGCGGATGACTTCTCCAAGTTCGTCCGAAACCTGATCCGTGATATGCCCATGCTCCGCTACTTGGAGCCGCGCAACGGACAGGCTGACTCTCTTATGAAGTTCGATGTTGGACCGGCGAAGAATACCGGTGCACCCTCGGTGAAATCCATTGGTGTCTATGGTCAGATGACCGGTAGTCGTGCCTCCCTGATCATTTGTGATGACGTGGAGGTAGCGAACAACTCGGCCACGGTGGACCAACGTGAGAAGCTCCTGAGGACTGTCCTTGAGACCGAAGCCATTATGAAGCGCGGTGACGAAGGCCAGATCATTTACCTTGGGACTCCCCAGAGTGAAGACACCATTTACAAGAAACTGGTCGAGCGCGGCTATGCGTTCCGCATCTGGCCGGCAAGAATCCCTGAGGTCGAACGCATCCACATCTATGGCGGCAACCTTGCGCCGACCGTATTCGAACGCGCCCATGATGGCGACTCAGGTCTGGCCACGGACCCCGCGATGTTTGACGATCAGGACTTGGCCGAGCGTGAACTCTCCATCGGTCGCTCCATCTTCACCCTCCAGTACATGCTCGATACATCCCTCAGCGATGCCGACAAGTACCCCCTCAGGCTGTCCGATCTGATCCTGATGTCGCTCGACCGAGAGAAGGCACCTACCCGTGTGATCTACGGCTCGTCCAAGAAACAGGCGATTCAGGCCATCCACAATGTAGGCTTCACAGGCGACCGGTGGCTGAATCCGATCAGCTTCGAAGACACATGGGTTCCCTATGAGGGCATCATCCTTGCCATCGACCCTGCCGGTAAAGGTAAGGACGAAATGGGCTACTGCGTGGCGGCTTGCCTGAACAGCACGATCTTCGTGTTGTCCTATGGCGGTCTCAGAGGAGGCTACACCACGGAAAACCTGATCTTCCTCGCCAAGATTGCCCAACAGTTCAAGGTCCATGAGGTCATCATTGAGAAGAACTTTGGTGACGGCATGTTCACAGAACTCTTCAAGCCGATCCTCCTGAAGTTCCATCGGGTCCGCATCGAGGATGTCTCGCACAGTCTCCAGAAGGAGAAGCGTATTGTGCACACCCTTGAGCCGATCATGAATCAGCACCGCCTGATCTTCGATGAGAACATCGTCCGGCGGGATATGGAGAATCTGGTCAAGGAACTGGATCAAGGCTCAGAGTCTGCCCTGAAGTACAACCTGTTCTATCAGCTTACCCGTGTCACAACTGAGCGCGGTGCGCTGAAGCACGATGACCGTCTTGACGTTCTGGCCATGGCGGTGAAGTACTGGGTGGATTACCTTGGCCGTGACCAAGATGAGATCCAACGCAAACTGGAAGATGAGATGGCCCAGAATGAAATCGATTCGTTCCTCAACATGTCCATTCACATGGGCAGAGGCCAGTCAGAATCCATGACCCCAATCTGGAACTAAACGAAAAAACCCCCAAAGGTTTCTCAAAGCGAGATTCCCTTGGGGGTTTTTTGTGTGCCAGGTTTTTATTTGCCGAAGACGACAGCGAAGAGCCACGACAGGACAGATGCCTTGCGCTTCTCCTTACGGTGTCGCTTCTTGATCAGGGCCATATCCTTCTGCCGCTTCTTGTAGTAGACGGCGTTGGCCTTGGAGAGCACCGCATGGTTTTTCAACTGGGTGCCGATATCTTTCAGCGGAGCAACGATTGCGTCCACCGTTGAGGGTGGATTGATCCGCACTTTCTTGGGGGTATCCATAGGGTTATCCTTAGGTTGCCGGTTTGGGTGTGTCCCATGGTCCCAGGAGAGCCACCGCTAGGGCGACCACTACAAGGAGCCACAGGTCAATCACGATAGGAGACCTCAGCTTCAAGCTGAACTACGTGGGGAACCACTTCAAGTTCCAACCAATCGCAGAACACAGCGCACTCATTTGAGGACAGGTTCGTTACTAGCCAAGTTACGTTGGTACTGGTCAACAGTACCTCCATTGACGTTGGCGATGGCTTGCTTGTTCTGCTTACGCATCCGGCCAATAACATCATAGTTACGCTCAAGGCGGTGACGGCGATCTTTCTCAATGCTGATCTCCTTGTTTACTTCCTTCCAAGCTTCGATGGTCATCCGGATCAGGGAGGCCAACTCAGCGATAGCTTTCAATGCGGTCTTCATTAGATGCCCGAGAACCTTCCCTCGACCTCCTCCTTCACCAGTACGAGTTCGCGTTCGGGCATCCATGTGACAAACGTGTCATCACAGACAACCACAGGGTTACCCAGATCGTTCGTACCTACGGCGATCACCGTGGTTACCTCCAAGTGGGGAGCACCACCGGCTGAGGGCGGGGACACATGTGCTACAGGATCACCCACGGTGGGTGGTACTGCGCTGTTCTTATATTGATTCTTAATCATTGCTCCCTTTTACTTATAGGGTTTGATGGGGGAGAAACGGCGAGGGATACGCCAATCGGTCGTACCCTCGTCATCTCTGAGGAGGAGCCATCCACCATCGTCCACTTCAAGGACGTTGTAGTGTTGGCCCAAGGTGAAGGGCACCACCCCCGCCACAGCCGTATCCGTAAAGGTTACATAGCCGAGGCGTAGGTTATTCATACCCGTTCTGTTCTTTCCACTTGGTGAAGGTCAGGTCTGTGCCCGAGTCAAGCCATTGGGTAAACAAGGGCTTACCCAGAGCTTCCTCCAAGTTCTTCCCAAAGGCATCACGATCACCTTTGAGAGGCCGAGCGGCCAGACCATCTGTGTCAGTTTTGAGGTACATACTCAATGTCCTCACTTTCTTTTACTTCCCGTCCATACATCAGATCGTGTGGGGCACCGCAGGGTCGGTTCGTAAGGCTCTCCTTGCGACAGCTCCCACGGTAGTACCAACATCCGGCACACCCTGAGATATTCCCCCCGTCCGGCACAAAGAGATTGGCAGGTGGGTTCTTGGGATCAGGCGCAGGGGGTGTCTGCTCAGGTTTATTCTCAGCGGAGACCTCTTCATCCTGTTGCTCGATGAGTTTCTCCAGAAGAGCCAAAGCTCTCCAAGCGATGCACCGAGCAATCTTGATGCGCGTCTTCAGGGTGGCACCCTTGAGTTCAGCCAAAGCGAGATCCATCAGGTGACGGCTCAGGGAGCCACGTTCATCTGCTGATTTCGTTCGGTCCCACCGCAGGGTGCCGCCGTCGAGGTGTTGCTCCTGTCCCGAAATGGACTGCATCGCCACAGCGCACAGCGCATTGGGGAAGTACTTGAAGAGGCCGTCATAGAGAGGGAGAGCTTTACGCTCTTCATCAGTCAGCTTATCAAGGGGCTTCATGCGTAGAACAGCTCCTGCCAGATGGCCACGAACTCATCATCCAGACGGACCTGAACCTTGGTGACCGTGAGGTGGATCAGGGAGGTGGGGAACTGGTTGTCAGTCATCAGACCTTCTTCACGGAGCCAAGCACAGAGCTGAACGGACTCCTCAAAGTTCAACTGAATGTAGTGGACCGTCCGGTGTTCTTTGCGGTAAGCCAAAGCCATATCCGCGATGGACTCAATAATGTTACTGCTTTCGATTACTTTCATGGATGAGATATTCTCCTTCCTTGTTCGGTTTCGGTTTCGGGGGTTGCCATAGGATTGGCTCCCATGTTTCAGGATCGACCTCTCCCCAACGAAGCATCCGAGCCACACGGGCTTGGGCTAAGAGATCAGCGATCCCGAGCTTCTTATTGAGGTAGCAGGAATAAGCGAACGCAAAGCACTTCTCCACGAGGAGAGACTTCGGCATCAGCTTGAAGCATTTCATGCCAATCATGGACATCCACTTCCTGATCTTCTTGTCGCCCATCTGAGGGCATCCCTTGTATCCATCGGCGGTGTCGCCTCTGAGTAACTGGTAAAAGAAGAACAGTTCGGTAGACGGCCAAGCGGTCGTGAACAGCTCCTTGGTTCTCCAGTTGTAATGCTCACCGGAGATCTGCTTTAGGTCTTTATCTAGCGTTGCAATGGTCGTGCGATCCTTGAAGTCCGGATGCGTCTGGATGATTCCCATAACGTCATCAGCCTCCAAGTGCGCCACCCTGAGGGTCAGCGGGTACATCTCCTCCATGATCTCTTTCACCTGATCGAGCATCTCAGGTTTCTTGGAGGGGTCTCGATTCCCTTTGTAGGAAGGGAGTACCTCATACCTGAAGTTGTCTTTACCGGTGAAGCAGAGAAGCATGGTGTCGCACCACAGGTTCTCACGCATTGCTTTACATTTAGCGATGGCACTTTTGGCCGCATCATAGGGATCACCAATGGCAATCTCTCCTGCACCAAAGTCCACCTTCTCTTCGGTCAACGAAGCCATCTCAAAAGCGATGATGTCAGCGTCAACCAGAAGAACCCTCCCCTTGAGGCGGGGAAGGATTTCATTCGGGTTTTCCATTAGATTTGAACGAAGCGGAATGCGCGCGGAGCCGGACACTCACTAGCTAGGTAAGAGAACGGACATTCGTGATCCAGAGCGCAGGAATAACAGCCGCCGCCTACCACCTCATAGGTTTTATGATCGAAGCAGACCCGCTCCCCGTCTTTAAGGGATTCGCCCGCACACAGGGAAAGGATCTTCGGGGGGAGATCAGGAGCCGCCCCACAGCAGTCCCCTTCGGGTGTGGTTCTGGCTTTCTCAAGGCTCACGGCGCGTTCAAGCGCATCGATAGCCTCGGTGAGATCCTGAATGGTGTCGCCTTTGCCACGGATGCCGGAACACAGGATCTTCTTGATCGCATGTTGCCGTGCCGGACACGAAACCTCAAAGGCTTCAATGACGGCATACACATCCACGTTGACGGTCTCAGTCCCGTCTACAGAGATGATCTCTCTGTGGTACTTGTTTCCTGATGCCATGCTACACTTCCTTCCATTCGATTGCTGTATCCTTGGTCGCTTTGTCGAGGTTGCGCCATCCTCTGGAATGCATGATGTACGGGGTGCCTCCAACGAAGGTGACCGGAACCGGCGAGGACTCATGCCCCGTGGTGGTATCCAGAAGGACCACCTGAGAAGGACGGCCCGTCTTCGCGGGGAACGGCTTGAACTCACGACCGGCACAGGATGCCTTGTAGGCGATCCCCACCTTGCTCAGGAGATCCTGAGCTTTCAGTTTGGCGACATCGAGGACTGCTCCTCTGTACATAGTCAGTCCGGTGTTGGCCCCGAGGGTTAACTGGGGTGGAGTAGACTTCGTGTTTTTCTTGCGGGTGAAAGCATTGGTGATCGCTTTGATTGGATTGAACATTGTGTATCTTCCTTTGGGTTGATTGGTGGTGGCGGTGAAGGGACCGGAAGAGGCCGCCCATGCACGAACGCATAAGCAAACCCCTTCCGGAGGTCTGGTAGTTTCATGGACTATTCGCCCATGATTGTTCGCACGAAGATTGGCGTAGTGTGGCCGAGGAACTTGGACCCAAACTCTTCCACGACCGCATCAATAGCGTCATCGCGGGAGTCCAGACTATCGCGCTCCTGAATGTACTCAGCCATTCCGTCGAGGGAGTAGACCGGCACATCAGCGGCGATAGAGACCGTCTGTTCTGTACCCCCGAGGATGAACTGATCGAACTCCTCGGGTAGCTTCATATCTTCGTACTTGTACTTATGTCCCCATTGGGGGAAGCGATTATTATCCCTCGCCATCGGTAGTACCTTCCTCTGCTCCCTTCTTGGTCTTCCGCTTTGTGGTGGGAGCGAGCGGCACCGCGATGGTGACACGCACAGACCGGAGGGTTTCTTTACAGGCGACGTTCTTCGGGTGATTCAGAATGCCATTCTGCACCATGCGGGTGATGGCGGGACGCACATCGTTCATATCTTCGCACTTGAGTTTGCGCTTCACTTCACGGTCGGTCATATGATGACCCTGATTGAGGACATCATAGATGAGTCGTTCACGTTCGGTGAGGCCGTTGAACTGCTCTTGGGTGATGAACAGTTCCATAGTTGTTTTCTTTGCCATAAGGTTTTCCTTTCGGATGGGTTGATTGGTTTTGGGCACAGTTACCCTAGTTGTTCATAGTGAGGGGGCAGCCTGAACAGACCCCCGAAGGGATCTACCCAAGGCAGGTGGACTAGTGACAGTCAGCCCAGTTGTTTCCAACCTTGGCTTCACCGTCTAAGCGGATCTTCATGTCGAAGTACTCCCCGGCTAACGTGATCGCTTTGCAACCGAGTTCCCCGATGAGTTCAGCCTCGGCCTCTTCGCATTCGATCTGCCATTCGTCATGGACGTTTGCGACGAACTCAAAGGAACCCTCTGCGCCATACTTGGTGTACGGCTTCAAGCCCTGCTCCTGCACGAGGTAATCGAGGATGACTAATGCCTTCTTCATTACGATGGCACCGGCACCCTGAAGCAGGGAGTTTAGAGCGGCGTGTTCTGATCGGATGGGGATGGTTCTTCCATCAAGACCTCGCAGAGAGCCACGTTCAGCCACCACGGATTTAATCTTTGACGTAAGCTTTCCCATAGCAGGGATTTTTCGAAGGAAAGTTGCTCTGAGCTTAGATCCTTCCTTAGCTCCCCCTCCAACGATTGAGCCAAGCTTTGCATCTCCCGCACCATAGCAGAACGCATAGATGAATGTTTTGGCATCATCACGTTCAGGGAGTTCAGCAGACTTCTGATTAGCTGTATGAATATCACCTTCAAGAACTTCTCTTGCATAGGCTCCTTTGTCCCAAGGGAACAGGTAATGAGACAACATGCGAAGCTCAAGGCCACTCGCATCGATGCCTACTTGTTTTCTTCCTTTAGGTACGCAGAAGCATTCACGACAGGTCTTGCCAAACTCCTTCTTCACCGAGGGAACCTGAGCAAGGTTCGGCTTTGAATGCGTCATGCGTCCGGTCACCGCACCATTGGTGTTTACACTCCCATGGATACGTCCGTCTGCGGCCACCATCTTCAGCCAACCGTTCTCCCCGTCATGGAGCTGACCCATGAGCTTCTTCAGGAAGAACAGGCGAGCTAGGCTCTTTGCCTCAGGGAACGGCAGTTCGTTCAGTACCTCATCGTCAATACAAGGCTGTCCCTTCTTGGTGAACTTTTCGGGTTCCCAATCATAGACCTGCTTGAAGCGATCAACGATCTGCTTCCGGCTTGTCGGGTTGAACGGCATGGGTTTCCTCTGGAAGGGAATACCTTTGACGTACCCGAGCTTCTTGTTGTTGACCTTGGGTGTGAACCATTCCCCTTCCCACGGGGGGATCTCTTTGGCGAGGGCGATGCGATGGTCATGGTACTCAGCGGCGACCTCACCATAGAGGGCTTCAGCCTTATGGGTATCGAAGAAGTAGCCCTGCTTATGCTGTCGCTGTAGAATCCATGCAACATCGTGCTCCAACTCAAAGGCTTCACGGGGAAGCTTTCGCTTGAGTCCCTCAAAGTACTGCCAGAGTCGGCGGGTCACGATGCAGTCCTGAACGCAGTAGTCGGACATTGCCTGAGACCACGAAGACCAATCGGCATCCTCAGCGAACTCGCCTTTGAGAACACCCAGACGGTAGCCCCAAGCTTTGAGGCCGTGCGTCCCACGGAGTCCTTTCCCGAGCCGTGCCTGTCGGAAGCGGCGCATGTCGGCGAGGAACATGTCGGAGTAGAGCACCTTGGAAACCACCAGAGTGTCATAGACCTCAGGGCAGTCCTTGGTGTCGTGCTTTGCGGAGAACGTGTTGTACCCCTCCTTCACTTGGAACTCAGGGTAGAACTTCTGGATGGCTTGGATGTCGTACCCGATACCATTCTGGGCGATCAACAGATCCGCGCTTTGCAGGATGGACACCGCTTGGTCAATCTGGCGGTAGTCCTTCCCTGTTTTATTATCAAAGCGCATCACCTTGCCGGTCGGCATATCGATGATGTGGATCATGTGGATCTTGGTGAGGGTATCCAAGAGGCCATCAGCCTCGATGTCGAAGCCGATGGTCTTCCATTGGGGTTTGTCGTTACCCAAGAGCAATCACCTCATACTCATCGAGGGTAGCCTCAATGATATCCTCAACGAGGACAAAGGCGCGGTCCTCTGCGGAGCCGCCTTCGCGTTCACGAGGGATCAGCTCAATGATCTCAGGTTCACCGAAGAATCCGGCGCAGAAGGTCATGGTGCCGCCGTCAGCGACAGACACGAGGATGGCGGTATCAGCATCCACCAGAACTACGCGACAGTCGATGTCGCCGATGCGAACCTTGCCGCCGACCTCCACGATGTCCGTCACCGGAACCTTCTCAAGGATGACCCACGGGGTTTTGTAATCAATCTGGGCTTTCACGAGACCTTTGTGGCCCATGAAGTATTCCCCGATGCGGGGGTTACGGAACTCGCCGGACGGGCGGTAACCTGAAGGTATCTCCGTCTCGAAAAGCATTGCGGTCGGGCTGTCAAAAACATCACAGGGTGTAAACATAGTTTTCCTTTCTTAGAACTGAGGTTCCACCTCTTCCTCATCATCTTGATAAGCGGCAGATTCTCTCTTGGTTGCATTTTCGGGGGTTACTTCCTTCAGCCATCCTGTGTCGCGGTCGTACTCAAGGTAGTCGGCAATGCCGGTCTCACCATTGGGTCGATTCTTCAACACACGAAGCCAGAGGAGGTTCGGGGTATCACTCTGTTGGTCACGCTCTACGGAGATCACCACGTCAGACAACTGCTCCAGAGAAGCGGAGCCGCGAAGATCAGACAGGGAAACCTGACGGCCTTCATTGAAGCTCTTACCTTTGTCGGGACGTTTGAGATGCACGATGGCGTGAAGCGTGAAGGCACCGGCTTCCTGTACCATGGACCGGAGTTTGGTCATGAGGATGTCGATCATCTTACGCTCGCTTCCTTCCCCATTGCGTCCTTCCTCCATGCCGGACACCACAATGGAAATGTGGTCGAGGACAATGTCGGTACAGCCGCAGGAGACTACGAGGAAGCGTATGGTGCTCAGTATGCCGTTCGGATCTTGAGACCCGAAGTGGTCATAAAGGAACATGTCATCGTCTTCACAGAGTTTATCGAAGACCTCCATGCGTACCTCAATCGGGACGAACTCCCTGAGGTGAGCCATAGAGACCTGCATCTCTAAAGCCACATGGCGGTCGATGGTTTCGAGGATATCCTCCTCAAGGGCGATGATGCCCACCTTCCGCTTCTGAAACTTTCGAAGCCAGAAGATGATCTGCTGAACAACCGTGGACTTACCTATGCCTGAACCTGCGGTCCAGAGGTAGATCCTTTTGGGCTGACAGCCGTTGAGCATCTTATTCAGGAGACGGAACGGAAAGTCTACCTTCCTGATGGCCGGTCGATGCCGGTAACGATCCCTGAGGTTCTTCAAGGAGAAGACCCCATCGGGTTTGTAATCCTCAGCCTCCATGATCCGGTTGGTCAGCTCTTTGGTGAGACCATTGCAGACCATGTAGTTGGGATCTTTACAACCATCAGGCAGACGAACGATCTTGGCCTTGGCCGGTGACAGTAAAGCCGCACACTCCTTGACCGCCTCATTCCCCTCCTTGTCATTATCGAAAAGGAACTTCACGGTCTGGAACGATTCGATCCACTCAAGGTTCTGCTTGACGTACTTCTTGGCAGACTGTGCACCGTTCGGTACGGACACAACGGGCCACCGGTAGTTGAGTACCTGACAGACCGTCATGCAGTCGATCTCACCCTCTGTGATGATCAGTTGTTTCCCGCCGGATTTCCAACGGTGCTGACCAAAGAGTTCAAGTTTGCCGGTAATACCGACCCATCCGAAGTTCTTCTCGCGGTCCCTTGTGTGTTGGGCCACCATGACTCCATCCCGATAGAACGGGGCTACATGGATCGGTGTGCCGTTCGACTTCTTGGAGAAGCCATAGCCAAACCATTGGAGGGTCTTCTTCAGCAGAGACCGTGCATCAAGTTGCTTGCAGGTGGTCTCATAGAAGTTGACATCCTCAAGCTTCTTCTCAGGTTGGGCCTCAAAGCCTGTCCAACCTTTCGGCGGCGGCTTCCGTTGTCCACAGACGAAGCAATGGGTGTGACCATCGGAGTACAGGGCGTTACCATCAGACGATCCACACGCCTCGCACTCGGTGTGCTCTACGAAACTGGAGTCTTCATCATGGTAATCAGACACAGGAGAAGACCTCCTCAGGTATCGCCCGATCACGAGCGAACTGAACCGGCGTGATGCCATACTTTCGGCAGATCGTCCGGATGTCTTCCTCACAGGTTATTTCATCGCTTTTCAGCGGGATGACGTACCATTGGTAGTCTTCCTCAAAGGCATGTGGAATCTTGCGTCCCACGAGTTCAGCCTTGATATCGACTTTGTGTTTATCGGAGTCGATGCCGATCTTCATGTACTTATTCATCATGTCCTTTCATGCTTGAACCTAAAAAAGAAAACCGCTTTTTCGGAGAACAGGAGGAGCGGGAACCTGTGTGCTGAGGAGGAGAGAGAAACCTCAGCGGCATGAACTAAAATGGTGGAGCCTTTTGCTGACCCAGAGACCCCCAACTGGAGACTGTTTATGCGCCACGCCGTCTACGTGTATCCGTTGGGTCTGGCCGGATAGCCAGTTGACTCCTCTGTCTGCGCCACCTTCCGGATAAAGCCCAGTACGCTACTTGAGGGGGAGTCCGTGGCTACTCGTTAAGCCACTCTTGGGGGATGCGTTCCCGTGCCCAGAGGAATCCGTTCTTGTCACACCACATGGCGTAACTGGTAGGAGACCCCTTTCGGATCTTCTGGGTGGGGCGGGAGAACACAAACCTGATATCAAGCTCAGGATGCTGTTCCCTGATCAGCTCATGCTTCTGACGGTCGGCAACATCGAAGATGCCTTTCGTTTCCACATAGATGATCTTCCCACTTGCCGTCTTGATCTTGAAGTCGGGCGTATAGGTTCGCTTCTTGGCCGGTTGCGTGAAGGGTATCTTCTCGGCCTCAAACTTATGGGGTACTTTGAGAGCTTTAAGCTGTCGAGCGACCCCTTGCTCTAGCCCGCTACGGTAGCCATGACGCAGAGCCGCCTTACTTGGTCTTACGTCTGCGCCGGTTGCCATAGGTCTTTCGATGTTTCGGGCATTTGTACAGGAGATCACCGTGCTTAGACCGAGGAATCTTGGCGGTGATCTTTTCGAACTCAGCACCCGATGCCGCCGTGACGACATGGGTGTGGTTACAGGACGGGTTTGAGCAGACTAGGGTGACGCGAAGGCCACCCTTGTGGGGATGCCGCTTCATTAAAAGTCTACTTCATCCTCATCCTCAGGCTCATCCTCGTAAGCACCTGAAGATGTTGAGTCGGCGGCGGGAGCGGAGCCACTCTCATGAGTGTATCCATCCACAGCACCGAAGCCGTAGTCCGTATTGGCATCGCCGGAGACCAGTTCTTTGATCTGACAGGCGAGCGGCTTGAGGGAGACACCACAGGCACCGTCTGTTGCACGATACCACGGGCTGAACAGGACGCTGAAGCGCACAATGGACCCGCCATATATGGCAATGCCGCCGGTAATGGGACGACCCTGAGCGTCAACCAAGGCGATCTTCTTATGGATCTCCTTTTCTTCGCCGGTCTTGCGGTCTTTGTAGCGCACAATGGCCTTCTGTTTGACGCGAAGGATGATGTTGCCTGTCGGCTCCTCTTCACCTTCTTCGCCTTCGTATTCCTCTGAATAGAGGTCAGCCTTGTGGAGTTTCAATTTGGCCGGTGCTTTGAGTTTGGCACCCTGCCAAGTAATCGAGCCGTCCCCGAGACCTGCAATAAAGGCGTCAAGTTCAGCATCGAGTTTCTCGATGAATGCGGCTACTTCTTCGTCATTCGGATCACAGGACAAACCTGCTTTGAAGACACCGTCCGTATCGAACTTGGTGTCGGCGCGTGTGATCCACGGATGGACAGCAACCCCAAAGGGGGTGAAGTGCCGTTCTTTTTTATCTGCCATGGTTATTCCTTTCGTTGGCGGTTAACACAAAGAAAGCTCCCCACTCCGAGAGGCTATCTCAGGTGGGGAGTCCCTAGTGATTCACTAGTGAGGGGTCAGGATTCTTTTTGAATCGTTCCGGTGATTTTGATGAGCAATGAATCCTCGTATCGCTCAAAGGAAATCTTGTTGGCCACCTCAAGGGTTACCTTGGTGATGACCTCAGGGAGCCGTGCGGCTACCCGAAGCTTGGCCTCTTCGATTTCCTTGTGGGCGATCCGAGATACCTCTTCCTGCACACCCAGATTGATGAGCCGACGAATCGGATCGTCGTGGTTTGGGTCAAACATTACGCACAAGCCTCAAGGTTCTTGGCGGCGTGTTTCAGGGCGCGTTCCATTGCGGCCATCACCGTCTCGTTGGAGGCGATGGGGGGCCGTTTGATCACGCATCCGGTCTGAGCATCTACGAGTAAGATTGAATCATTCATGTTGTATCTTCCTTTGGGTTGAGTTGGGGCGGTTGCCCTAGTTGTTCATTAGTGAGGGGTCAGGTGTAACAGCCTCTCTGACAGACTGTTACACTAGTGTAACGGACTAGGCAAAGAAGTAGGGAGAGTACATCACCTGACTCACATCCAGTTCCCCCTGTGCCGGAGGTTCCGGATATTCTACTTCGAAGCCTTCACTCTGCTCCTCGACCTGACGCTTGAACTCCGCGAGCATGTTGGTGCCGGAATAAAGCTGACAGAACACCGAGCGGAGCACTTGGTTCATGATCGGAATGTCACACGCCACGGTGCCATAGCTGTCATGAATAAGGGAGAAGGACTCCACGCCCATCTTGTGGCATTCGCCTACGGTCAGCATCATGTGACTGCTATCCAAGGAGTGAACCACATTGGGGGAAATGCCAGACACCGCCTTGACGGTGTTCATGGTCTTGGTGTCCTGCTCGACCGAGAGTTGCAGACGAACTTCACCCATGAAGGTGTCCACCCGTTTGGTCTTCCGCTTCCGGCAGTCCTGAATCATGGTGAAACCCGAAGGTGTGCGCCAGATGAGTGACTTGTTGGTGACCTTGGTGAACTCCTTTACGACCGCTTTCATCCATTCCATAGCTCCGTATGCCGAGGGCAGTACCCTGCCGATGTGTTTATACATCAGCTTGGCAAGGAAGACCACGGCATCTCTCTGCTTGATCCCTGAAGGCAGACTGAGGTAGGGCATACCGTCATGCTTCATCTCGTACTTGTCGAGGTAGTCCTCAATCTGATCCTCCATGCCGCGCTTGGTGACCCCGTAAGGCACCGTCATGGTCGGAGTCTTGCACAGCTTCCGGTCGATCCCTGCGGTCAGCCAAGCCTTGGCCAGAAGGCGGGACTCTTGGTTCCCTGCCTTGGCAATCTGCTCCAGTTCAGGGATCATGTTGTCAGCCACGATCTGGTACACGTCAGCGGGTTTGTCCGCAGGAAGCAGACATACAGCTTCGGCTGAAGGGATATCCTTGAGCATGGCCGCAAAGTGCTGACTCCCGTTGTTGGACCCGTCCACCTGAACCGGCAGGTGGGTCACAAAGGGGACACCCTGCTCCTTGGCTTCGCGGGCGAGCATGTACTCACGGGCGGCGGCAAGGAACTGCCACGGCTTGCTCATGTCGGACCACTCGGTGTACTCCATGGGGGATGCGACACACTTGGCAATCCAATGGGCGTTCTCTTCAACCCATTGAATCCGGTCGGACATGGAGACCTTATCGACCCCTGCCATACCGGCCAGATGGATCATCAGCCAGTACATGCCGTCCTCGCCAAGCTCCTTGCCATCAGCAAACGTCAGGAGGGAGCGCGTAAAGTCATCCCCCTGAGGGTTCAGGTAGCGGGGAATCGGATAGGCGCGACCACGGAAGTCCAACTGCATGGGGAAGTAGATGCGATCATAGTCCACGAACTTTCGGGCGACAAACAGCTTCTGCCCAAAGGCTCTCCGCTTGGATTTGTTCTGGTGGAACTTACTCCAAGCCTTGGCACGGCTCACCTTCCATACTTCGAAAGCCTCAGGGTCACTCGCCTTGAAGGCTTCCATCTCTTCGGTTTCCACCGGCTGAGGCGGGAGGTTCTTCTCCCCTGTCGGGATGTCCGCGAAGTCATAGGGCAGGTGCTTCATCCGTTCAGCCACGTCGAGCATCCATGCGTCCACCTTCCATGCGGTGTTCTGGCAGATGTTCACCAAGTCCATGATCTGGGTCAGGTCTTCTTGGGCCAGACGCTGACGGGCCTCCTTGGTCTTGGTCTGGGCAAAGGGGATGGGACGACCACCGCGCTCACTCCAGTAGCCACCCTCAAAGAGGTTGGTCCACGGGCGGGGCGGCACGATGGTCGGGTAGTGGTAGGGTGACTGCCACTCAAGACCCTTGTCCAGTTTGTCGAGCCATGCGTCCAACTCAGGGGTGGCCACGATGTAGCATTCCTTCTGTTTGTTCCGGCGGCGTTTCAGGTTCTCCTGTTTGACCAGACCGGTGGAGTCGATCATGAGTTCGATCATCTTCTTGCCGATCAGGATCTTGAAGTCGTTCTCGATCTCGATGTCCTCAATCTGGGCGAGCTTGCGCTTGGCCCCGAGGATCACCTTCCGGCGGTGCTCTTCGTTGTGAGACTTGCACCGATCCGTGATGACCGCACAGAGGCCACCCTTCTTCTCGCCTTCACCAAACTCCTTGAACCGGCGGTACTCGATGGTATCCAAGATGCGGTTCGTAATGCGGAAGCTCAGGTCTTGCAGGGTGCTGTGCTCCATGTGGGCGAACACGGTGTTGATCGTGATGAAGGCCAGTTCTTCAGCCTCCATCTGGTACAGGGTGTAGGCTTCCTGCAGGAACTTCTTCACGTCATTCCTCCGGCCCAACTTCTGGTCGAGGTAGTCACGGACATGAGGCACCATGTGGCCGAGGGTCTTGATGATGGCATGATGCCCTGCGTCCCCTTGGGTGTACTTCCCCTTGGCTCGCATCTCACGGTACAGCTTGTTGCCGTGCTCCATGGCTTCGTTCTCCAGAGCCAACTGCGCTTCCATCTGCTCTTCGGTGATGGCCGCACGAATGGATTCATAGGTGATGTTCATTTCTTGGTTCTCCTTTGGGTTATGATTAGTAGTGAGGGGTCAGCCGTTGGTGTGGCTGAGGAAGTTGGTGTGCCTCTTGGTGTGGGTGGGCACGGAACCCCTTGGGTGTGTTACACGTCCGTAACACAAGGGGGAAATAAAAAGCCGGACCTACATCAGCAGATCCGGCGAAATCTACACCAAACCTACACCAAGCGGTTTTTGCTTGATGCAGATCGGGTGCGGAAGATTGGTGTGGGAAATAAATAAACCCCCTGCAATGCAAGGGGTTAAAGGTGGTGGCTGAGGTGAGACTCGAACTCACGACTCGCGGATTATGATTCCG
>JBFHJN010000013.1:0-43330 GCA_041595875.1 Coriobacteriia bacterium
ATCAGGGCAACCGTCCGTGATGGTGACGTGACGCTGGCAGCCAGGCTGCTCGCCAGGCCCCATCGCGTCTGCGGCCGTGTCGTCCATGGACGCGGAGAGGGCACCTCGCTGCACGTGCCCACAGCGAACCTGGCCGTCCACCACCAGGCCGCGATACCGGCCGATGGCGTCTACGCCGGCTTTGCCGTCATCGAAGGCCTGCGAGTTCCCGCGGCGATCTCGGTGGGCGTCCCACCGACGTTCCCGGCCGCTCACGACATCTTGGAAGCACATCTGATCGACTGGACCGGCGATCTCTACAACCAAGACATCACCATCGAGTTCATCCAGCGCCTGCGTGACAACAGGCGCTTCGATTCTGTGGACGAACTGGTCGCAAGCATCCAGGCCGATATCGACAGAGCGCGCGGGATACTCACCGAGCCACGGGAGTGAGATGACCACTCCACCCTCAACCTGTGCTATACTGCTCCGGTTGTGTGCGTACCCCTGCCTGGGATGACCGAGTCACCCACGCTCACCTCGGACAGGGGCTAATCCGAAAGAAGGGTGAACCGAATATGTCACTACCCAAGGACGTCAAGTCCAAGATCATCGCCGAGCACGCCCGCACCGAGGGCGACACCGGTTCTGCCGAGGTACAGATCGCGTTGCTCACGCAGCGCATCCGGGACCTCACCGAGCACCTGCGCTACCACAAGCACGACCACCACACCCGTCGTGGTCTGCTGCAGATGGTCGACCAGCGTCGTCGCCTGCTGAACTACCTCAAGAAGATCGACATCGAGCGGTATCGTGCGATCGTCGCAAAGCTGGGACTGCGCAACTAATCTCAAAAGACACGCGAAGGCGGGAGCTCTCCCGCCTTCGTTGTCACCGGGGCACGGCCCCGAACACGAGGTCTCCGCAAGGGGCGGGGACCGCTAAGCAGAGGACAGAGGCATGGGAAAGGTAACTGAGACTTTCGAACTGTACGGAAAGACCTATACGCTTGAGACCGGCGAACTGGCCAAGCAGGCCGGCGGCGCCGTTCTTGTACGTCAGGGCGACACCATGGTGCTGGTCACGGCGACAGCATCCAAGTTCCCCAAAGATCTTGACTTCTTCCCGCTCACCGTTGATTTCGAGGAGCGGATGTATGCCGCAGGCAAGCTTCCCGGCGGCTTCGTCAAGCGCGAGACGCGTCCTTCCGAGAAGGCCACGCTGACCGC
The DNA here is from genome assembly GCA_041595875.1 of Coriobacteriia bacterium. Classification (GTDB taxonomy): domain Bacteria; phylum Actinomycetota; class Coriobacteriia; order Anaerosomatales; family Anaerosomataceae; genus UBA2279. The sequence continues at coordinate 1,212 of JBFHJN010000013.1, forward strand.
GCGGATGATCGACCGTCCGATCCGCTCCTCCTTCGCAGATGGATTCCGCAACGAGGTCCAGGTCATCGCGACTGTTCTCTCGGCGGACCAGGTGAACCAGCCTGACGTCATCTCCATCATGGGCGCGTCCAGCGCGCTGCTTGCCGCAGGCATCCCCTTCGAGGGTCCGCTTGCCTGCGTCCGCATCGTGCGCGACGAAGACGGCGAGTTCATCGTGAACCCGACCTTCGAAGAGGCCGAGTTCTCGGACCTCGACCTGGTCGTCGCCGGTAGCAAAGACGCCGTCTACATGCTTGAGGCCGGTGCGGAAGAGGTCAGCGAGGAAGACATGCTCGCAGCCCTCATGTTCGCCCAGGAAGCCATCGCCGCCTTCTGCGAGGTGCAGGAGCAGTTCCTCGCCAAGGTCGAGATCACGCCCATGGAGGTGCCGATCCACCAGATCGACGAGGCGCTCAAGGAGCGTATCTTCGCAGCCGGTGCCGAGAAGATGAAGGCCGCCCTTCACAACGCCGACAAGCACTCCCGCATGGGTGATGTGCAGGCTGTGAAAGACGAGATCATCGCCTCATTCACTGCCGAGGAGATGGCAGCGGACGGCAAGGACATCAAGGCCCTTCTCAAGCAGCTCGAGAAGAAGACCATGCGCACCATGGTCCTCGAAGAGGGCGAGCGTGCCGACGGCCGTAGGCTCGACGAGGTCCGCCAGATCACCACGACCGCCGGCTACCTGCCGTTGTCGCACGGCTCCGGCCTGTTCACCCGCGGTCAGACCCAGGTCCTCTCGGTCCTGACGCTGGGCATGCTCTCCGAGTGGCAGCGCATCGACACGATCGACGTGTCCGAGGGCAAGCGCTACATCCACCACTACAACTTCCCGCCGTTCTCCACAGGCGAGACGGGCTTCATGCGTGGCCCGAAGCGCCGCGACATCGGTCACGGTGCGCTTGCTGAGCGCGCGCTGCTCCCGGTGGTACCTGCCGAGGAGGACTTCCCGTACACCGTCCGCATCGTCTCCGAGGTGCTTGAGTCCAACGGCTCCTCATCGATGGGTTCGGTCTGCGGTTCCACCCTAGCGCTGATGGACGCCGGTTGCCCGATCAAGGCTCCGGTCTCCGGTATCGCCATGGGTCTCATCAAGGAGGGTGACGATGTCGCCATCCTGACCGACATCCAGGGTCTCGAGGACTTCCTCGGCGACATGGACTTCAAGGTGGCAGGTACGCCCAACGGCATCACCGCCATGCAGATGGACAACAAGGCGAAGGGTCTGTCCGTGGACATCCTGCGTCGTGCCCTGATGCAGGCCAAAGAGGGCCGCTCCTTCATCCTCGACAAGATGCTGGAGTCGATCGACGAGCCCCGCGAGGAGCTCAAGCCGTTCGCACCCAGAGTCATCACCGTCAAGATCCCCGTGGACAAGATCCGCGACATCATCGGCCCCGGCGGCAAGGTCATCCGCGGCATCATCGAGGAGACCGGCGCCCAGATCGACGTCAACGAGGACGGCACGATCTACGTCGCCTCACGTGACGCCGGTGGCGTGGCTGCCGTCGAGCGCATCCGCAACATCGTGCGCGACGTCGAGGTCGGCGAGCGCTACACCGGCCGCGTGGTCAACATCATGCCGTTCGGCGCGTTCGTGGAACTGATCCCGGGCAAAGACGGCCTGCTGCACATCTCGCGTATGGCCAAGGGCCGTATCGAGAAGGTCGAAGACGTCCTGAACGTCGGCGACGAGGTTGAGGTCGTCGTGCTGGAGATCGATGACCGCGGCAAGGTGAGCCTGGACGCCGTCAACAAGGCCGAAGGCAAGCCGCGCAGCGAAGGTGATCGCTCCGAACGTCCGGCACGCGAAGACCGCGGAAGTGGCGATCGCAAGCCGAGGCGCCACCACTAGCACCACCGCACCGGCGAGTTCCGGCCCGACACCCGTCGCTTGCGGCGCGTGTCGGGCCGTCGGTGTATCTTGTGACAGATGACCTATGACCTCTGGATGGATGTGAGCATGTTCTACGAGAAGACCGTCCTGGACAACGGAGTGACCGTTCTAACAGAACCCATGGATACCGTGAGGTCAGCTGCTATCGGCATATGGTTCTCGGTTGGTTCTCGCGACGAACATCCCGGAGAAGCCGGCATGTCGCATTTCATGGAGCACATGATGTTCAAGGGCACGCCCACGCGCAGCGCCCAAGACATCTCTGAGCACTTCGAACGTCTCGGCGCAGAGCTGAACGCGTTCACCGGCAAGGAGTACACCTGCTACTACGCGAGGGTTCTCGACGAGCATGTGGAAGACGCCGTCGAGGTCCTCTCGGACATGGTGGGTAACGCCCTTCTGGCCGATGAATCCATCGTCCCCGAACGCGAAGTGGTCTTGGAAGAGATCGCGCGCCACGAGGACACGCCCGACGACATGGTGCACGAATTGTTCGCCTCCACCATGCTGCCGGACCATCCGCTCGGTCTTCCGGTGCTGGGCAGGCGCGAGACCGTCGGCGCGTTCGACCATGACGCTGCCGCCGACTTCAAGGCGCGTCACTATCTCACGGGCAACGTCGTCGTCGCGGCGGCAGGAAACGTCTCGCACGCCGCTCTCGTGGACATCGTGCAGCGCTCGCTGGTGCTGCCCGAGGGTCCCCGTTCACAGCGCGTGGAGGCGACCCCCGTGGTCGAGCCACGCATACAGGTGCTGCGCAAAGAGACCGAACAAGCCCACATCTGTTGGGGTGTGGCCGGGCTGAAGGCCCGCGACGAGGAACGCTTCGCGCTTTCGATCCTGGACTCGATCCTGGGCGGCGGCATGGCCTCCCGGCTGTTCGTGGAGATCCGGGAGAAGAAGGGGTTGGCCTACGCGGTCTACTCGTACCACACGCTCTATCAGGACACCGGCCAGTTCGTGGTCTATGCCGGCACCCGGCCTTCCAACGCCGAGCAGGTCATCAGGCTCATCAAGACGGAGATCGAGAAGGTGGCGGCAGACGGCATCACCGCCGAGGAGCTCCACCGGGCCAAGGAGAGCATGAAGGGTCATCTCGTCTTGAGCCTTGAGTCCACTCGCGCACGCATGACCCGCCTCGGCAAGAACGAGGTAACACACGGGGAGTGCCTGTCGATAGACGAGCTCGTCGAGCGCGTCGAGGCCGTCACATCACAAGACGTCAGTTCACTGGCGGGTCGCATGTTCGGCACCGGCCAGATCCTCACCATGGTCGCGCCGTTCGACACCGCTGATATGAAACACCTGCTCTAAGGACAAAGGAGAACATCGATGATACGCGTCATCGTGACCGGCGCAGCCGGCAAGATGGGTCAGGAAGTGGTCAAGGCCGTCTCCGCCGAGGCGGATATGGAGGTGGTCGCCGCTGTCGACCCCGCAAGCGCCGGTCAGGCGCTGAGCGATGGCAACGGCGGCACCATAGTGGCCACCGCTGACCTTGCTGCAGCCATCGCTTCTTCCAATGCAGACGTGATGGTCGATTTCACGCATCCGTCGGTGGTCGAGGGGAACCTGCGCGTCGCGCTGGCGGCGGGAGTGGACTGTGTCGTGGGGACCACCGGCCTGAGCACGGAGCTTCTGGAGGCGCTTGCACTGAGTGCACCCGAGGGCACCTGCCTTTTCATGGCGCCGAACTTCGCCATCGGGGCGGTCCTCATGATGCGCTTTGCCGCTGATGCCGCCCGCTTCATGCCGCACGTGGAGATCATCGAACTCCATCACGACCGTAAGGCCGACGCTCCCTCCGGCACCGCGCTTCGTACCGCGAGCTTGATCGCCCAGACCCGCCGGGAAGTGCCGGATGCTCCGGGCAGGGAGACAGAGATCGCCGAAGGAGCCCGGGGGGCGCTCGTCGAGGACGTCACCATCCACTCCGTGAGACTGCCCGGCCTGGTCGCGCATCAGGAGGTGCTCTTCGGCGGTCAGGGACAGACGCTCTCTTTGCGGCATGACTCCATCGACCGTACGAGCTTCATGCCCGGCGTCGTGCTGGCGGTACGTGAAGTGGGCGCTTGCAGCGGCCTCGTGATAGGCCTCGAAAGACTGATGGGGGAGTAGCGCCGTGACTCAACGTCCGGTCATCGTCATGAAGTTCGGTGGCACCTCTGTTGCCACGCCAGAGGGGCGCTCGGCCATCGGCAGACGCGTGACCGAGGTCATCGAGCTTGAGAAGTCTCCTGTCGTGGTGGTCTCGGCCATGGGTCGCACAGGCGCACCCTATGCGACAGACACCCTCCTGGGTCTCGTTCATGGCCTTCCTTCCGACCAACGTGAACGCGACCTTCTCGCCTCCACCGGCGAGATCATCTCGGCCGTCGTGATAGCTCACGAGCTTCGCGCCGGCGGACTCATGGCCCGGGCGCTTTCCGGGAGCGAGGCGGGTATCGGCACTGACGGCGTGTATGAGAACGCACAGATCACCGAGATATTCCCCGCCGCGCTGTTGGAGTCGATCGCCGGGGGGTTCATACCGGTGGTCGCTGGCTTCCAGGGCGTCGGTCCCGACGGGCGCCTGACAACGCTCGGGCGAGGAGGCAGCGACACCACCGCCTGCGCGCTGGGCGTGGCGCTCAATGCCGAGGCGGTCGAGATATACACCGACGTGGACGGCGTGATGACAGCGGATCCACGCACGTGCTCTGACGCCGTCGTGCTCGACGTCATCCGCGCGGATGAGCTCTTCCAGATGGCACGCAGCGGCTCGCAAGTGGTCCACACGCCCGCTGCAGAGCTCGCCCTGGCAAGCGGCCTCGCCGTACGTGTGCGCAACACCTATACCGAGCATCCCGGCACGCTTGTCGCCGATATCTCCGCATACAGCCCGAAGGCCCTTGCTACCGCCGTGTCTCACGTTGGAGGCATCGCCCGGGTGCGGGCTGCGTTGCCCGCAGGAGAAGGAAGCCTTGCGCACATGGGCGCGCAGGCACACATCTACCGGGCCATGGCGGACTCGGGGGTCTCATTGGACATGTTCACGCCGCTGGGGGAGAGCTTGATCTTCACCGTGCCGGAGAGAGATCTGGATAGAGCCGGTTCTGCTCTCGACGGGCTGGGGCTCTCGCATGAGATCCGTAAGGGTCTGGCCAAGGTGACGCTCGTCGGAGCGGGAATGCACGGGGTGCCCGGGGTGATGGCGCGGGTGGCCGAGGCGCTGTACGCAGCCCAGGTGACGGTGCTACAGACTGCTGACAGCCACACCACCATCTCGGTGCTGGTTCCGGGAGAGTACACGGGGGCCGCTGTTTCCGCTCTACATGAGGCTTTCGACCTCACGGACTAGCGCCACTGTGTGGTCCACGGTCGGCGAGCTTGGGCTGACTGTGGCACAATACTGCAGATAGAGACATACATTCGACGCCGGAAGGCGTCTGTCCAAGTAGGGAATCGATCATGAGCGAACCAAGATTCGGCCGACTGCTCACCGCAATGGTGACACCGTTCTCCGCTGAAGGAGAACTCGACCTGGCACGCGCACAGGAGCTCGCGCTGCGCCTGCTCGACCAGGGGACCGAAGCGCTTGTCGTCTGCGGAACCACCGGCGAATCGCCCACGGTGTTCTACGATGACAAGCTACGGCTGTTCGAGGCCGTGATCGAGGCCGTCGGAGACCAGGCACCCATCATCGCGAACGCCGGCGACAACTGCACGGATGACTCGGTGGCTTTTGCCAAGAAGGTCGTCCAGCTGGGCGTGGATGCCGTCATGGCGGTAGTGCCCTACTACAACAAGCCGCCGCAGGAGGGCCTGTATCGGCACTTCGGCGCTATCGCTTCGGCGGTGGACGTGCCGGTCGTGCTCTACAACATCCCGGGACGCAGTGTCGTCAATCTGGAGGCGGCCACCACGCTTCGCCTTGCCGCGGACTTCGAGAACATCGTCGCGGTGAAAGAGGCCAGCTCCAACCTCACCCAGATCGCCTCCATCATCGACGGCGCGCCTGTCGGCTTCGAGGTGCTGTCCGGAAACGACGAGGACACGCTTCCCATGATGGGGCTCGGAGCCACCGGCGTCATATCGGTTGCCTCGCACGTGGTAGGCCCTCAGATGGCCGAGATGCTCAACGCACAGGCCAGCGGCGATCACACACGCGCGCTCAAGATCCACCTGGAGCTCATGCCGCTGTTCAAGGCTCTCTTCATGACAGCGAACCCTATCATGGTCAAGAAAGCGCTCGAGCTCGTGGGCTTCCCGGTAGGCGGAACGCGTCTCCCGCTGATACCCGCAAACGATGCGCAGACCGCAGAGCTTTCGCGGATCATGACCCATATCGGCCTTATCGACTGAATGCAGGGCCCTCGGCTCTGTTGCACTACCGGACATATATCCTGACGAAGGAGTACGACACACAGTCATATGACACAAAAACAACAGCGACTTCGAGTCATCCCGCTTGGCGGGCTTGACGAGATCGGCAAGAACATGACCGTTATCGAATACGGTAACGACATGATCGTCATCGACGCCGGAATCATGTTCCCCGACGACGACACACCGGGCGTGGATCTTCTCCTGCCCGACTACAGCTACATCCTCAAGCGTCGGGAGAAGCTCAAGGGCATCATCATCACGCACGGTCACGAGGACCATACCGGGGCATTGCCGTACCTGCTCAAGGACCTGGGTATCCCTGTGCCGGTGCTTGGCACCAAGCTCACGCTTGGCTTGATCCAGGGCAAGCTCGAGGAGCACAAGATCAAGAAGGCCAAGCTCCGCGAGGTCAAGCCGGGCGGACACGTGAACCTTGGCGTGTTCGGGCTCGACTTCATCCCGGTGAACCACTCCATCCCCGACGGAGTGGCCGTCTTCGTACGCACGCCGGTCGGCAACATCATGCACACCGGCGACTTCAAGCTCGATCACACGCCCATCGACGGACGCGGCACGGACTACCAGGCGATCGCCAAAGCGGCGCGTCAGGGTGTCATGCTTCTGATGTCGGACTCCACCAACGCCGAATCGACCGGCACCACGCCGTCAGAAGCCGTGGTGGGAGTGGCGCTTCGCGACATCTTCATGAAGGCCGAACAGCGGATCATCGTCGCCTCGTTCGCGTCGCACATCCATCGCGTCCAGCAGGTCTGCGATGCAGCCGTGGCCGCAGGCCGCAAAGTGGCCGTCACCGGCCGCTCGATGGTCAACAACACGCGTATCGCACGCGAGCTGGGCTACCTGCACATCGCGGATGAGAACATCATCGACGCCTACGACATGGGCGGGATCCCTTCCGAGAAGATCGTCGTCCTCTCCACAGGCAGCCAGGGCGAGCCCCTCTCGGCGCTGGCACGGATAGCCAACTCCGATCACAAGACGGTTCAACTGCAGTCCGGAGATACCGTGGTCATCTCGGCCACTCCGGTCCCGGGCAACGAGAAGGCGGTCAGCCGCGTCATGAACCGCCTGTTCAAGCAGGGAGCGGACGTCGTCCACAAGGGCTCGGCGCAGGTGCACGTTTCCGGCCACGCCGCGGCCGAAGAACTGAAGCTCATGCTCAATCTGGTCAGACCTGAGTATTTCGTGCCGATACATGGCGAGACCCGGCACCTCTACGCGCATAGCAAGATCGCCCGGGCGGTCGGCGTTCCTGATAAGAACATATTCATCCTGGAGAACGGTTCCTGCCTCGAGTTCTCCGAGAAGGGCGCCCGCCTGAGTGACCACGTCGAATCCGGAGTCGTCTACGTGGACGGCCTTTCGGTGGGAGACGTCGGTCAGGTCGTCTTGCGCGACCGCCAGGTCCTTGCAAGCGACGGCATCGCGCTCGTCATCGTCGCGATCGACGCGCAGACCGGTGCCATCGCCAAAGACGCCGAACTCGTGACTCGAGGGCTTGTCTTGGGTTCCGACTCCGATGCGATGCTTTCAGACGCACGGGATCGGATCACCAAGGTCATGGCTCGCACCTCCAAAGAAGGAGTCACGGATCACAACGTCATCAAGAAGGCGCTGAGGGACTCTCTCGGGCAGTTCATCTGGGAGCGCACCCGCCGCCGCCCGATGATCATCCCTGTCGTGATGGAGGTCTAGAGTGCAGGTCCTCCAGGCGCTCGTCCTCGGTATCGTTCAGGGAGCGGCCGAGTTCCTTCCCATATCCTCGTCTGGTCACCTGGTCATCGTACCTGCGGTGTTCGGATGGGACGAACCTTCGCTGGGCTTCGATGTCCTGTTGCACATAGCCACCCTCGTGGCCGTGGTGACGTACTTCCGCCAAGACCTGTGGCTGATGGTGCGCGCCTTCTTCTCAAGAGGCGAGGAGCTTGCGAGCGAACGCAGGCTGGCTTGGCTGATAATCATCGCGACGATCCCGACCGGGATCATCGGACTCGCGTTCAACGACTTCTTCGAGTCCATCTTCTCCAACGTTTCCTACGTGGGGATGTTCCTGCTCGTGACGGCGGTGGTCCTCGCACTGGCCGAGAGACTCTCGCGCAAGACCCTGCACGATCCCGCCAAGATGGGATGGGGACATGCTGTCGCTGTGGGTGTGGCGCAGGGCATGGCTATCGCACCGGGCATCTCGCGTGCCGGCGCCACCATGGCGGCCGGACTCGGCTCCGGACTGGATAGGGAACAGGCAGCACGCTTCTCGTTCCTGCTCTCCGTCCCCATCATCCTGCTGGCTGGCGCAAAGACCGGTCTGGACGTCGTGATACATGGAGAACCCCTTCCGGAGCTGACAGTGTGCGTCGTAGGGTTTCTCGCCGCCGCGATTAGCGGTTACGCTGTGATAGCAGGTCTTCTGTCGTGGTTGCGTCGCAGATCGTTGATGGTCTTCTCGGCGTACTGCGCGGTCGTAGGCACGGCAGTGCTCGTGTGGCAGTTCATCGTCTGATCCGGGAGCTCACTGATGGCAACCGCTCGCAACAAAGAGAAGAAGCCCTCCAAGGGGCGGTCCACCGCCGCGAAGAAGCCCGCCAAGGGCGGCTCGCGCAAGCAACCGGTCCAGGCACCTCCTGTACTGGACAGCGAGAGCCGTCACGAGATCATCGGCATCGTCACGTGCGCCATAGCCATCGCGCTGGGCATCGCGGTGCTCTCCGGTTCTCAGGCGCTGGTGCCGCGCGCGGTCGCCAACGCGCTCAGGCTCGGATTCGGCGTCGGCGCCTTCGCGATACCCGTGGCCGTGCTGCTGTGGGGCGTGAGCTTCTTCGTACGTGCCGTGAGGATCGATGAGACACGTGTGGGTATCGGCCTTGCGCTTCTTCTGCTGGCCGGTATCTCCATCGTCGCGGTTGCCGCACCGGAAGCCTCTCAATGGACCGAGTTCGAGCTGACGAGCCGGGGTGGCTACATAGGCGGAAGCATCGCCTGGGCGCTCAGGACGCTCTTGGGCCGACCCATCTCATACGTGACGTTGAGCGCGGTGCTGCTTGTCGGTCTGGTCTTCGCAGGGATGTCCATCACCGAGCTCTTCGAGCGCGTGACAGCGCGCATGCATCGAGACGATGTGGAGCCCGACTTCCCGGTGGATGTCGAAAGGCGTCGTGCAGCCAAGACCGTGCCGCTTGATGAGTTCGCCGAACAGGAGGCTACGGAACGGGCCGAGAACAAGCCGTCACGGAAGCGCTCCTCTCGCCCCGACCCGGAGGCGAACAAACCTACGATGCCTACCACCAGGGCCGTTGCGCCGCGCAAGCTGGAGGGCTTCGAGCTGCCGCCCGTGTCGGTACTGAAGCGCAGCCCCGAGAGCACTGCTTCCAACCGCGCCAATGAGAGGGACCTGAAGCACACCGCCGGAGTCATCGAGCAGACGCTCGCCACCTTCGACATCAGTGCCAGGGTGGTCTCATGGATCTCCGGTCCCACGGTGACGATGTTCGAGGTGGAGCTCGCCAAGGGCGTGAAGGTCAACCGCATCACCTCGCTCTCCGATGACCTTGCGCTGGCGCTCGCCGCGCCCACCATACGCATCCTGGCTCCGATCCCCGGCAAGAGCTACGTGGGCATCGAGGTCCCCAACGCAGGCCGGACCACCGTCACCCTCGGTGACGTGCTTGCCGGCCCGCCCATGAACGACCCGAGCCCGCTGCTGCTCGCGATAGGCAAGGACGTCGCCGGTGACCAAGTCACCGCCGACCTCGCGGCGATGCCGCACTTGCTCATCGCGGGATCCACCGGTACCGGCAAGTCCGTCTGCATCAACTCCCTGATCACCACGATCATGATGCGCGCCACGCCCGCAGAGGTGCGCTTGATCCTGATCGACCCGAAGCGCATAGAGCTCAACCTCTACAACGGCGTACCGCATCTGTACGTGCCGGTCGTGACAGAGGCCAAGGAGGCCGCGTCCGCGCTGCGTTGGGCGGTCAATGAGATGGAGTCGCGTCTGAAAAGGCTCCAGAAGGCCGGCGTGCGCAACATAGCGCAGTACAACGCCGCGGTTCACGACGGGAAGGCGCCGGAGGAAGCTGAGGAGATGCCCTACCTGGTCATCGTGATCGACGAGCTCGCGGACCTCATGATGGTCGCGGCCAAAGAGGTAGAGGAGTCGATCTGTCGCATCGCCCAGCTCGCGCGTGCCGCGGGGATACACCTCATCGTCGCCACCCAAAGACCCTCCACCGACATCATCACCGGGCTCATCAAGACCAACATCACCAACCGCATCGCGTTCGCGGTGGGTAGCAGTATCGACAGCCGCGTCATCCTCGACCAACCCGGCGCCGAGAAACTCGTCGGGTTGGGCGACATGCTCTTCTCCACGCCTTCATGGCCCAAACCCAAGCGGATCCAGGGTTCGTACGTCTCGGAGGATGAGATCAACGCGATCGTCGAGCACCTCAAGGGCCAGGCGGAGCCTGATTACCATGAGGAGATTCTGCAGTTGAAGGTCACCAGCGGGCCGGGAGGCGACTCGGACGAGGACGACGATCCGCTCATCTGGGAGGCGGCAGATATCGTCGTCACATCCGGTATGGGATCCACCTCGCTGCTTCAGCGACGCCTTAAGGTAGGATACGCTCGTGCTGGGCGTATCATGGATATGTTGGAGGGCAAAGGTATCGTAGGAGCGCCCGATGGCTCGAGGCCGCGTGACGTGCTCGTAGACGTCGAGGACCTGGAGTCCATCAAGAACTTCGATCGGATCGACCGCGAAGACAGCTGACCGCAAAGAAGTGACCGCGAGAGGGAACGCCATGGGGACTGTTGGAGAGACTCTCGCCGCAGAACGTCGGCGGCAGGGCAAGACCATAGCGGATGTCGAGGCCGGGACGAAGATCATGTCTCGGATGCTGGACGCTATCGAAGATGGCCGCTATGAAGAACTGCCAAGCCCGGTCTACGTGAAGGGCTATCTCCAGAGCTACGCCCAGTTCCTCGGCATGGATATGAAGCCGATCGTCGACGCATACAAACGTGAGACATCACTGACCGACCCCGAAGACAAGTTGCGCATTCCGGACAGGGCCGTGGTCAAACAGCGAGACCAGCTCCATGCTGTCTCGCTGAACACGTGGCTGATAGTAGCCGGAGCTGTCGTGCTCATCGGCCTTGCCCTATGGGCCGCCTCGGGACTCTTTGGGAACGAGCCCGCCACCTCCACGATCCCTCCGGTGGCCACCGAGACCGTCGATGCCACAGAGACGGTGCTTCCGGGAGAGACATCGGAGACGGTCGAGGCAAGCGCGCCGGCTGAAGAGACCGTTGGCGCCGACACCTCGTTCACCATGGTCGTCAGCGTTGCGGAAGGTTCCGCATCGTGGCTCAGGATCACGGTGGATGGCCTCAAGGCGTATGAGGGTACGCTGCCCGGGGGAGAGACACAGGAATGGATAGTCACCGACGCAGCTGAGGTCATCATCGGCCAGCCGTCTGCGGTGACCGTCACTCGCGACGGTACCGAGGTTCCCATTGAGACCGCTGACGGGCGAGGCAGTGTGACCCTGAACGCATCAGACGAGTAGACCCGGCAACAGCCGCGGGAAGAAAGGAAGCACACATGGCAAAAGAACAGAGCTTTGACGTTGTGTCCCAGGTGGACATGCAAGAGGTCGACAATGCCGTTCAGCAGGCATCCAAAGAACTCACGCAGCGCTTCGATCTCAAGAACACCGGATCGACGATCACCCTGGACAAGGCAGGTGCGTCGATCGTCGTGACGTCCGCCAGCGATTTCGTGCTGGGACAGGTACGTGACATCATCGGCACCAAGCTCATCCGTCGCAACATCGACCTCAAGGCCGTGACGTGGGGCAAGGTGGAGGATGCCACCGGAGGCACCGTTCGCGTCACGGGCCAGATCGTGAACGGCATCGAGACCGACATCGCACGCAAGATCAACAAAGACATCAAGGAGCAGAAGTACAAGGCCAAGGTCCAGATCGAGGGCGACCAACTCCGGGTCTTCTCGGCCAGTCGTGACGTCTTGCAAGAGATCATCGTCTTCCTTAAGGCCCAGGACTACGGTATCCCGCTCCAGTTCACGAACTACCGGTGACCCGTGTCTGAATCACCTGCGATACACGTCATCACACTGGGCTGTCCCAAGAACGAGGTCGACAGCGACCGTATGCTCGCCGCGATAGAGTCGTCCGCCTACCGGGCGGTCGACTCCGTTGAGGACGCCGACATCGTGGTGCTCAATACCTGCGCTTTCATCCAGGATGCGACCGAAGAGTCGATCGACACCGTGATGGCGCTTGCGGACGAGTGGAAGACCGCTGCCCCGGATCGGCGGATCGTGGTCACGGGCTGCATGCCTTCACGGTACGGGACCGACCTTGCCGAGGCGCTCACGGAAGCCGACGCGTTCATCCCGGTCGCCGAGGAGGGCGCGTTGCTCGAGCGCCTCGAGGAGCTCACGGGTGTCCCGGCCGGCTCCCCGCTTCGAGACGGAACCCCGCGGCGCACCTCGGCGGGTCCCTATGCCTATCTGCAGGTGTCGGACGGATGTCACCGTCGGTGCGCGTACTGCACGATTCCGGCCATCCGCGGTCCATATCGCAGCACTCCTCTGGATGAGATCGTCTCCGAGGCGAAGGCGCTGGTCGAATCCGGGGCTCGAGAGCTCATCTTGATCGGTCAGGACATCTCGGCCTACGGCAGGGACCTGGACGGCCCTGAAGGCCTGCCTCAAGTGGTGACACGGGTAGCCAAAGAGAGCGGCGCGGACCGCGTCCGTTTGATGTATGTGCAGCCCGACGGCGTCACAGACGAGCTCCTCGAGACGATGGCGTCGCTGCCCAACGTGTGCAGGTACCTGGACATACCGCTGCAGCATGCCAGCGCTCCGGTCCTCAGAAGGATGCGCCGCTCAGGTGACGCTGAGGCGTTTCTGGATCTTCTCGGCAGAGCGCGTCGGATGTTGACGGGCGTCTCGTTGCGCACCACCTTCATCGCCGGGTTCCCCGGTGAGACGGAGGAGGACGTGGCGATCGCCGAGCAGTTCTTGCGGGATGCCGCGTTCGACTACGTGGGCGTCTTCACATTCTCGCCGGAGGAGGGGACCGAAGCCTCGACGCTGGCCGGCCAGCTCCCTGACGACGTGAGGAAGGCCCGTACCCAGAGGCTGCGTGATGTCGCTGACGAGACCGGCTTCTCGCGGGCGGCCGCCCGCGCTGGAACCGTAGAACGTGTTCTGGTGGATCCTGCGGACGAGGACGGGGAGATCACGGGACGCACATGCGGCCAAGCGCCGGATATCGACGGCGTCGTCCTGCTGGATGTGGAACTCGCACCCGGAGCGCTTGTGGACGTGAAGATCGTGGACTCCGTCGCGTACGACCTTGTTGGTGAGGTGCTGGCATGAGCAACATGAATTGGGCCAACCGTGTGACGTTGCTGCGGGTGATGTTCATACCCGTGTTCCTGGTGACCCTGCTGGGTGAGTGGCCGTCGTTCTTCCCGGCGCCTCCCGGGTGGCAGTCGGCACAGCCGTGGGTCGCAGCGCTCGTCTTCGCGCTCGTCGCCGCGACTGACGCCGTTGACGGATACCTGGCAAGATCCCGGAACGAGGTCACCACCTTCGGCAAGTTCATCGACCCGCTCGCCGACAAGCTGTTGGTCACCGCCGCTCTGGTGGCCCTTGTAGACCTGAACCGGCTTCCTTCATGGATCGCGCTGGTCATCATAAGCCGAGAGCTCATCGTGTCCGGTCTGCGGATGGTCGCGGTCGCCGAGGGCAAGGTCATCGCGGCGTCATCCTACGGGAAGATCAAGACGATCCTGCAGATCCTCGCTATCGTTGGCTTCATCGTGATGGGCAGCCCACTCCTGGACACGATCGGTGGGTCAGGATTCGGCGCCACGTTCACCATCATCACGTGGGTCGTGATGGGCGCCGCCGTGATCGCCACGCTGCTCTCGATGGCGGACTACTTCTATCACGCACGGGACATCATCACCGGACCCTGGACCAGGAAGCAACAATGAGCGACCGCTCGCTCGCGGCCGTGGTCGGCGTGGGCACGGAGCTTGTCACCGGCCTGCGGACAGACACCAACACCGCCGAGATAGCGGCTGCGCTTCTGGGCGCAGGTTTTCGTGTTGCCGAGACGGTACGCGTTGCGGACGATGCGGCGCTCATCTCGGCCACTCTACGGCGTCTCACAAGCTCCTGTAGCCTCGTTGTGGTCACCGGAGGTCTAGGACCCACTCACGACGACATAACCCGTGAGGCGGCCGCTGACGCGCTTGGAGTCTCGATGTCGCGTGACCCTGAGACCGAGCGACGGCTGCAGACGTTCACATCCAGACACCGCGACCCGGACGCACGACGCCAGCTCTTCACGCAGGCGGACGTGCTAGAGGGCGCCACGGTGATCGCGCCCACTTTGGGCACCGCTCCGGGACAGACGATCCCCACACCCCTGGGACGCCTTGTGCTGCTGCCCGGCCCACCCGCCGAGATGCGGCCGATGCTCGCCACGCTGCTCGCCACGGCATCGCAGGCCGTAGCGCCCGCCAGACTGCGCTGCACCGGGCTCACCGAGTCTGACGCGCAGATGCGTGTGCAGCGGGCGCTCGAGTCTCACGCGGGAGTCGAACTCACCATCCTGGCCTCGCCGGCCGACATCGAGATCGTCATCTTCGACGATGGGGCAGGGGAGGCAGGCGTGGCAGCCGCAGCCGATGCTGCGCTGGAGGCGCTTGGGGAGGACTGCTACTCCCGTGACGGCTCCACGCTTGCACAGGTCGTGGTCCGCCGCGCGCACGAGGTCGGGCTGAAGCTTGCGCTCGCCGAATCGTGTACAGGTGGCAGAGTCGCTGCCGCACTCACTGACGTCCCGGGTTCCTCGGCGGTGCTCACCGGCGGCATCGTGGCATACTCCGATGCCGTGAAGACCTCCACGCTGGGCGTGGCCGAAGAGACGCTTGCCGCGCACGGCGCAGTGAGCTCCCAGACCGCCGCCGAGATGGCGTTGGGCGTTGCCGACAGCCTGAAGGCGGACATCGCGGTATCGATCACCGGCATCGCAGGACCCGGCGGAGGGACCGCTGACAAACCCGTAGGCACGGTCTGGTTCGGGCTGGCCCGCGAGGGTCGGGTGAGGACGTGGCAACGCTCCTTGTTCGGCGACCGTGAAGGCGTGCGCATCCGTGCGACCGTGGAAGCGCTGGATGCCATGCGTCGGGAGATGCAGGGGAGCTGAGAAGACATGTACCTGCGTACATTCATCGGGATCGCGCTCCCTGTCGTGACCAGGCAGACGGTCCGCTCGGCACAACAGGCGATGCAGGCGAGCACACCCGCGTGGCGTGACGAGAAGTGGGTGGCCGAGGAGAACCTGCACATCACGGTGAAGTTCCTTGGTCAGGTGCCGGAAGGGCTGATGACGCAGGTCGGCGAGACGCTCATGGCGGCGGCATCCACCATGCGAAGCTTCCAGGTACGCATCGGCGACATCAGCGCGGTTCCCCGTCCCCGATCAGCCACCATGCTCTGGACCGGCATCGAAGAGGGGAGCGCGGCCACGATCGAGCTCGCCAACACCGTTGATGCCGCTCTGGTAGAGATCGGGTTCCCTGCCGAGACACGATCGTTCAAGCCGCACATCACGCTCGTGAGATCGCGGAATCCGCAGCGAGTGCCCTTCGAGATGCTCGACGTTGGGCAGCATGTGTTCTTCGCTGCGGAGGAGCGTCTGAAACGGATGTCAGTGCGGGGGGTTACCTTGTACACGAGCACGTTGACTCCGCAAGGTCCGGTCTATGAAGAACGGCTCTTCGCACCCCTTGCGGATTGATTGACACCGAACACGTGTTCGTGTACGTTCGATGCAGCCTTTCAGGGGTCGCCCGCACGGGAAAAGGAGCGAGTTTTCATGCAGAAAGACAAAGAGAAGGTCCTAGACCTTACGCGTGAGCAGATCGATCGCAAGTTCGGCAAGGGATCGCTCATGCGTCTCGGCGAGCATGACAGTATGGTCAAGATCCCGGCGATCCCGACCGGCGCGTTGTCGCTGGATGCAGCGCTCGGGATAGGCGGCGTGCCTCGCGGCAGGATCGTCGAGGTATACGGCCCTGAGTCGTCCGGTAAGACGACACTTGCGCTGCAGATAATCGCGGAAGCCCAGGCGATGGGGGGCGTCGCCGCCTTCATCGACGTCGAGCATGCTCTCGATCCCACATACGCGGCACGGCTCGGGGTCGATATCGATGACATCCTCATCTCGCAGCCTGACACAGGCGAGCAGGCTCTGGAGATCACAGACATGCTGGTCCGCTCCGGTGCCATCGACGTGGTCGTGGTCGACTCCGTCGCCGCACTCGTGCCTCGAGCTGAACTAGAGGGCGAGATGGGCGACGTCACCGTCGGCCTGCAGGCACGACTCATGAGCCAGGCCATGAGAAAGCTCGCCGGCTCGCTCAGCAAGTCGAACACGACATGCATCTTCATAAACCAGCTTCGCGAGAAGATCGGCGTCATGTTCGGCAGCCCGGAGACCACATCCGGCGGTCGGGCGCTGAAGTTCTACGCCTCCATCCGCATCGACATCCGCCGGATCGATTCGATCAAACAGGGCACCGACATCGTGGGCAACCGCGTGCGCGCCAAAGTCGTCAAGAACAAGCTCGCTGCGCCGTTCAGACAGGCTGAGTTCGACATCATGTACGGACTCGGTATCTCCAAAGAGGGCAGCCTGCTCGATCTCGGCGTCGAAGAGGGCATCGTCCAGAAGTCCGGCGCCTGGTACACATACGGCGAGGACAGACTGGGGCAGGGCCGTGAGGCTGCAAAAGAATACCTGCGCGAGCACACCGATATTCGAGACACCGTAGAGCGCATGATCCGCGAGCGTCTCGGTCTGATTCCCGCTACCGTCTCCGAAGACGGGAACCCGGAGTAGCGATGGCACGCATCACAGCGCTTCGAGCCGCCTTTCGCGGCTCGAAGCGTCGGTCGATCATCGTCGACGACGAAGAGTGGAAGACGACATCACTGGTCGTCGTCCGAGAATTGGGGCTCGGTGCGGGCGACGAGATAGACCTGAACGCTACTGAACTGGCGATCGCTGCCGCAGAGCCCGCCGCGGCCAGGGAACGCGCCCTTCGACTGCTCGGCTATCGAGAGCACGGGTCTTCAGAGCTGCGTGACAAGCTCGTGGCGGATGGATACCCGGATCGACTCGCTCAGGAGACCGTGGCAGCGCTGATGCGCATAGGGTTGGTAGATGACGTTCGTTACGCCGAGGTCCTGGCACGCACGCTGATCGACGGTCGTCGATATGGCAGGTCGCGCGCCCGCACCGAGATGGTACGTCGTGGGGTCGACGAAACGCTTGTGCAAGAAGCACTGGACGCGTGCTGTCCCGAGTCCGGGGAGTACGACCGCGCGCTTGCCATGGCCTCCCACTGGGCGCGTCCCGGTGGCGACACGCGCAAGCTGGCAGCGCGGCTGGCGCGACGAGGGTTTCCTCCCCGGATCTGCTTCGATGCCGCAGCTGCTGCACTCGGCGATGTGGACACACCTTCGGACGCGGATACTCTCTAGCGCACAAATACCCTCCTGATATGCGGTTTTGCGCAGCTGCGATGCACCGTTCCCGCTTGACGAACGCTCGTTCGGACGGATACGATGACAAGCGGCAAATGCGATTCATACGGCGTATTCTGATCTTCATCGCCGATGTGCGTGATTATGGGAACCGACCTACATGTCGCGGGACGTTGAGTTCCGCTTTTAGTCGTATATGCACGTCTCCCGTGCTCATGCAGTTTGGATCGGAGTTGCCGGGCGCCGAGACGCCCGGTTCTGCGTTCTTGAAAGACCGATTCGGACTCGTCGTTCTCGAGCGCCGTGCGTCTCGAAGGTGGAAGACACCCGCCGGCATCAAAGCCGGTGCGCCCCTCACAGTCAGTAGTAGATGTTCTTCCTTTCAGAAGGGAGGGGACGCGCGTTGGATAATATCTTGTACGTCATCGGCTCGCTCGTCCTCGGCGCCGTCATCGGTTTCGTTTTGCATCGCTTCTTCGTCACAGACAAGGTCAACCGCTCACGCGAGTCGGCCGAACGTCTGATCTCGGATGCCGAGAAGGCCGCCGAGACTTCCAAGCGAGAGATGCTCCTCGAGGCCAAAGACGAGATCTTCCACATGAAGGCCGAGGCCGACGAGGATATCAAGGATCGCCGCAAGGAATTGACGACTCTGGAGAACCGCCTGATGCAGCGCGAGGAGTCCCTGGAGCGCAGGGGTGACTCACTGGACAAGCGGGAGCATCAGCTGGCAAGTCAGGCCGGTCAGGTCGTCAAGCGCGAGAAGGAGCTTGAAGAAGCTGTCGCCGAAGAGAAGGCGCGACTTGAGGCGCTCGCCGGACTGACCTCCGACGAAGCCCGCTCCGTGCTGCTCGATCGTGTCCGGGAGGACGTCACTCACGACGCCGCTGTCATCATCCGGGAGACAGAGACCCGCGCCCGTGAAGAGGCGGACCGCAAGGCACGCAACATCGTAGGTATCGCCATCCAGCGTGTCGCTGCAGATCACACAGCTGAGTCGACGGTATCTGTGGTACACATCCCGAGCGACGACCTCAAGGGTCGCATCATCGGTCGCGAAGGTCGCAACATCAGGGCGTTCGAACAGCTCACTGGCATCAACCTCATCATCGATGACACACCTGAAGCGGTCATCCTCTCAAGCTTCGACCCGGTGCGACGCGAGATCGGCCGCATCACGCTTGAGACGCTCATCGCTGACGGACGCATCCATCCGGCGCGCATCGAGGAGATGTACGAGAAGGCGAAGACGCTCGTGGACCAGCAGATCCACGAGGCTGGCGAGCAGGCGGTGTTCGACACCGGCATTCACGGTCTCCATACCGACATCGTCCGCACACTCGGTCGTCTGCGCTTCCGTACCTCCTACGGTCAGAACGTCCTGAAGCACTCGCTTGAGGTCTCCTATCTCGCCGGCGTCATGGCCGCCGAGCTGGGCGTGGACGTCAAGCTCGCCAAGCGAGCCGGGCTCCTTCACGACCTTGGGAAGGCCATCGATCACGAGATCGAAGGACCGCACGCTGTCATCGGTGCGGATCTCGCCCGCAGACTGGGTGAGTCAAAAGACATCTTGCATTGCATCGAAGCCCATCATGGCGACGTTGAAGCCACCACGGTTGAAGCGGTCATCGTACAGGCTGCCGATGCCATCTCGGCCTCTCGTCCGGGTGCTCGCCGAGAGACCCTCGAGAGCTACATCACGCGACTCGAGAAGCTCGAAGCACTCGCCGAGTCACACAAGGGTGTGGAGAAGTCCTACGCGATGCAGGCTGGTCGCGAGATCCGCATCATGGTCAAGCCGGACGACATCAGCGACGCTGACTCGGTGGTGCTCGCAAGAGACATCGCCAAGCAGATCGAAGGCGAGCTGCAGTACCCCGGTCAGATCAAGGTCATGGTCATTCGCGAGAGCCGTGCCATCGACTACGCGAAGTAACAGCGGACTCAAACGGGTCAGTGACCCCGTTGAGTTCTAGGTCTCGAAGGAGAAGGGCCGCGGAAACGCGGTCCTTCTCCTTTTCGGCACACCACAGGGCGGGTACACTGGGGGCATGCCAGATAACGACGCACTCATCGATTTCGTGTCCACCGTCTCCGGCGAAGCATACCTGAGGGTCGAAGAGAGCCTCGGCGACGGTTTCGTCCGCCTGCGGATAGCCGAGGCGGAACGCCGACAGGCAAAACACGACATACGCAGTATTGAAGACGTGATCGTCGAGCTGCTCCGCAACTCACGCGATGCCCATGCGCAGAGGATATTCGTGTCTTCCGCACGTGAAGGCGAGTTGCGGACGATCACGATCATCGACGACGGCGTGGGAGTCCCTGCCCACCTGCATGAAGCCATCTTCGAACCGCGCGTCACCTCCAAGCTTGAGACGATGGTCATGGACCGCTGGGGGGTCCATGGACGGGGTATGGCGCTGTTCTCGGTCCGCTCCAACGTGGCTGTAGCGCAGATCGCCTCATCCGACGTGCACAAGGGCGCCGCCATGACCGTGGTGGCGGACACGACAGAGCTCTCAGAGCGTGCTGACCAGTCAACATGGCCCACCGTCGAAAGGACGGAAACCGGACAGTTGGCGGTAGCGCGCGGGCCGCATAACATCATCCGTCGGGTAGTCGAGTTCGCGTGCGAGCATCCTGAGCTCGAAGTGTATCTGGGTTCACCCACAGAAGTCCTGTCCACGCTGCATGAGGTCGCACGCTGCCATCTGGACACCGCCGACCTGATGTTTTGCGACGATCTCAGCAAGATGACCGTGTGGCACCGTCCGGCGGCGTGCTCAGACGCTCTGGAACTGGTGGAGACCGCCGAGACGATCGGACTACCCGTCTCGGAGAGGACGGCTCACCGGATCATAGGGGGAGAGCTTCCCGTGCTGGAGCCCGTTCTGGCCGAAGTGATGGCCGAAGACGAGCGGCCGGCCGCAAGTGAACCCGACATCTATCGGGACCGCCGCTCCCTGCGCATACACCACACGGACCTGGCTTCATTCAAGCACGAGCTTGAAAGGGCTTTTGACACGCTCGCCGAGCGTTACTACCTCAACCTCCGGGGGGAGCCCAAGATCTCCATAGGCGCGGATGAGATCAGGGTCCGCTTCGGGGTGGACAAGGACGAATGAACTTCGGTGACCACGAACGCATCGTGCGTTATACTGATTCGGTAACGCTCTTCTCCAATACTTTGCAGACAGCAGATAACCGCAGCAGACTTGAAGCCGTAACGAAGTAGCAGAATCATGCTTTCTTCCGTAGCACAGGAGAGACACGTGGAAGTCCTCAAGGTCTCGAGCAAGTCCAGCCCCAACTCCGTAGCAGGCGCGCTTGCGGGCGTCATCCGCGAAGACGGCGCCGTTGAGATACAGACGGTGGGCGCCGGTGCACTCAACCAGGCGATCAAGGCGATAGCCATCGCGCGCGGGTTCGTCGCTCCCACCGGAGTAGACCTTGT
Organism: Coriobacteriia bacterium; assembly: GCA_041595875.1. Classification (GTDB taxonomy): domain Bacteria; phylum Actinomycetota; class Coriobacteriia; order Anaerosomatales; family Anaerosomataceae; genus UBA2279. The sequence continues at coordinate 22,602 of JBFHJN010000013.1, forward strand.
CTGTGCACCGGCATTCGCTGACATCGAGATCAACGGTGAAGAGCGGACCGCTATCAGGCTTCTCGTCGAGCCTCGCCCGATGCACCACGGCTGAGGCCGCTATGGCCGTCGATCTTCACACCCACTCGCTCGCCTCTGACGGCACTCTATCCGCATCCGCCGTTGTGAGCATGGCGGCGTCCCTACGCTTGAAGGCTGTCGCGATCTGCGACCATGACAGCGTCGAGGGCGTTGATGAGGCCCTCCTCGCTGGCCGACGCAACAACATCCCCGTCGTTCCCGGGGTGGAGTTCTCCGCCATGGAAGGCGATACGAGCATCCACGTTCTTGGCTACTTCATCGACCACCGCGACCGCACTCTGCTTGATATGCTCGAGTCCCTCCGTGAGTCCAGACTGCTGCGGGCCAAAGAGATGGTCGAGCGCCTTGCCGCCGACGGGTTCCTTATCGACTTCAATGACGTGCTACTGGCGGTCGATGGCGGCGCCGTAGGGCGTGCCCACATCGCGGCAGCGCTTGTGCGTTCCGGTCATGCGCCCGACCTCGAAGGCGCGTTCTCCCACTTCGTGGGCCGATTGGCACCGTACTTCGTGCCTAAACCCAGGGTGGACACCGCAACGATCATCTCGGCTATCCATGACGCCAACGGACTTGCCGTTGTGGCCCATCCAGGCATCAGCGGGGTGGACGAGTACCTCGGTCTGTTCGTCGCCAACGGGATCGACGGGCTTGAGGCCCTGCATGCCGAACACACTCCGGCGCAACGTGAGCACTATCAACGGATCGCCGAGGAGAGCGGACTGCTCGTGACAGGTGGCTCGGACTTCCATGGTCCCGAGATGGCAGGTCTGCCACTGGGCGCCGGCGATGTCCCCGATGAGGTGTTCCACCGTCTGGTGGAGGCTGCGGGCGACGCGGCACGCTCCGTGCTACACTAGCGCGCCATGAGCACCTACTTCGTACGCACCTTCGGGTGTCAGATGAACAAACACGACTCCGAACGGATCGCCGGACTCCTCGAGGCCGACGGGATGACCGCTGCCCGGTCTCCGGAAGAGGCAGACGTCATCGTCTTCAACACGTGCTGCGTCCGGGAGAACGCCGATGAGCGCCTGTACGGGCAGGTGGCATCCCTCAAAGCCATCAAGACCGGTGGCAGGCCTGAAGTGCTGATAGCCGTCGGAGGGTGCATCGGTCAGCGGGACGGCGCCCTGCTTCAGAAGCAGCTGCCCCACGTGGATGTGGTGTTCGGCACGCACAACATCGAGGCGCTGCCTGAGCTCCTTGAGGCCGCAAGGCAGGGGAGATCGGGTATCCAGGTCCTTGACGAGGGACATGCCTTCGCAAGCGATCTTCCTTCCCGGCGAGAGCACCCGTGGCATGCATGGTTGTCCATCACGGTTGGCTGCGACAACTTCTGCACGTACTGCATCGTGCCCTACGTTCGGGGCCGGGAGCGCAGCCGCCCGATCGAGGATGTGGTGGCCGAAGCGCAAGCTCTCGTGGACGACGGAGTAGTGGAGATCACGCTCCTCGGCCAGAACGTCAACAGCTACGGCCGTGACCTATACGGTGCTCCCCGGTTCGCGGACGTCCTGCGCGCCGTGGCCACCACCGGCGTCAAGCGGATCCGCTTCGCCACGAGCCACCCCAAGGACCTATCCGACGACACCATCCGGGCTATGGCCGAGACCCCCGAGGTCTGCAACTACTTGCATCTGCCCGTGCAGTCCGGCTCGAACCGGACGCTTGCTGCAATGAACCGCGTCTACACGCGCGAGCACTATCTCGACCTCGTGTCGAGGCTGAGGACCGCCATTCCGGGCCTCGCTCTTTCGACCGATGTCATCGTCGGCTTCCCCGGGGAGACAGAAGAAGACTTCGAAGACACGCTCGACCTGTTCAAACAGGTCGGCTACGACCAGTCTTTCACGTTCATATACTCGCCGAGGGAAGGAACGCCCGCCGCATCGCTGCCGGGGGCGGTTCCCCGGGACGTCGCGCAGGAGAGGTTCGATCGGCTCATCGAAGTCGTACAGGCCTCGGCCGCCGCCGGTCACAGGGACCTTGTGGGGACCACCCAACGGATACTCATCACGGGGCATTCGAAACGCGACTCGTCCATGCTCACGGGTCGTACCGAGTCGAACAAGGTAGTGCACATCCCCGCTACGGGCACGTCGGAGGTCGAGCCGGGGAAGTTCTTGGACGTCCACATCCAGGAAGCACAAACCTGGTTCCTCCTGGGGTATCCTGTCAGTGAAGAGGGGACCGTTCACCCGTAGTCGTGCGTTTCCTCTCCTGTCTTGTCGGGCATACCGCTAGGGGAGGTGATTTCGATGGCCAAAGACGTCATCGGCATCATCGCGCCCCATCCGCCTATCATGGTGTCCGAGGTCGGTGGACGCGATGTGGAACTCGTGGACGACTCCATCCGCGCCATGGATGTGGCGGCGCGGCTTGTTGGCGAGTTCGGTCCCAACACCATCGTTCTGATGTCCCCTCATGCCCCTATGGTCGCCGATAGCTTCCTCATCGATGACTCGGAGTCGGTTCAGGGTGACCTGGGACAGTTCGGTGCAGCCGGACCCCACATCTCTTCTTCCGGTGACCCCGGTCTTGCCGTGGCCATCTTCGAAGAGGCGCGCGCCACCGGCATACCGGCGTCTCTCAGGCGCAGCCACCTGCAGCTTCCTTCCGGCATGCTGGACCATGCCGCCGTCGTTCCCCTGAGCTTCATCGACAGGACGGGCAAATGGCCCGTGGTGGAGGTCTCGCTCTCTTCGCTGCCCAACTCGGTGCATCGGGAGTTCGGTGCTGCGATACGACGTGCGGCAGGTCATCTGGGCAGACGCGTCGTCTTCATCGCGAGCGGGGACTGCAGCCATCGACTCCTCCCCGGAGCCCCGGCAGGGTATGACCCGCTCGGTGCGGAGTTCGACAAGCAGGTGGCAGCGCACATATCGCGGGGCGACTACCGTGCGCTCGAGCATCTGGATCCCAAGCTGGTCGATGCGGCGGGGGAGTGCGGCCTTAGATCGTTCATCACGCTCGGAGGCTTCCTTGAAGACACCGGTGCCGAGACACGCCTGCTGGCCTACGAAGGCCCCTGGGGCGTGGGCTACGTCACCGCGATCGCCGGTTCGACGACCAGGCTCGACCGGGCGATGACTCCATCGGCGGGTCAGAAGGGCGGGCAACCGGGCCAGGACGAATCCGAACCGGTCGCCTTGGCACGAAGGGCGATAGACGCCTACGTCCGGCAACGTCGGGTGATCGACGAGACCTATACCGAGGGGTTGCTCGCCTCAGAGGCGGGGGCGTTCGTGAGCCTGCATGACGGGGATGGCCTGCGCGGTTGCATAGGGACCATCTCGCCAACTCAAAAGACCCTTGCCGATGAGATCGTCCACAACGCGATACAGGCTGCCACGGCAGATCCTCGATTCCCGGCGCTGACCCCGGAAGAGCTGGGCTCGCTCGAGGTATCAGTGGACGTACTCCATGAACCGGAACCAGCCACGATGGCGGAGCTCAACCCCCGCGACTTCGGCGTGATCGTGAGCGCTGACTGGCGCCGCGGCCTGCTGCTGCCCGATCTTGCGGGAGTCGATAGCGCAGAAGAACAGGTCTTGATAGCCATGCGGAAGGCAGGCATAGACCCCCATGAGCGCGTCACTCTCGAGCGCTTCCGAGTAGACCGCTACCACTAGCGCATGACCGGACTCTTTACAGTCATCGCTATCGTTGGTCCCACCGCCGTCGGCAAGTCGGCGGTGGGTGACGCAGTGGCTCACGCATTGGGGGGCGAGATCGTCAGCGCCGACTCGATGCAGATCTACCGCAGCATGGACATCGGCACTGCGAAGACACCAGCAGAGCAACGGAGCGTTCCCTACCATTGCCTGGACCTGATGGAGCCGGGCACGCCCTACTCGGCGGCGCTTTACCAACGTGACGCGCGGGCAGCTATCGACGTGATCGCCGGACGCCACAAGGTCCCGGTCATGGTGGGCGGCACGGGCCTCTACGTACGGGCCGCTCTGGATGACATGCGCTTTCCTTCCGGAGACCTGGCCACACCCGTCAGGAGACACTACGAGGAGCTCGCGACCGACCTTGGCGCGGCCGCGCTGCATGAGCTCCTTGCCGAGCGCGATCCCGTCTCGGCGGGTCTTATCCACCCGAACAACGTCAGGCGCGTCGTCCGGGCGCTGGAGATGGCCGACGAGGGAACATCGTACGCGGAGCAGGCGGCCGGGTTCAGCGAGCGCACCACGGTGTACCCCACGGTACTCATCGGCCTCACCATGGAGCGAAGCGCGTTGTACGCCCGTATCGAGGCGCGAATCGATGCGATGCTTCAGCAAGGGCTGCTTGCCGAGATCCGCGGGCTGCTTGCCGAGGGGTACAGAGATGCGATGACCGCCGCGCAGGCCATAGGGTACAAAGAGATAGTCCCCGTGCTTGAACAGGGGGCGGATCTGGCCGAGGCGGTACTGGCGATCAAACAGGCGACACGTCGCTACGCCAAGCGTCAGCTGAGCTGGTTCCGCTCGGATCCGAGGGTCGTATGGCTGGACGTGACCGAGCTGTCACCCGAACAGGCAACCGCCCGGGTCCTGGAGTTGCTAGAATCTAGCGAACCGATCTTGCCCGCCGAGAGCGACGACTGAGAGGATCTTCTGTGGAACTCACGTTCACCAAGATGAATGGCCTGGGAAACGACTTCGTGTTCATCGAGGACCTCGACAGCACGCTCGACCTAGCCCCGGAAGCGGTCGCCTGGCTGTGCGATCGCCACTTCGGGATAGGCGGCGACGGTGTCATCCTGGTGCGTCCTGCCCAAGACCCGGGCGCAGACTACTACATGCACTACTTCAACGCGGACGGCTCGCTTGCCGAGATGTGCGGCAACGGTGCGCGCTGCTTCGCGAAGTACCTCGTGGATCACAGCCTCATCGCGGCCGGCAAGGAATCCCTCGTGATCGAGACGCTGGGAGGACTCAAGCCTGTCACCTTCACGCGAGACTACGATGGCTCGCTTCATACCGCCACGGTGGACATGGGCATACCGGAGCTCGAACCGGCGAAGCTACCCTCCACCTTTGAGGGCACACAGGTCTACCAGTGCCCCGTGGAGACGCCGTACGGCACGTTCGCTGTCACCGGCGTCTCGATGGGCAACCCCCACGCGATCATCTGGGTGGACGACGTGGACGAAGCTCCCGTAGAGACGGTGGGATCCTTCATCGAGCAGAGCGACTACTTTCCCAAGGGCACCAACGTCGAGTTCGCACAGTTGATCGATAACGAGACCATAGGCTTGCGCGTATGGGAGCGCGGCGTAGGGGAGACCCTCGCGTGTGGCACCGGCGCGTGTGCAACGCTCGTTGCAGGAACTCTTTCGTGCTTCACGGGACGTCACGCGACCATCGAACTGCCCGGCGGAGAGCTCTTCGTCCGCTGGCATGAAGACGATCATGTCTACATGACCGGCTCGGCGTCCGAGGTCTTCTCGGGCACGATCGTCATCCCCGAGGAGGACGACGACGTCGACCTGTGACACACACGCTAACCGCTTCTGCTACCATGTTCCGAACGTCAGCCGCTGGCTGATGAAAGTGCTTGTTTCCGGACGGACCGTGAAAGGGATGGATTCACTGTGAGGACCGCTCAGCGCATCGCCGAACTTCCGCCGTATTTGTTCGCAGAGATCGACCGGAAGAAGGAGGCGAAGCAGGCTCAGGGTATCGATGTCATCTCACTCGGTATCGGTGATCCCGACACGCCCACTCCGGAGCATATCGTTGACGCGATGGCCAAGGCCATCCGCAACCCCAAGAACCACCAGTATCCCAGCTACTACGGCGCCAAGCGTTACCGTGACGCTGCGTCGCAGTGGATGAAGAACCGCTTCGATGTGGATGTGGACCCCGACACCGAGACGCTCGCTATGATCGGTAGCAAAGAGGGTATCGCACACATCTTCCTGGCGTTTGTGGACCCGGGCGAGTACACGCTGGTACCGGGCTGCGGTTACCCCGTCTATCACACCGGCGGCATCCTTTCCGGCGGCAAGACGCACTTCATGCCGATGAACGAGGAGAACGGGTTCCTCGCGGACTTCGAGTCCACGCCGGCCGACGTCCTCGCCAAGGCGAAGATGATGTTCCTCAGCTATCCCAACAACCCCACCTCGGCCATTGCGCCGCCCGAGTACTTCGACAAGGCGATCGCGTTCGCCAAGAAACACGACCTGCTCATCATCCACGACAACGCATACTCGGAGATCGGCTACGACGGCTACAAGGCGCCGAGCTTCCTTGAGCGTCCCGGTGCCAAGGACGTGGCCATCGAGCTGTTCAGCTGCTCCAAGGCATACAACATGACCGGCTGGCGTGTAGCTTTCGCCGTGGGCAATGCCACCGCGATCAAAGCCCTTGGCACCGTCAAGAGCAACATCGACTCCGGCGTGTTCACCGCCGTGCAGGATGCGGCCATCGAGGCCCTTCTCGGCCCGCAGGATTCCGTGACGGAGCTCAACGCCATGTACCAGCGTCGTCGCGATATCGTCATCGACGCGCTGGGCAAGATCGGTATCGAGGCTGCCACTCCCAAAGGAACCATCTACGTATGGGCCAAGGTGCCGGAGGGCCACACATCTGCGGAGTTCGCCACGAAGATTCTCGAGGAAGCCAACGTCATCGTCGCTCCCGGTAACGCATACGGACCGTCGGGCGAGGGCTACGTCCGCATCTCGCTGTCTACCCCTGACGACCGTCTTGAAGAAGCGATCGAGCGCATCAAGAACACCCTGTAGAGAAAGCCGGCACCTACTCGGATGACGCAATCCAGAACGAAGCCTTACGAGGTCGTTCACGACTTCGCTGACAGGGCCATCCTCGTGGGAGTGGATCGTGACCAACGCGGTTGGCCACTTGAAGAGGACATGGCCGAGCTGGCTCGCCTCGTCGACACGGCCGGTGCCACGGTCGTGGGCGAGGTGACCCAGCGGCTCGATCGGCCTAACCCGCGTACTTTCATAGGCGCGGGCAAGGCCGAGGAGATCGCGCACCTGGTAGGACAGACTCAGGCGACACTGGTCGTGTTCGACGACGACCTGTCGCCATCGCAGCAGGCCAATATCGAAGGCCTCATCCCGGATGTGAAGGTCCTGGATCGAACGGCGCTCATTCTCGACATCTTCGCGCTGCATGCGAAGAGCCGGGAAGGTCGGCTGCAAGTGGAGCTTGCGCAGATGGAGTACCTGCTCCCCAGGCTGCGAGGGCTGTGGCGTCACTTCGGCCAGGCCGCGGCGGCTTCCGGCGGTGCTCTCGGCATCGGTACCCGCGGTCCCGGTGAGACGCAGCTGGAGACCGACCGGCGGCTTGCCCGACGGCGCATCCAGGAGGTCCGCCGAGAGCTCAAGAGCGTCGCCGCTGCTCGCGAGACACAGCGTGGCGCCCGCCACCGCTCCGGCATCTACCGCGTGGCGCTCGTCGGCTATACCAACGCCGGGAAGTCCACGTTGCTCAACGCACTGACGGGCTCCGACGCCCTCGTGCAAGACAAGTTGTTCGCCACCCTTGATGCCACCACACGGCAGCTCGAGCTGCCCGAAGGTCGGATCATCACGCTCACAGACACCGTCGGCTTCATCAACAAGCTCCCGCATTCGCTCGTTGAGGCGTTCAAGTCGACTCTTGATGAGGTGCGTGAGGCCGATCTGCTGCTCCATGTCATCGACACCTCTCACCCTATGGCGAAGGCGCAGATGGCGGCGGTCTCCGAGGTGCTTGGCGAGCTGGGCGCAGCCAAGACGCCTCAGATGCTCGTGTACAACAAGGTCGATCTTGTGGAAGAAGGGGAGCGCGCGCAGCTCGAACGCCTCGCTCCCGGTGCGGTGTTCGTGTCGGGTGCGCGCAGACTCGGTCTGGAGGACCTTCTCGAGAGGGTCTCGATCGAAGCGGCCCAGGGCGACCAGACGCTAGACGTCTTGATACCGTACACGCGCGGCGACCTGGTGCGTCTTGCCCATGAAGAGGCGTATATCGTCTCAGAAGAGCACACAGAGACGGGAACGCACCTTATCGTGCGCGTCCCCGTGGCTCACGCAAGCTCGTTCTCGGAGTTCACACAGAAGCCTGAGGCCGACTAGACGCGGCGGAAGAGGGCGACGACCTTGCCCAGGATGGTGACATCCCTGCTGTAGATAGGCTCCATCGAGGAGTTCTCCGGCTGTAGGCGCACACGGTCGGACTCCTTGAAGAAGCGCTTGACCGTGGCGGAGTCGTCCAGCATCGCAACCACGATATCGCCGTTGGTGGCCGTGGACTGCTGCCTGACCACAACGAAGTCACCGTCCAGAATGCCAGCCTCGATCATGCTCTCGCCTTTGACTCTCAGAATGAAAGTCTGCTCGCCGGCAAGCTCAGTCGGGAGCGACATCGTGGACTCGATGTTCTCGGCAGCGAGGATGGGAGAGCCCGCGGCCACCTGGCCCAATACCGGTACCGCCTGCACCGAACCCAGGTCCACCGCTCGCTGTGTATCCCGGTAGTCCAGGACCTCCAGTGCACGCGGCTTGCTGGGATCTCTTCGGATGAAGCCCTTCTTCTCCAATGCCGCCAGGTGTGAGTGCACGGTGGAGGAGGAAGAGAGTCCGACAGCCTCGCCGATCTCTCTGACAGACGGCGGGAATCCACGCCGATGAATCTCGGATCGGATGTAGTCGAGGATCTCTTGCTGACGCTTTGTCAGCTCTCGTTTGTACACCATCTCAGACCCCCTGCACCGAAAGCGTGTTCGTGTGGCCAGTGTACGCCACCGCGGAAGGTCATGCAAACAGACGTTCGTGTTCACGCTTGCATACGAACACGTGTTCGCCTTAGAATACGCATAGAACATCTGTTCGCTGTGAATGTCAGACCTGACCGATATGGTGCTCCTGCCAGTCGGAACGGTCCAGGGAGGAACGATTCACATGCACGATACGCTCACCATCAACCACGCCACACGTCGTGACCGTCCGGCGAAGCCCGGTGCAACCCGTTTCACTCCGGTTGAGATCGGGATCCTCGTGTTGTTCGCGGTGTCGCTTGTTGCCGCGGCGGTCGGACCTTCTCTGCTACGTGATCGCTCGATTCCACAAGACAGCATCACCGTGAAGGTCGGCGAGTCAGACACACTGTGGGAGATAGCAGCATCCAACCCTGTTGCCGGAATGAGCACTGCGGAGCACGTGTCGCTCATACAGCGCATGAACGGCGTGACGAACAGCGGGGTCGTGGCCGGGCAACTCCTGATCATCCCGTCTGACTCTGGCGGTCACACTGAATTGGCCCAGAACTAGCGTAATCCGCCCGTTGTCTGCCCCAGATGTTGTGTGCTAGGCTGCGTTAGAGCCTAGATGTGGGGGTATCGCCATGCGGTGTCCGTTTTGTGGTCACGATGAGACCAAGGTCGTCGATTCACGTGTTTCCGAGTCCCAGGATGCTATTCGACGCAGGCGTGAGTGCCTTGAGTGCGCCCAACGGTTCACCACCTATGAGAGGCGCGAAGAGATGCCCCTCATGGTGGTCAAGAAAGACCAGAGAAGCGAGCCCTTTGACCGAGGAAAGCTGCTACGCGGGCTGGTGGTGGCAACTGCCAAGAGACCGGTTACAACGGCTGAGCTTGAAGAGCTCATAGACGACATCGAAACGGAGCTTCACAACACGTTCCACTACGAGATTCCGGCAAAGCAGCTTGGTGACCTTGTGCTTCGCCGTCTTCTTGAACTCGACAAGGTCGCCTATATCCGATTCGCCTCGGTCTACAAGGAGTTCACAGACCTGGACGAATTCACATCGGAGCTCAAGAAGCTCGGATAGCAAAAGGATCTACCTTAAGACCCGCAACGACGGCGTGAAGTCCGTGAGTACGTGCTGACAACAGAGTGAACGAGGTGCATCGGGATGGTTCTTGAACGTGTCGTGAATGTGATCAAACCTTCCCAGTCCACCGGGCAAGCGGACAGCACCGACATCGCACTGCTCGTCTCCACGAACTCCCGCCAGGAGATCGACACGTGGGACCGGGTCAAGATCGTCGATTCCCTGATCAAAGAGGCCGGTACGGAGCCTGCGCTTGCGGAAGAGATCGCTGTCGCAGTCGAGGACCGTATCGAGCGCAGCAACCTCATGACGGTGACCACAGCGATAATCCGCGAGCTCGTCGACCTCGAGTTCCTCGAACGCGGTCTGACGGTCATGCACCAGCGACACAGCCAGCTCGGGTTGCCGATGTGGGATGTCGAGCAGATCATCACCAACGCCAACAAGGAGAACAGCAACACGACCCACAACCCTGAGTCGATCAACCTGACCATCGCCGAGACGATCTTGAAGGAGTTCGCACTGCGCAGGGTGTTCAGCGAAGACGTCGCCGAAGCCCATTACGTTGGCGACCTCCATCTTCACGATCTGGGCTTCATCATCCGTCCTTACTGCGGCGGTCACTCGCTTGAGTACATCAAGAAGTACGGGCTCAACCTCCCCAATATCACTTCAGTCTCGAAGCCGGCCAAGCACCCCGAGGTGCTTATCGGCCATATGGTCAAGATGGCTGCTGCACTACAGGCGCACTATGCGGGAGCGGTGGGATGGGAAGCCGTGAACGTGTTCTTCGCGCCCTACCTTGTAGGCAAGACCGACGAGGAGATCGATCAGCTCGCGCAGATGCTCATCTTCGAATTCAACCAGCTGGCCGGAGCGCGAGGCAGCCAGGTCGTGTTCACAGACTTCAACCTCTACTACAACGTTCCACGTCACTTCGCAGACACACCCGCGATCGGCCCTGGTGGCGAGTACACGGGCAAGACCTACAAAGAGTATGAGAAGGAAGCCCAGGCGTTCGTCCGTGCGATGTTCAATGTGTACATGCGCGGCGACGCTCATGGGAAGACCTTCGTGTTCCCCAAGCCGCTTCTTCACATCAACCAGGACTTCTTCACCACCGCGGGCCACGAGGAGTTCATGGAACTCGCGTGTAGCGTCGCTTCAAAGCAGGGGATCACATACTTCGTCTTCGACCGTGGTGACGAGGTCACGGTGTCGCAGTGTTGCAGGCTCAAGTTGAAGTTGAGCGAAGAACAGCTCGGAGAAACGAAAACGCCCGAGAGGATGCGTTTCTCGGCGCTCCAGAACGTCACCATCAACCTCCCACGCATCGCGTACAAGGCACAGGGTAACGACCAGGCGCTGTTCATGGAGCTCAACAAAGCACTGGAGTTGGTTGCCAAGGCGCACGTACAGAAGCGCGAGTTCATCACCGAGCTCATGGATCTTGGCTCTGAAGGCCCGCTCGGACTACTGACTCAGACACTGGATGGTCAGCCGTATCTCAATATGGACAGGCTGACCTACCTGGCCGGGCTGATCGGACTCAACGAACTGGTCCAGGTTCACACCGGTCGGCAGCTCCACGAGGGCGAAGATGCTCTCAGGTTCGGCCTGAGGGTCATATCCGCCATGAGCCTCAAGTGCCGGGAGCTCTCCAAGCGCTACAGCATCAATATGGTCCTTGAGGAGAGCCCGGCTGAATCAGCGGGCTATCGGCTGGCCAAGCTGGACATGAAGTACTGGCCGCAGCTCACGAGCGAAGTCGTCAAGGGCGATATCACAAGCGGCAACTACTACTACACGAACTCGATCCACATGGCGGCGGATGCGCCCATAGATTACATCACGCGGGTGCAAGACCAGTCCCGCTTCCACCCACTGATCGAGGCGGGCGCTATCGTGCACGTGTGGCTTGGAGAGAGCGAACCCGACCCCAAGGCGATAGAGTCCTTCGTGGTCAAGACCTTCGAGAACACCCAGTGCTCCCAGATCGCGTTCAGTCCGGAGTTCACAGTCTGCGAATCATGCCGTCGCACCAGCAGGGGACTGAAAGCCCAATGCCCGCTCTGCGGCTCGATGGAAGTCTATGGTGTCACGCGTATCGTGGGTTACTTCAGCAAGGTCCAGACGTGGAACCGCAGCAAGGTCGGTGAGCTCTACGACCGCGTGCGCACGGATCTGGGCACCCCATCACCTGTACCTGATCAGCAGGCATCGTAATAGACGACCGGACGCACGAGGGAGTGGCAATGGAAGTGAAGCTGTTCGTCAAAGAGGACTGCCCCCGGTGTCCGGCGGCAAAGAGGGCCTGTGAGGGACTCTTGAATGTCTCTGTGTATGACGTCGATTCAATCGACGGACTCGCTGAGGCGTCCTTCCACGGAGTCCTTTCCACACCGTCGGTGCTGGTTTTCGACTCGCTCGGACACGAGGTCGCGGCATGGCGCGGAGAAGCGCCTACCAGTGCGGCGCTCCATACCGTCCTTGCAAACTAGATCGATGACATCTTCGGCACAGAGAACAACCACCTCAGCTCCCAGCACCCGCATTGCAGGCTGGATGCCGGCCGGCATGATCGATTGGCCGGGTCGTCTGACCTCGACCATCTTCCTTGCGGGATGCTCGCTGCGGTGCCCGTTCTGCCACAACCCCTCGCTCATATCGACAGCTACCGCTGACACCGAGTGGTCGCAGCTGGAACGGTACCTTCAAGACAAACGCGCGTGGCTTGACGGCATAGTGGTCACAGGCGGCGAACCGACCGACGACCCGGCTATCATCCCGCTTCTTCATTCACTGATTCGCCTTGGCTACGAGATCAAGCTCGACACCAACGGCACCAACCCGGATACGCTCGAGACCCTGCTGGCTATGGGTCTTGTTTCCTATGTTGCGCTGGACATCAAGACCACATTCGATCGCTACGATGACCTCGTGGGGCGTCCGGGAAGTGCGATGCGTGTCGAGCGGACGATCGCACTGCTCCGCCGTTGTGGAGTGCCGCATGAGTTCCGCACCACCGCATACCCGGGTGCGGTCGCCATCGATGATCTTCCCGGGCTTGCCAAGACACTGGGCGGCGGCGCTCTGTATGCGATCCAACAGTTCGTTCCGGATACGACACTGGACCCCCGTGCGGGAATCGTGGCGCCTTTCTCGCCGGATCTGTTGCACGATGCGGCCGGTCGTTGCGCCGAACACCTGCCCACCATTGTTCGAGGAGCCTAGAGAGGACCGTATGCGACTGCAGATCAAGCGTCTGGACACAGGACTTCCACTTCCGCGCTATGCACACGAGGGCGATGCCGGACTGGATCTGTTCGCTGCCGAAGACGTGACGTTGGAACCGTTCAGTCGCACACTCGTGCCGACCGGCATTGCGGTCGCCATCCCCGAGGGGCATGCGGGATTCGTGCAGCCCAGGAGCGGTCTTGCCATCAAGCAGGGCCTCAGTCTCGTGAACACGCCCGGCCTCATCGATAGCCACTATCGCGGCGAGATCAAAGTGATCGCCATAAACCTCGATCCGGTCACTCCCATCATCATCTCTCGTGGCGACAAGATCGCCCAACTCGTCATACAGCAGGTCACATGTGCCCAGCTCGTTGAAGTCTCCGAATTGGATGAAACGGTCCGAGGGGAGGGGGGCTTTGGTAGCACCGGCGTCTGACGGCCCACGCGTACGCGTGGCGGCGGTCATTCTCGTCGGAGGCAGGCTTCTGCTCGTGCGGCAACGCATGGGTGGGGAGCCTTACTACCTGCTTCCCGGAGGCGGAGTCGACCGCGGAGAGACGCTCGAACAGGCACTCCGCCGCGAGGTCTTGGAAGAGACCGGCCTCGAGTGTGCGATAGGGGAGCCGCTCTTCATCAACGACACCATCGCGCCCGATGGCCGCAGGCACCTCGTCAACATCACATTCCATGCCGAGATGACTGGCGGCGCCTTACTTGAACATCCCACGGACCCGTCGATCAAGGGCATCGAGCTCATTGAGCCTTCTGACGTCTTGAGCCTGGATCTACGGCCGCCGATCGCCGTCGATCTTCTCGCATCGATCGCCGTGGGTCTCAATACTCCAGCACGATACCTCGGACCCGTATGGACGGACGAATAGTCGTGAATACACGGGTCCTGACTTTACATAATGTCAACACGGTCGATAGCCGACGAAAGGGGGGATGCCCCCTCAGGTAGCGTCGCCCGGATCGGAGGGATCCGTACGACGGCCGGCATCGACCGGCAGTAACCCGCAAGGACTACAGCGAAAGGAAATGGTGAGATGGAGCAGTTCTTCAAGTTCAAAGAGCGTGGAACGGATCTGAAGACCGAGATCATCGCAGGACTCACGACGTTCATGACCATGGCGTACATCATCTTCGTGAACCCCGGGATCCTCTCGGCGGCAGGCGTGCCCTTCGAGGGCGCGGCAACGGCGACGGCGCTGGGTGCCGCGCTCATGTGCATCGCCATGGGTCTTATCGCCAATCGTCCGCTCGCCCTGGCGTCAGGCATGGGCCTGAACGCCGTTGTGACCTTCTCGGTCATCGGCTTCCAGCAGGCGAACGTACCGTGGCAGGTAGGCATGTCCGTGATCTTCATTGAAGGCCTCATAATCCTGCTGCTTGTCCTGACAGGATTCCGCGAGGCGGTCATGAACGCGATCCCGATGAGCCTTAAGCGTGCTATCGGCGTGGGTATCGGTCTGTTCATCACCACCATCGGCCTGAATGAGAGCGGCCTTATCGGGCCGGACTCCATCACGCTCGTCAAGCTGGGCGACTTGTCACAGCCATACGTGTGGGTGTCACTGATCGGTCTTTTCGCGATCCTGATCTTCATGGCATTCAAGGTCCGCGGAGACATCTTGCTCGGCATGGCCGTCGCGACCGTTGCAGCGCTCGTGCTGGGCGTCGTCGAGCTGCCGAAGGCCGTGTTCGGAACACTGGACTTCTCCACCTTCTTCGCTCCGTTCCAGCAGGTCGAAGGCGGCATGGCGCTTGCCCAGATCTTCACACCGACGCTGCTGGTGGCAGTGTTCGCCATCATGCTCACTGACTTCTTCGACACCATGGGCACCGTCGTGGCCATCGGTGAGCAGGCCAAGTTCATCAACGAGGACGGCACCATTCCTGGCGCCAAGAAGATCCTCGCTGTGGACTCTGTGGCTGCCGTCACCGGCGGTCTGTTCGGAGCCAGCTCGATCACCACGTATGTCGAGTCAGCAGCCGGCGTCGCCGAAGGTGGCCGCACCGGTATGACCTCGGTGGTCACAGGTATCTTCTTCGCCCTTTCTGCGTTCCTTGCTCCGGTCATCGCCATGGTTGGCGGAGGCATCATGTTCGAGGATCGCGGCACGATCTACCCGATCACGGCAGGCGCGCTCATCATCGTGGGCTTCTTCATGATGAAGGGCGTCAAGGAGATCTCCTGGGACGAGGTCGCTGACGCGTTCCCCGCATTCATCACCATCGTGGGTATCCCGTTGACCTACAACATCAGCTACGGCATCGGCTTCGGCTTCATCAGCTACACGCTGATCAAGCTGCTCACCGGCAAGGTCAAGGAGATCCACCCGCTCATGTACTTCATCAGCGCGGCATTCGTCATCGCATTCCTCGACGCTGCTGGCGTGTTCGCAGCCTTGTTCGCGTAGGCATGACAAATCGACCCTGCAGATAGGAGAGGAGGCGATATGGCTCAAAGAGAGATCCAGACAGACGAGAAGCTTCCGCTTATACAGGCCATTCCGCTCGCATTCCAGCACCTGATGGCCATGTTCGGAGCCACTGTCCTTGTACCGTTGCTCACTGGTCTCGACCCGTCAGTCGCTATCATGACATCGGGAGCGGGCACCATCCTGTATCTGATACTCACGCGTGGCAAGATCCCAAGCTACCTGGGCTCCTCGTTCGCGTTCATAGGCCCGATCATCGCGGTAGCTGCGACAAAAGGCGTACCCGCCGCGCTGGGCGGACTTGTCGTCGCCGGTCTGATCTACGTCGTCGTGGCGCTATTCATCAAGGGCTTCGGCACCAAGTGGCTCAACCGGGTCCTGCCCCCGGCGCTTGTAGGTGCGGTCGTCATCGTCATCGGTCTCGGCCTTGCCGGGACAGCGGTGAGCATGGCAACGAAGGGCGCCGGCGACGTGTTCGTGATGAAGAACCTCATCCTGGCTCTCATCACGCTGACGGCCGCCATCATCTTCTCAAGCTTCTTCAAGGGCTTCTGGGCGACCATACCTATCCTGCTCGGCATCATCGTGGGCTACGCAGTCGCGTTCCCAATGGGTATGGTGGACTTCCAGCCGGTCCTGGACGCTGCGTGGATCGGACTGCCCACGCTGACGTTCCCCGAATTCGACCTGGGCGCAATCCTTATCATCGCTCCGGTAGCCTTTGTGGTCATCATCGAGCACATCGGACACCTGCTCGTGGTCAACGAGATCGTCGGCAAGGACTTCACGCCCATGCTGCCTGAGTCTCTCGCCGGTGACGGCCTGGCCACCGCGCTGTCCGCCATGGTCGGCGGTACGCCATCCACGACCTATGCCGAGAACATCGGCGTCATGGCTGTCACGAAGGTCTACGCCACACAGGTCTTCTGGTGGGCCGGCGGACTGGCGTTCTTCATCGGTGGATTCGTGCCGAAGCTGAAGTACTTCATCCAGTCGATCCCGGTACCGGTCATGGGCGGCATCTCGCTTCTCCTGTTCGGCCTCATAGCGAGTTCCGGTCTGCGCCTTCTGGTGGAGAGCGGCATCGACTACAGCCACAGCCGCAACCTCATCATGTCCAGCGTCGTCCTTGTGGTCGGCATCGGCATGGAGGGCACCGGCACGGTCATCCCGATCGGCGACTATGTGCTTCCCGGCATGGCCGCCGCAACGCTGCTCGGTATCATCCTGAACCTGGTCTTGCCAGCAGAGTCCAAAGGACTGGCCGAGACGGTCGGTGCGGACTTCGGCGGAGACCTCGCGGAAGAAGCTGCCGAAGCGTAAGCGCACAGTGATTCACGCGGATACGTCCGCGGATCGACGACGGCCCCGGGCTGCGAACACATCGCGCGGTCCGGGGCTGCTTCATCCTCATGATCCTTGAGACTCACAAGCAGCGGCCTGCAAAGTGGCTGATTATGGTAACCTGCCTGCACACACGGTACCTGCGGCAAGACTTCTGGGGGAAGCGCCATGACTGCCGACGAACGCCACGAGGACGCGCCGATAAGACGCGCCAAGTACGGATGGGGACGCGTCCTGTTCACCAATCTTCTCATCATCGGCCTGCCGACATTGATCTACTATCGGCTGAGAGTGCTCGGCTATGAACTGATGTGGCTGCACCTGTTCATCGCGGCAGTGTATCTGCTCACGGCGCTGGTCATCATCTGGGAAGCCTCAGTGACCATTGGAAGAAGACGCGCATCCAGTGGAGCCCGATCGGGACTGGTGGGCTGGTTCAGACACCTTATGGGTACGACAGGCGGACGTCTACCGGTAGGAGAGCAGCCACCTGTACCACGTTCGACCCTGATCGTGGCCGCGTTCCTGCCTAACGAGAGGGAGATCATCACCGAGATGATCTCGCACCTGCTCGAGACCGTTGAAAGGCCCGCGAACGGCCTGGAAGTGATCCTCGCATACAACACGCCCTGCGACCTACCCGTAGAAACGGAACTCCGCGCTCTCGCCGAGAAGGACAGTGCGTTCACGCTACTGAGAGTCGCAGACAGCGAGTCTAAGGCTGAAAACGTCGATGCCGCCCTCGACATAACCACTGGAGAGGTGGTTTGCATCCTGGATGCCGACCACCATCCGTGTCCCGATTGCCTGACGCGCGCATGGCGGTGGCTGGCCAACGGCTATGATGTGGTTCAGGGGCGAAGCGTCATTCGCAACCACGGCACTAATTTCCTCACGCGTATGATCGCGGTGGAGTTCGAGTGCATATACGCCGTCAGCCACTCTGCCCGTTCCATCGCCGTGGACACGGCGATATTCGGTGGCTCAAACGGCTACTGGCGCGCGGAAGTCCTCAAGGAGATCCGCTTCGACCGGTCCATGATGACAGAGGACATCGATGCTTCGGCCCGAGCACTTCTGGCCGGCTACCGGATCGTCCATGACCGCAGCATCATATCCACAGAGCTCGCACCCACGACATTCCATTCCTTCTGGTGTCAGCGAAGACGATGGGCCCAGGGCTGGCTGCAGGTGAGCATCCGCTATCAGCGAGCCTTCTGGACGTCAAGGCACCTTAGTTTGACGCAGAAGGTCTATTGGACCTACATGCTGCTGTACCGAGAACTCTACCCACTGGTCACACTGCAGATATTTCCGGTGGTCATCAGCCTCTACAAGTACCAAGGAAACGTCCCGCTTAGCACACACTGGTTCTTATTGCTCAGCACAGTCGTGACACTGGCAAGCGGGCCGTTCGCGACAGTATCAGCCATGAAGAACGCCCACATACGATACCGATGGTGGTACGGACTGGTATACGGACTCACGGTGATCGGATTCGTGATGCTCAAGAACATGATCGTATTGGTCGCGATGTACGACCAACTGTTCAAGCGGACCGACTGGGTAGTGACACGACGAGACATCTCTCACCAGCTGCAAGAACGGCTCGCCTCGGCAGAATAGCCCTGTGTGCCGAATGAGCCCTCTCGTAAGCACGGGTTGTACGCCTGATAATACATCTTATGTTATCTAATGATTTCGGAAACATATCCCCTGCGAAGAAAGGGTGACCGTGTGCTGGAGCGGATACGTTGGGCGATCACCCTGCGCTGCCGGAAGGTGAAGCGGACAGCCACTTATGGACGGTGAAGCAAACCCCGTTTGTGGACGGTGAAGCGAACAACCGCTTGTGAGCGATGAGCGAGCCTAGCGCTACTGGGCGGTGAAGTACGTATCCTCGAACTCGGACTTGGTCATCTCGGCCAGATCCTCTTCGACGGTGTGGATGAAGGCGTAGGCTTCATCCTGTGTGCGGAACGAACCGATGGTCGTCAGCGCCTCTTCATCGTCGATGAGCACCGCCTCCACACGGAACAGCTCATACTCGTCCACGCTCTGGCGCGGCGGGCGGCGATACAAGATGTCATCTCGCCAGTCGAGGTCGGGGCCATCGCTCTCGTCGACATGCATCACACGGAGCCGGTAGAAATCGTCTGCCTTGCCGATAACGCGAGCCATCCCCTGCTCCCCTTCTATTCAGTCTTCGTGTACTGGCCACCAGCGGCGACCCAGCCTTCATCGCCTTCGCTGTCGCGAACGCGGTACCAGCCTTCGCCCTCTTCGAGCAACGTCAATCGAGAGTCAAGCGGGAGGCGCTTGATCACAACCGTGTCGGTGCCCGGTCCCTTGCGCATGTTCAGACCCTCCACAAGGACCACGACCGTCTGTCCGTCCGATGGCTCCTCGGCTGAGGTCTCGGGTTCGGAGACCGCAGTGGAGTCAACAGACTCCGTTGCGGGCGCGCTTTGCGTGCTCTCTACCGACGGAGCGGCGTCGGGCACATCCTCCGACGATCTGGCATCGCGGTACCGTCCCACTACCGAAAGAGCCATCATGAGCACCACGACGAGCACCACCACCGCAGCGACAGGGCGTGCAGCGCCGACGATGTATGCGATGTCCGCACGGTTACCAGGATGCTCGTCTCTCACCGATCCACCTTCCGTAACCCGCTAGATGTAGAGCCCGCCGCCATACACAGCGTCTTCAGAAGCCCCGTAGCGTTCACGCAGGTCGCCAAGAGTGGCATCAGCGGCCTCAAGTAACGATACCACTCCCACCAGGTCCATCTCACCTAGAGCGTCAAGAACTTCCACGCCCTGGCCTCCACTCACCGCGGACGCCTGGGCGCCCAACAGGGCCGCTGCGTCCGCAAGCGCGTTCGCCGCCGGCCACAGCCGCTTGGGCAGTGCCATCGTCTGAAGTTCGTCGGATGAGATGCTCATGCGATCCGCGATATCGGCCAGCATGCGGCGATCCTCAGAGTCGACGTCGGTCGCAAACGCGATAAGCTCACCGTCACTTGCCCGGGCCAGCTCAGCAGATACCCGTCCCACCGCCTGGAACGCCGATCTGACGGTCTCCCGGCCACCCACCAGCGTGACGATGTAGCGCCGCACCTTGCGCCTCCACGTGAGCCTGGTCAGAACAGCGATC
Organism: Coriobacteriia bacterium; assembly: GCA_041595875.1. GTDB lineage: Bacteria > Actinomycetota > Coriobacteriia > Anaerosomatales > Anaerosomataceae > UBA2279. The sequence goes on from JBFHJN010000013.1 coordinate 42,664, forward strand.
ACCACAGCCGCAGCGATGCTGGCAACGCCCGCAATGATGTAGATCAGCGTCTCGGAAAGCACGGGCGACTCCTCTTCATGCGTCCGACGTCAGTCGGTCTGGCGCTTGTCGATGACGCGGCGAGCTTTGCCCGCCGTACGTTCGATGGTACCCGGTTCCACCAATCTGACCTTCGCATGCAGTCCGATCACCGAGAAGAGCCTGTCTGTGACCAGCTTGATGAACGCGACCATGTCAGCCATCACATCCGAGAATATCTCCTCGGCGACCTCTATCTGTACTTCAAGGTCATCCATGGAGCCCTTGCGGTCGACGATGATGAGATAGTGCGGCTCGATGCCCTCGATCGCCACCAAGACGTCCTCTATCTGGCTTGGGAACACATTCACGCCGCGTATGATGAGCATGTCATCGGTACGCGCGCGCACTTTGCGCATGCGCGCCATCGTCCGGCCGCACTCACACGCCGTGGTGTCTATAGTCGTGAGGTCGTGCGTCCGGTAACGCAAGACCGGGAACGCCTCTTTGGTGAGAGGAGTGATGATAAGCTCCCCCTCCTCCCCTTCCGAGACGGGCTCGCCGGTCTGCGGGTCCACCACCTCGAAGAGGAAGTGATCCTCGTTCATGTGCAGGCCGCACTGGTACTCACACTCGCCCGAGACACCCG